>JANOAH010000079.1:0-1607 GCA_031411075.1 Erythrobacteraceae bacterium
AAGCGGCCTGGCTGCTGCCGATCGACCAGCCGGAACGCGCCATCGGCAATGCTCAGTCGTCCGTTCGCATAGCGCCAGGTGCCGCTGGCGCCGAGCAGATCGAGCGGGACGGCGAACAGGCGCACGTCGGTGCCGGCGAAGCGGCCGGCGATGTCCTGGCCGATGTCGGCGGTCAGGTCCTCGATCACGAACCGCGTCGCCGTGGCGGCGGGGCCGAGCGCGACCTGGACCTGCCGCGCCGACAGCGCGCCGGGCCAGGCGAGGCCGACCGGCCCGCTGCGGATCGCGATCGGCGTTTCGCCGAGACGGCCGGCCAGTTGCAGCGACGGCGCACCCGCGGCCACGCGCAGCCGGCGCCCGTCATACCGAACGATCGATTGGCCGCGCGGGGGGCACAGCGTCAGTGCTTGCCGCTCGAGCGTCAGGTTGGCGAAGCGCAGCCGGTCGAACCGTGCGGACGTGCATTGGCTCCACACCGCCAGGCCCGCGTTCGGCGACCAGCGGCCCGATACTGGCAGGACCAGGCCCTCGGCCATACCGCCCGGCAGGGCACCACTGGCGCGCGCGGTGCCGGAAAAACCGATCGCCCCGTCAGCCCGCTGCACCACCGCCAGCTCGGGCAGCGCCAGCCGAGCATTGCCGGCGGCGTATTCGGCCATCGCGAAGCGCGCCTCGATCCCGCCGTCGGCGCGTTGTTCCATCCGCCCGACCAGGCGCGGCAGACCGGCGCCACCGGTCGAGAAATTGCCCCACAGCCGCGGCGCCGCGCCGCCGGTGACCATCCGCACCCGGCTCAACGCCAGAAGGGTCGCGCCGCTGCTGCCGCGCAGCGCCGCTTCGGGAACGGCGAGGCTGGTGCGTCCGTCCGAGCGGCGCAGCGAGAGGCTGCCGACGAACCGGCTCGCTCGCCCCTCCGCCGCCAGCCGCGCGCGGACTTGCGCCAGCAGCGGCCCAAGCAGCGTGTCGGCGGTGCCGCGCGCCGCATCGGCCAGCGTCGCATCGAGCGCCGGGCCGAGCCGCACCCCGCTGCCGTCGACATCGGCGTCGATCTCGATCCGCGCGAATTGCCGCCGCGCGCGCAGCGAACCGTCGAGCGTGACCCGGCTCGCGGCCAGCGCCCCGGTCGCCAGCCCGCGCCCGGCGAGCTCGTAGCGCCCGGTCAGCCCGCCGTCGCGCCAGCTCGCGCGAACTGTGCCATCCAGCCCCGCTAGTCGATTGCCGCCATAACCCAGCGCTGCGGTGCGCAGCGTGCCTTCGCCTTCGAACACATTGAGCGCCTGATCGACCCTGGCATCGAGCTGCAGCGCCGCACCGGCCACGTCGATCCCGTCGGCGCCGCAGGTCAACCGGCCCAGCCGCAGCGGCCCGGCAAGGCGCGGCCGTTCGGCCTCGACAGTCAGGCGGCCATAGAGGCTAGCGCGCGTGACTTCGCAGCCCGCTCCGGCCAGCCGTGGGGCGATTCCCCCCAGCTCGCCGGCGAAGCCACCGCGCAGCTTGCCTTTGCCTTTCAGGCTCAACCCGATCGGGCCGTAATCGCTGTCGATCCGCCCACCGCCATCGACCACTTCGAGCGACCAGTCGGGCAGCCGGAACGGCTCTTCGGTCTT
>JANOAH010000080.1:0-4974 GCA_031411075.1 Erythrobacteraceae bacterium
AGCGCGACGAACGCATCGTAGAGCTGCTTGCCGAGCTTGGCCGCCTGCTTGGCAAGGTCGCCCGTCAGCTTGAGCCCGGCGGCGAGCGCGCGGCCGTGGTGCGGCATGAACCCGGTGGCCGGGTCCACGGCGATCGTGGCGATCTTTTCGGGCGTGTCGTGCGCCACGTCCTCGATGCTCATACCGCCTTCGGTGGACGCGATCATGGCGATCCGCCCGCTGCCGCGATCGACGACCAGCGACAGGTAGTATTCCTGGCCGATGTCCACCCCATCGGTGACGTAAAGCCGGTTGACCGCTTTGCCCGCCGGACCGGTCTGCACCGTCACCAGCGTGTTACCGAGCATCTCGCGGGCGTTGGCCTCCACCTCTTCGATCGAGCGCGCCAGCCGCACGCCGCCTTTGGCCTCGGGCCCCAGTTCCTTGAACTTGCCCTTGCCGCGCCCGCCGGCATGGATCTGCGCCTTCACCACCCACAGCGGACCGGGCATCTGCTTCGCCGCTTCGACCGCTTCCGCCACGCTCAACGCGGCGTGGCCGGCGGGGACCGGCAGGCCGACCTTGGCGAGCAATTCCTTGGCCTGGTATTCGTGGATGTTCATCGGGCGCAATCTGCCTGCGACAAGGGGAATGGCGGCGCGCATAGGCCGTGCGGCCACGGGTTGCAAACCCCGCGGCGCGCGGTCAGGTGAGGGCGATGATCAACGGCCAGCGTTTCGAACAGATCTGCCGGGAAGCCGGCCATATGGCGCTGCGCCAGTGGCCCGGCCACGGCCATGCGCTCGAAAGCTGGGAGAAAGCGCCCGGATCGCTGGTTTGCACCGCCGACCTCGCCGTCGACGCGTTCTTGCGGCGTGAGCTCGGCGCGCTGCTGCCCGCGGCCGGGTGGCTGTCCGAAGAAACCGCGGACGCGCCCGAACGGCTGGTGCGCGGATTGTGCTGGCTGGTCGATCCGATCGACGGGACGCGCGATTTCATCCGCGGCCGCGCCGGCTGGGCGGTGTCGGTGGCGCTGGTCAGTGCCGGCAAGCCGCTGATCGGCGCGCTGATTGCCCCTGCCCGCGACGAGGTGTGGAGCGCGACCGCGGGCAAGGGGGCGTGGCTCAATAGCAAGCGCCTCAGGGCCAGCAACCGCGCCGAGCTGGCGGGCGCGCGGGTGCCGGCCGATTCGCTGCCACGCGAAGACCGCGACCTGGTCATGGTCGACAAACCCAATTCGATCGCGCTCCGGATCGCGATGGTCGCCGATGGCCAGGCCGATCTGCTGGCGACGCTGCGCTGGGGCTTCGAATGGGACATCGCCGCTGCCACACTGATCGCGCGCGAAGCGGGCGCGGCGGTGACCGACGCGTTCGGCCAGCCGCTCAGCTACAACAAGCGCGACCCGCGTGCGTTCGGCGTGCTGGTCAGCGCGCCGGCGATCCACCAGGCGGCCGTGGCGCGCCTGGCGGATCGGGCAGAGCGGTATTCGGCCAGCGGCGCCTAACGCGCCGCGTTGACGTCGTCCTGGCTGATCGGCGTAATCCGCACTTCGACCCGGCGATTGAGCGCGCGGCCTTCGGCGGTGTCGTTTGACGCCTTCGGGTACTGCTCGCCGTATCCGACGCTGGCGATCCGCGAACCGTTGACGCCGCGCATCACCAGGTAGGCTTTGACCGCTTCGGCGCGGCGCCGCGACAGGTCGAGGTTATAGGCATCCGATCCGGTCGAGTCGGTATGGCCCATCACGTCGATCAGGCTGTTGGGATAGCGCTGCAGGCTGTTCGCCACCTCGTCGAGCGCCGAGCGCAGGCCCGGGCTGATCGTGGTCGAATCGACCGCGAAGGTGATCTCGGGCAGGTTGACCAGGATGCCTGTGCCGTCGGGCGTTTGCGTCACGTCGACGCCCGAACCCTCGGTCGCTTCGTCGAGCTCCTTGATCTGCTGGTCGAGCTGGTAGCCGATCACCCCGCCGGCGACGCCGCCGATGCCGGCGCCGAGAATGCGCGCGGTCTTGCCGCCGATCAGCCCGCCGAGCAAGTAACCCAGGCCCGCCCCGCCGACGCCGCCGACGGCAGTGCGCGAGACATGGCGTTCGCCGGTATTGGGATCGGTGACGCAGGCGGCGGTGCCGAGCAGCGCCACGGCGGCCAGGCTGGAGACGAACAGGCGCGAGGTTTTCATGGAAATATCCTTGTAAGGGCGGGACGCGGCCTATGGGCAGGGGCGATGGCCGCCCGGTTGCAATTCGAGTGTGCGAATGAGGAACGCGCCGCCGCGCTGGCGGGTTCCACGCTATGCTTCGCCTCCGCGCGTTAATCTGCTAGCCGAACTGCTCCGATGACCCCTTTCCCCTGGTCCAGCTTCGCCATTTTGGTGGCCCTGATCTTTCTCAACGGGGTATTCTCGATGTCCGAGCTCGCCATCGTCTCGGCGCGCACCTCGCGGTTGCGCGTCGCGGCGGACAACGGCAGCCGAGGCGCGCGCGTGGCGCTGCAGCTGGCGGCCGATCCGGGCAAGTTCCTCTCCACGGTGCAGATCGGCATCACGCTCGTCGGCATTGTCGCCGGGGCCTATTCGGGCGCCACCATGGGCGGGCCGGTGGGCGAGCGGTTGCAAGCGTTCGGCGTGCCGGAGCGCTATGCCGACAACGCCGGATTCGCGCTGGTCATCGCGCTGACCACCTACTTCAGCCTGGTGGTCGGCGAACTGGTGCCCAAACAGCTGGCGCTGCGCATCGCGCTGCCGATCGCCGTCACGATGTCGCGGCCGATGGCCTGGCTGGCGGTGGCGGCCAAGCCGTTCGTGTGGCTGCTCGATACCTCGTCGACGTTGTTGTTGCGCCTGTTCGGGATCGCCCATCGCGGCGACCACGCGTTGACCGCCGAAGAGCTGCACATGGTGTTCACCGAGGCGACGCATTCGGGCGTGATCGAGGAGCAGGAGCGGGCGATCATGTCGGGTGTGATGCGGCTCGCCGATCGCCCGGTGCGCGAGCTGATGACCCCGCGCACTGAGCTCGACTGGATCGACCTCAACGCCGGCGAGGCGGAGATTCGCGCTGAGATCGCCGCCACGCCGCATTCGCTGCTGCCGGTCGCCGACGGCTCGTCGGACAGGATGGTCGGCGTGGTCAAGGTCAAGGACGTGCTCGCCGCGCTGCTCGCCGGCGAGCCGGTGCGGCTTGCCGACCTAATGCGCAAGGCCGAAGTCGTGCCCGACCAGCTCGATGCGATGGATGCGCTCAGGATGCTGCAGCAATCGGGCACCGCGATGGCCATGGTGCACGACGAATACGGACACCTGGAAGGGGTGGTGACGCCGGCCGATCTGCTCGCCGCGATCGCTGGTAAATTCGTCAGCCACCTGGACGAGGGCGACGAGCCGATGGTGGTCGAACGCGGCGACGGCTCGCTGCTGGTCGCGGGCGCGCTGCCCGCCGATGCGCTGGCCGAACGGCTCGACCTGACGCTGCCCGAAACCCGCGAATTCGCGACCGCGGCGGGCTATGTGCTGTGGATGCTCAAGAAGCTGCCGGCCGAAGGCGAACACTTCGCCGACCAGGGCTGGCGCTTCGAAGTCGTCGACATGGACGGCCGCAAGATCGACAAACTGCTGGTCAGCCGCGAGGGCTGAGCGGCCCGCCTCAGCCCGGAATCACGGCCCGCGCGACTTGCCCATCGCCTTCGGGCGCGGCGAGGATGGTGCGGGTTGCGCTGCCTTTGTCGACCGAGAACGTCCCCGGATCGCCGACCACCGAGCGGATGCCCGGATCGGCGGTGCCGGCGCGATCGAGCGCGGTGGTCTCGACCTCGCTGCGCGGGGCCGGGCCACCGAACAGCACATCGAGCGCCTGCTGCGCGGCTGTGCCTTCGACCGGGCGCGGCGCGCCGGGCTGCGGCGGGACCAGCGCGAAATCGGGCGGAATCAGGAGCGGCGCCTGGCGCTGCACCGCGAACTCGTCGGGCCGGCTGCGGCCGAGAACGCCGCCACTGCCGCACGAGGCGAGCCCTGCGCCGGCGAGAAGGACGACAGTAAGCTGAACGGTACGACGCATCAGGAAATCTCCGCGGGCCAAAATGATTATGGGTTTTCCGCCTGCGCTTCGCTCTGCGAAGCCGGCGCTGTCTCGCGCATGAACAGCGCGCGGGCAAGGATTATCAGCACGCCGATGGTGATACAGGCATCGGCGAGGTTGAAGACCAGGAAAGGCCGGAAGGTGCCGAAGTGCAAGTCCGCGTAATCGAGCACATAGCCGCGCACGAAGCGGTCCTGGATATTGCCCAGCGCCCCGCCCAGGATCAGCCCGAGCGCGGTAATGTCGGCCAGCTTGCGCTCGCGCAGCAGCCACACGAACACGATCGCGGCGATCACCGCGGTGACCGCGACCAGCCCCCAGCGCATTTCGACCGAGGTGGCGGTGAACATGCCCAGCGAGACGCCGTAATTGTGCGTGCGGGTGAAGTTGAAGATCGGAAGCAGCACCACCTGCATGCCTTCCTGGGTCAGGCCGAAGGTCCCTTCGACCAGCCGCTTGAGCCCCTGGTCGATGAGGTAGATCGCGGCGGCGAGCGCGAGGCCGATGCCGCGGTTGCGCCACAAGGTGGTCATGCGACACTCTCCAACTGCGCGACGGCATCGTCGCACCGGGCGCACAGCGCGCCATCCTCGGTCACTTCGGGCAGAAGCCGCCAGCAGCGGCCGCATTTGTGGTCGGTCGCGGGGGTCACGCTCACGCCGTCGCTATCGCCGCGCGATACCTGCGCGCTGATGAACAGTTCGGTGAGCAATGCGTCATCGACCCCGGCAGGCACGGCACTCTCCGGCACGGTGACCGCCGCCTCGAGGCTCGATCGCACCAGCTTGTCGCGGCGCAACGGCTCGATCGCTTCGGTGACTTGCTGGCGCAGGTTTCTCAGCCTCTCCCACTTGTCACCCCGGACTTGTTCCGGGGCGGTGCTTCCTTCTCCAACGTCGGCGGAAGAGAAGCCCTGG
>JANOAH010000081.1:0-1857 GCA_031411075.1 Erythrobacteraceae bacterium
CACCATGGCAATGTCGAGCAGATGCGCGCCGATCTCGCGGCGATGGACCGCGCCCCGCGCCGGCCTGTGGTCAGCGCGCGGCGGCGACCGGGGCAATACGCGCCGGGCGGGCTTTATGCCGCCAATTTCGCCAGCGTCGCCTCAGGCCCGGCGCTGCTCGCCAACGCGATGAGCCGGCAGGGTCTGTGCGGCGAATGCCACATTCCGGCGGCCAGCGGCGGGCGGCTGGCGGTCACGCCGGTTACCCAGCCGTCACGCTACATGATGCACGGCTGGTTCGATCATGAGGATCACAAGCAGGAGAGCTGCACCAGCTGCCACGCCGCCAACCAGTCGGACGCGGCCAGCGACCTGCTGCTGCCCAAGATCGCCGAATGCCGCGAATGCCATGAAGGCGAAAGCGCCCGCGCCGCCGACGTGCCGTCGGGCTGCGCGATGTGCCACAGCTATCACCCGCGCAGCGGGCCGGCCGCGGCCCCGCCCCGGATCGCGCGGCGATGAGCGGGGCAGCGGGCCATAGGGCGGGCGGAGCGATGCTGATCGCGCAGATGACCGACATCCACATCGGTTTCGCACCCGACGAAAAGCCCGAGGAATTGAACCGCATCCGGTTCCGCGCCACGCTCGATCGGCTGGTCGACGGGCCCAACCGGCCGGCGCTGCTCATGCTCAGCGGCGACATCACCGACCGCGGCGATCACGATAGCTTCGCCAAGAGCGCCGAGCTGCTCGCCGACGTGCCGTTCCCGGTGTGGCCGATGGTCGGCAACCACGACACGCGCGAGGCGCTGGTCGCGGCGTTCCCCCAGGTCGCGCTCGACGGCGGCTTCCTGCACTATGCGATCGAGCTCGAGGGGCTGCGGGTGCTGGCGCTCGATACGCTCGAAATGGGCCGCCACGCCGGGGCGTTCTGCGAAGCGCGCGCGCAGTGGCTTACCGCGCAGCTCGATGCTGCGCCCGAAGTGCCGACGCTGATCTTCATGCACCATCCGCCGGTGGTCAGCGGGATCGCGTGGATGGACCCCGATCCCGGCGAACTATGGATCCGCCGCTTCGGCGATGTGATCGAAGGGCGCGGCAACGTGGTGGCGATCCATTGCGGCCACCTGCACCGCCCGCTGGCGACCATGTTCCGCGGGGTGCCGCTCGGCGTGACGCCGTCGGTCGCTCCGCTGGTGGCGATGGACCTGACGCCGATCGATCCCGAACGGCCCGACGGCCGCGACCTCATCACCACCGAGCCGCCGACTTACGCGCTGCACCGCTGGGACGGCGCCAGCCTCGTTACCCACTACGAACGGGTCAGCGACTGGCGCGTGCTGGCACGCTACGACGCGAACTTGCAGGGCATGATTCAGCACATGTTCGAAGAGCGCGGGGTGGGCTGATTCTCCCCCGGACGAGGACGGTTTTTCAGTTCGTCGCCACCTGTGGCCCGGCACCGGGTACCCAGGCGGCCATGTCGGGCTCGTCGCTGACTTTCCACGGCACGCCGGCGCGGGTCAGGAACAGGCGCTCCATCTCGGGCCGGGTGAACGGGCGCGAGCCGAGGCGGCCGAACACCGCGATCTGGCCGCCGGTCTCGTCGACCGCGCGGTCGCGTTCGAGCCCGCGCGACATCGCTACTGCCGGGCTTGGGGTGTGCGCCCAGGCGATCAGCTCGGGCATCGGCGCCGGGCTGAAGCCGTAGAAGTTGCGCTGGCTGTCGGGGCTGGTCAGCTGGACGACTTTCATCCCGTTGCGGCCATCGGCGACATAGGCGAACAGCGAGGCGTTGGTGGACCCGATCACCACGTCCTCGACATCGGTCATGGTCCCGCCGAACGTCTCGCGCCGGTATTCGCGCGGCGCGGTGGG
>JANOAH010000082.1:0-4468 GCA_031411075.1 Erythrobacteraceae bacterium
GCACTTGCAGCCGCTGGGCGACGAGCCGGCGGCGATCGCCTTTACCAAGGCGCTGATGGCCAGCGGGCTGTTCGACTGGATCAAGGCGATCGAGGTGATCCTCGGCGTGACCATGCTGCTCAATCGCGCCATGCCGCTGACACTGCTGGCGCTGATCCCGCTCAACGTGGTGATCGTCTATTGGAACTTCGTGCTCGACGAAGGCCTGGTCGAATGGACCTTCGGCGCGCTCAGTATCGCCTTCAACGCGATCCTGGCGTGGCCGTGGCGGCGCTATTTCTGGCCGCTGATCGTGTGGCGGGGCCAGGCGGACTACGGGCTGGCGAGCGGATACCCGCCAGCCCGCGATCTGGCGTAAGACCTCAGCCGCCGCTGGCGGTTTCCGCCGACGGGCCGGACTTCTTGGTCAGCGCATTGGCAAGCATTTCGGACAGGATGCCGAACGCCGCGCCGATGACCACGCTGGCGATGACCGGCCCGATGGCGGCGGTCGGTGCATCGCCGCGCAGGATGATCGGCCCGGCCACCGAGGCGAAGCCATAGACACTGGCGGGAATGGTCCCCAGCAGCGGCACTTTGCTGGCCAGGCAGATCACGAAGGCCCCGAGCCCGACCGCCACCGCGGTGCCGAACTCTGCGCCGAGCGCGCCGCCGAGCGGACCGCTCGCCAGCATCACGGCCACCATCCCGACGAGGGCGCCGTAGCTCATGCAGGCAACCGTGGTGATGGCGCCCTTGGTCCCGCCGCCCGAATGATAGAAGCAGCCCCAGGCAATGAACGATATCCAGACCAGCCCGGTCAGGATGGTTGCGGCCAGCGGGCCGACATAGAGCCAAGTATCGAGAATGGCCAAGAGGCCGACGGAAACCGCAAGCGCAAGATATGCTGACATGGCGAATACCCTCCCAAGTTATTGTTTTATCGTGCGCGACGACCCCCGCTCCTCCCAGGGGCGCGCGCACCACGAAGGCTAACGGCATTGCCGGGGGCCGTCCAGTTCGCAAGGGACTGTCATCACCGATGGAAATGCGCCACTCTGCTGTCAAACAGGGGGAGGATGACAATGAACAAGTCAGGCATGGTCGCGCTGGCGGCGCTGGCGCTGGCCGGATGTAATACCAATGCCACGAGCAGCAGCGCGGCCGATCCGACCAACGCGGCGCTGCTCGACAAGGTGGCGATCACCGACTTGCTCAACCGCTACTACCAGAATTTCGGTGGCACCAATCCGGCGGCGTTCAACGATTTCTACACCGACGATGCGGTGTTCGATGTCAACGGCATCGTCGCCACCGGAAAGGCCGAAATCGAGCAGATCTACGCCGGGCTCGACGAGGATAGCGAAGCGCCGACCAACATCGGCACCTTCCACATGGTAATCAGCAACCTGGTGGTCGACGTCGACGGCGACACGGCCACCGCGCAGATGCTGTGGACCGGGATTCAGAACCGCGACGTCTCCGCCCCGCCGACTTTCGTCGAACAGGGCCGCGAGTACGACCAGCTGGTCAAGCAGAATGGCAAGTGGCTGCTCAGGCACCGGGTGGTGGTGGCCGACAGCGGGCTGCCGCCAAGCATGAAGGCGACCTACACGCCGCGCCGCGATTTTCAGTTCAGCGCCGAGTAGACGGGGAGACGATGATGCGCGCGTTGCTGTGGCGGTTGGTGGCCGCGCTTGCCGTGCTTGTGCCGCTGCCGGCGGCGGCGCAGGCACCCGGCCCGGCGCGCGCCGCGCTCGAACAGGCGGCGGCGGCGATGGGCGGGCTCGAGCGGCTGCGCGGCTTGCGCAACGTGGTTTACACCGGGTTCGGGCAGCGGCTCTATTATCAGGGCGGCGGCAACCTGACCGGCGATCCCGAGGCGCCGAACAAGTGGCAGCAGCTGACCGACGTCCAGCGCACTTTCGACCTTGCCGGCGGGCGCGCGCTTTATCAGGAACGCTATGCCCAGGCCTTCCCGTTCGCCGGGCTGTTCGGCTTGAGCTACGCCCGCAACAGCGCGGTGCAGCAGAGGCGCCAGTTGCTCGACCACCCGCTGCCCGCGCTGCTCCAGGCGCTCGATGCGCAGACCCGGTTGGGCGCGGTGTCCTACGAAGACGGCGTCGTGGTGGTCGAGTTCACTCCCGCCGGCGCCGCCAGCCCGGCATGGCTGGGGATCGACCCCGGCACGCACTTGCCGCGCTTTTCGCGCTGGATCGAGCCGCACCCCAACCTCGGCGATCTGACCACCACCGCGTGGTTCACCGCCTATACTCCGGTGCACGGCGTGCAGTTGCCGATGGGCCTCAGGCAGGAACTCGACTGGCGGCATCAGACCAGCGTGATGTTCCAGATCGATTCCTACCGGCTCGACGTGCCCGCGGCGCAGTTGCCGGCGTTTCCGCAGGTCACCCCGCCCACGGTGCCGCCGCCCGTGGCCCGCGTGACCCGCCTCGCGCCGGGCGCATGGGACGTGCGCGTCGGCACTGCCGGCGGCCCGGTGATCGAATTCGCCGATCGGCTGGTGATGTTCGAAGCCTATGGCGGCGAACTGCAGACGCTGCTGCGGATCGATGCCGCCAATGCCCTCGTCCCCGGCAAGACGGTCGAGGCGGTGATCGTCACCCATCATCATTTCGACCACACCGGCGGCCTGCGCGCGGCGATCTCGCGCGGGCTCGAGGTGATCGCCCAGCGCGGCAACGAGGGGATCCTGCGCGAACTGGCCGAGCGCCCCGCGCTCTATTTCCCCGACGCGCTGGCGCTCAACCCGCACCCGTTCCGCTTCACCCCGGTCGACGATACGCTGGTGCTCGAAGACCGCACCCGCCGGCTCGAAATCTATCGGGTGGTCGAACACGGCCACATGCCCGACGCGGTGTTCGCCTATCTTCCGGCGGCCAAGCTGATGATGGAAGGCGATCTGGGCGACGAGGCGTGGCAATACCACTTCTGGGGCAGCGCGCTAGCCGCCAACCTGCGCCACCGCGGCATTGCGCCGCTGACCAATGTCGCGGTGCACGGCTCGGGCCCGCTTTCGGTCGAAGCGACGCTGGCCAACAACCGCCGCCAGATCGAAGGCGCGCAGGCGTTCTGTCGTGAGGCCGAAGCCGGCGGGCGGTATCAGCCGGGCTGCCCGGTGCAGTTCGATGTCGACGGCCCGCTGCCACTGGCGCCGCGCTGACCGCTGCAAAAACCGTTTTCCTACACAGGGCCGATGTGCCTAGTGTCGCGGTATTCGGCTTGGGCAGGATTCGTTATGAAAACTAAGGAGATGGCTGCGAACGACGGGGTGCGTGTAGGTGTATCTTTTGCGTAACCTTTCGATCGTCGGCGCGCTCAGACCAGCGCGTAGTAGCGCAGCAGGTTGCCGTCGGCCTGGCGCTCACCCACACCGATGAAGACGTGCTTGGTCAGCCAGTCGTGCTTGCCCGTGGCGCATTCGAAGGTGGTCTGGCTGCGCAGGTAGTACTCTTCGTGCGGCACCGGGTCGCCGCCGTTGAACGCCCAGTCGCGCAGCCGCGCCATGGTGTCGGGCTGGCGGCCCCACAGGAAGCCGCGGTTGATGAGCATGATCGCGGTGCCGTCGTCCTCTTCGAGCAGGTAGCGGGCATCGAGCGCCGCCACATCGTCGCCGCGCCAATAGGCATAGTCGCCGCCCGAACCGGGCACCGCCCGGCCTTTGAGCAGCGGGCCTTCGAAGCGCCCGCCCTGGACCAGCACCGCGGTGCGCATGCCACCGCCGGGCAGCGGGGCCATGGTGTAGACCTCGGGAAACGTCAGCCGCACTTCCATCACCAGCTCGAGCCGGGGATTGTCGATGGTCGAGAACGGCGCGGCGAACGGGGTGGTGTCGGAAAAGTCCATCAGCGCAACTCTATCAGGCCGCCGTCGACGAACAAGTTGGCGCCGGTGATGAACGCCGCCTCGTCGCTGGCGAGAAACAGCACCGCCTTGGCCACTTCGTCGGCCTCGCCCATGCGGTGCATCGGGATGTCGGCGATCATCATCGCCTTGAGCGCAGCCACGTCTTCGTCGCTCATGCCGGGGTTGCGATGGAGCAGCGGGGTGTCGATCGGCCCCGGGCTGACCAAGTTGACGCGGATGCCTTCGCCGACCAGCTCCTTGGCGAAGACCTTCATCGCCATGTAGAGCCCGGCCTTGGCCGCTGCATACGTGCCGTTTCCAGCCAGCGCCCCGTGCGCCCCGATCGAGCCGGTCACCACCACGTTCGAGCCGCGCCCCATCAGCGGCAGCGCCTTCTGCAAGGCGAACACGCAGCCCTTGAGATTGACCGCGTGGACCTGGTCCCAGGCCGTTTCGGTAATCCCGCGCAAGGGCGCGAAACCGCCGATTCCGGCGTTGATGTAGAGCACGTCGATGCGCCCGTCGGCCGCTTCGAGCTCGCGATAGAAGCGGTCCATCGCGGCGAGATCGGCAATATCCACCCGCCAGCCCCGCGCCCCGGGGATCGCCGCCACCGCGGCGT
>JANOAH010000083.1:0-6622 GCA_031411075.1 Erythrobacteraceae bacterium
GTCAGGAAGGCGCTCGGCCTTGGCTTCGACGGGATGACCTGGCCGCAGCGCTTCGTCGCCACCAACATCCACCACGATTTCGAGAGCGGCGGCTATCTGCAGTCGAACATGGTGATCGATGGCACCTGGGGCGCGGTGATCGTCAAGATCACGCGGGAAGGCCTGTGGCGCTGCACCTACATGGAAGACGCCAGCCTGCCCGAAGCGAGCTTCGCCGAGCGCATTCCGGCGGCGTTCGCCAACCTGCTGCCGGGGCGGGGCGGTTACGATGTGGTGATGGCCGCGCCCTATCGCATGCACCAGCGCTGCGCCGAAACCTTCCGCCAGGGCCGGGTGCTGCTGGCGGGCGACGCGGCGCATGTCACCAACCCCACCGGCGGGTTCGGCCTCACCACCGGGCTGTTCGACGCCTATGCCCTCTGGCCGACGCTGGCGGCGGTAGTGCTGGAGCGGGCGGACCCGGCGCTGCTCGATACCTGGGCCAAGGAGCGCCGCGCGGTGTTCACGGGCAAGACCGATCCGCAGGCCCGCGCCTACAAGGACTTCGTATTCCACGCCTGCGGCGGCGACGCGGCGAAGCTGGAGGCGGCGCTCGCGGGCATGCGGGCAATGGTCGCCGACCCCGAGGTCCGCTTCCAACGCCTGATGTTTACCAAAGGGCTCGAGACGACCAGCCCGGCGGAGCGCTAAGGCGCGAAGAACGGGCGGACGAAATCGGCCACCGCCGAATCGGATGGCGTGGCGTATCGATCGACCGTTTCGCTATCGCCGTCGAACGACATGAACATCGGGCAATCGGTGCCGGTCGCCCCGAGCGTGGTCTGGGCGAGCTGCTTGCCGGTGGTCGCTTCGTGGACGGTCAAGGCATAAGTCGCGGTGTGCCAATTGACCTTGTTCTGCGTCGGCTTGTCGTCGTTTTCGTAGCCGTCGCAGACCTTGACCTGGACGGCCGCGGTGCGCCGCGCGCAAACCACCAGGTCGATCGCCTTCAGCGCGTCGCCCTCGGGCGAATAGGCCTGCGTCCAATCGCCCGGCAGCTCGCTCGACTGGTCCATGAAATCGTCTTCGTAGGTTTCGAAATAGAGCGCCTTGTGGGCCTTGCCCGCGGCATCGTAGGGCGTAGCCGCCGCAACCGGTGCGCCCGAACAAACGCCCTTGAAGGCATCGGGAAACAGCTGGCCGGGCGGCGGGACCGCGACTTCGGCCGCATCGCTACTGTCGCCGCTATCACCGCATGACGCCAGCAGCGCCAGCGCCAGCGCCGCCGCCGGAATCGCCACGATCGTATCGATTGACTTGCCCATCTCGAGTCCCCTCGCCCGTTGCTGGTCCGTGCATCAAATGGTGCGCGCGCGGCCTTGTCAATGGAGGCCGGCTATCAGGTTAGGCGTCCATCTATAGTCAAGTCTTGGCTGACCCCCGGGGTAGGGTTAGAGGTATGCGATCGTGCGCACCTCGACGCTCTGCCGAGGCGCGGGGTCGGGGGCGGTGTTGGGATCCTCGAACGCCGAATGGGCGGTGAACTGGACCGCGTCGGGCTTGCTGTCGAACAGCTTGAACACCAGCGCTTCCCATGGCTGCATCCGCGGCACCCAGTACCAGCGGTGTTCGGGGCGGTGGGCCAGGTTGAAGCCCCACAGCGAGAACGACAGGCCGCCGAGACCGCCGACGACTTCGCTGTCGAACAGGTCCTCGGCCCGGACCGTGCTGGCGTCGCATACCGCGAGCGGGGCGCTTTCGACCATCACGATCGGCCGCCAGACGTTGATCAGCATGAAACGGCCGGAGAGCCGCCGCTCGGCCTCTTCCGCGGGCAGCAAATCGCGGGTGAAGTCGCTGACCGTGCGCAGGCCATAGTCGACATGCGCGCCGTGCGCCGGCTGGTTGTGGCCGTGTGCGCCCGCCTTGTTGGTGCGGATCACCGGACCGAAGCTGACCACCTTGTCCGCCCCGGTCAGCCGCTGCACCAAGGCCTCGGTCTCCCGGCAATACCGCGCAAGTTCGCCGGCATCGGTGAATTCGGTCACATCGGTCGGCTCGTCCACCAGCACGAAGCCGTTGCGATCGAAGCCGAGCTCGCCGGCGATCGGCCGCACGTCGTGGATCGTCACCGGGTGCTCGTCGATCGGCCAGTAGCTCCTAGCCCGGTCGCCGGCGTGGAACGTCGCCTTCTCGCCGCGCACGACGTATTTCATCGTCGTTTCGACATCGCGGGCGATGGTATCGGTCGAGGTCACGTCAGCCCTCCTGGCGGAAACGAAAGGTTACGCAAAAGATACACCATGACGCGTCTGAAAAGCTATTTACTTCCGTGACTTAGCGATTCCCCGCGAAACCGCATCAAGCACACCTTCGTGGTGGTAGGAAAGTGTTTTCTCACGCCTCCAGGAACGCGCGCAGCGCGGTAACCGCGGCGGGAAATTCGTCGGGCAGCAAGTGCGAGCCGCCCGGGATCACCACCAGCTCGGCGTCGGGCAACACTTCGAGCCAGTCCTGCGCCATCGGCAGCGGCACGACATGGTCGAGCTCGCCCCACAGCAGCAGCACCGGGCGCTCGAACCCCTTGAGCCCGGTGCGCAGCGCGCGGTCGGTGGCGTCGGCATCTTCGCGCGAGGCGAACGCGGCGCGCTGCTCGCGATCACGCAGCACCTGCCATTCGGGGCTCGGATGGGTCGGCCAGAACGGTTCGATCCAGGCGCGGTCGGTGACGAACTGGAAGCGGATGTCCTCGGGCGCCACGCCGGCGAAGTTGCCCACCTGGGTGCGTTCGGATTTCAGCCCGGCGGCCGAGATCAGCACCAGCTTGTCGATATCGTCCGGGTTGGCCGCGGCATAGCGCGCCGCCATGTGCCCGCCCATCGACGCCCCGGCAAGGTGGAAGGTATCGAGCCCGAGCGCCGGGAACAGCATCTCGTAATGCTGCACATAGTCGGCCATCTGGTCGAACGGCGCGTCGGCGCTTTCGCCGAAGTTGGGATGGTACGGGCTATAGACCCGGAACCGGTCGGCCAGCGGGCGGACCCATTCGAACCCGTGGAACGTCCCGCCGCCGTGGAAATAGACCAGCGGTTCGCCGTCCCTGGGACCGATCGCGTAGGTCACCGTCTCGATCCCGTCGATGCGGTGGACGATGCGCTCGAACCCCTGCGTGCTGTAGGCCCATTTATCCATGCGACGGGTGCTTTCGGTTTGCGCGGCCAGGCGGCCGGGGAGGAGGGTAGCGGCAGCGAGGCCGGCGAGGGTCTGGCGGCGGTTCATACGACAGGCTCCGGCACAGGCATCGCTGCGCCCTTGATCAATTCGGCGAGTGAGCTTGCGCGCACATCGGAATGGCCGTGTCCGGCCTGCGCCATCATCCCGGCCTTGTCGGCGGCGCGGCGCGCGGGATCGGGTTCGGACAGCAGGCGCTTGAAGTTGGTCGACATCGGGCTGGTCACTTCCACGAACACCCGCTTACGCTCGGCGGCGTAGAAATCGAGCACAGGTTCGGCCGCGCGCCCGGCGATCACCGCGCCGAGCGTGTCGCTCAGCGCATCGGCGTCGATCACCCCGCCGGTAAGGCCCAGGCCCCCGCACGGATTGCAGGCGTGCGCGGCGTCCCCCGCCAGCAGCACCCGGCCGACGCGGAAGGTTTCGGCGCAGCGCTGGTGGACGCGGTAGGGGCTGAAATTGTCGATCCGATACGGCACGGCAGGGTCGGGCAGGATCGCGGCGAAGCGTTCGGGCAGGCGCTCGAGGATGCTGGCTTCGTCGAGGCTGGCATCCTCGCCATAAGTCAGCCGCCAAAGGTTCTCGCGCCCCAAGCGGCCGATCACGCACCAGTTTGTGGGATCGACCACCATGTTGGCGTTGGCATAGCCGAACTCGCGGAACGGGTAGTCGATATTGGTGGCGACGAACCGGTCGGGCCAGGTGAACCCTTCGAATTCGAGGCCGACGAGCTTGCGCACGGTCGAACGCGCGCCGTCCGTGCCGATCACCCAGTCGGCCACGAACGCCGTTTCGCCACCGGGCGTGTCGACCGTCAGCCGCACCTCGCTGTCGGACTGGTTGAGCGCGGTGACCGTGTGGTTCCACAGCACTTCGGTGCCGGGCAGCGCAGCGAGGTGGCGCATCACCAGTTCGGCCAGGATGTGCTGGCCGAAATGGAGGTTGTGGTCGAACTCCTGCCCTTTCTCGAGCGCGTCGCGCATATCGCTTTCGACCCGTTCGCCGGTATCGAGCCAGTGCATCATGAACTCGGTCGAAGCGAGGCCGATCGCATGCGCCTCGTCGCTCAGCCCCAGCTTCTTGAGGATCGAGATCGTGGTGTGGAAATAGACCGCGGCGCGCGGGCTCTTGACCACCGCGGGCTCGGCATCGAGCACGGTCACCGCCACGCCCTGGCGCGCCAGGCCGAGCGCAGTGAGCAGGCCGACCGGCCCGGCGCCGACGATCACGACCTGGCGGCGCTCCATCGCTACGCCGCCTGCGGTGCGGTGCGCAGCGCGCGGGGGTTGGTCTCGCGCAATGCCAGGGCGACGAACCCGCCGAGCACCGCCAGCGCGGCGGCGAGCATCAGCGGTGCCTGCAGGCCGTAGCGATCGGCCAGCGAACCGCCGGCGAGCGGGCCTAGGAAGCCACCCGTCAGCTCGCCTACCGCCACCACCAGCCCCATCGCAGTCGCCGCCTGCGCTTGCCCCAGCGTTTCGGCCGGGATCACGCCCATGAACAGCGGGAACACCCCGATGCCGAGCCAGCCGATGAACATCAGCCCGGTCAGCGCCCAGATCGGACCGTTGAACCACAGCGCGGCGAGCGGGCACAGCACGGCGAGGAAGCAGCCCGCGATCAGCGGCGGACGGCGGCCGATCTTGTCCGACAGCCAGGCGCACAGCACGCCGCCCAGGCCCGGGGTCAGGCCGAGCACCGCCATGACCCAGCTCATCGTGCCGGGCGCCCAGCCGCGCGGGCCGGTGAAGAACAGCGGCAGGAAGATCGAGCCGATCACCAGACTGCCGACCATCAGGCATGACACCAGCGAGCAGACGAGGACATTGCGCTGCTTGAACAGCGCCCACGGGATCAGCGGATGGCTGGCGCGTTCGGCGGCGGGCGGCGCTTCGGGCTCGCGGATGAAGCGCCAGATCAACAGCGCCAGCACCAGTCCGGGAATGCCAGCGAGGTAGAACGCGGTGCGCCAGCCGAACTGCGTCGCCAGCCACACCAGCACGATCGGCGCGATCGCGGTGCCGATCAGCGAGCCGAAGAAGTTCTGCACGATCCCGGCATTGAGCCCGCGGCGGCTCTGCGCGCTGGCGGCGGCAATGATCGCCAGGCACACCGGCAGGAACGGCCCTTCGACCGCGCCCATCGCCACCCGGCTGGCGAACAATGTGCCGAAACTCGCCGCCAGGCCCGACAGCACCGAGCAGAACGAGAAGATCACCATCATGGCGAGCAGGAACGGCTTGCGCTTGCCGACCGCGTCCGACCAGCGCCCGATCACATAGGCGCCGAGCGCCCAGGTCACCGACAGGCCCGAGCCGAGCAATCCGACCTGGGTGTTGCTGAGCTTCAAGTCTGCGACCACGAACGGCGACAGGAACGTCATCGCCATGCGGTCGAAATAGGCGAAGCCGAACGCCAGGCCGAGCAGCAGCACGACCGTCAGTTCATAACGCGTGCCGCCGTCCGACCGCGCCGTGTCAGCTGCCGCCATCAACCCCTCCTCACCCTGTCCCGTTGATGCGACGCAGTAAATGGCCGACCGCGCGGCGTCCAGCGCCGGCGCGTTCGCGCATGCGAAGCAGCGCAAGATTCGTAATGCTTAGCAAGGCAAGTGTGTTGCTCGATTGTAACAGCCGTTAGGGTTAAGCACGAAGATTGCGCGGGGGTCTTTTGCCGGAGGGCGGAATTCGGCTAGGGTGACAGCGGGAGAGGGAAAGTGGGCGCATCCGGCACGCGTTGCCGGCAACCTTCCTTATCCATTTTGGATGGCGCGGCCCGGGGAGGCCCGCCAGCGACATTTCAAAGTCGGGTTCCGGGGATCGGGCCCGCAACGGGAGAAAGTCTGATGAAATTCAAGACGCTCGGCGTCGTCTCCTCGCTGGCGCTCGTCGCCAGCCTGAGCTCGCCCGCTTACGCTCAGCAGGATGATACCACTGGCGAAGCCGCCACCGGTTCGGTCGACGAACAGCTCGAAGAACAGCAGGAAGACGGCCGCGTTCCGGTCATCACGGTGACGGCTGAATTCCGCGAAGCGAGGCTGCAGGACACCCCGATCGCGATCACCGCAGTCAACGGCGAAATGCTCGAAGCGCGCGGCCAGACCAACATCGCCCAGGTGGCGGCGCAAGCGCCGAACGTGTCGCTGCGGCCGCAGCCGCAGAACGGCGGCTCGGGCCTGATCGCGTTCATCCGCGGTGTCGGCCAGACCGACTTCAACTACGCGCTCGATCCGGGCGTCGGCGTCTATATCGACGACGTCTACATTCCGACGCTGTCGAGCTCGCTGCTCGAACTGATCGACTTGGACCGCATCGAAATCCTGCGCGGCCCGCAGGGTACGCTGGCGGGCAAGAACTCGATCGGCGGCGCGATCAAGCTGTTCAGCGCCAAGCCGCGCGGTGACGGCACCGGC
>JANOAH010000084.1:0-20278 GCA_031411075.1 Erythrobacteraceae bacterium
GAACTCGGCGTGCGTCAGGCGCGCGCGGCAGGGGTCGAGCGGGTGGTGGTCGTCACCGGACACCAGGCCGTCGAAGTCGAGAAATTCCTGCCGGGGCTGTCGGCCCGGGTCGGTATTCCGGTGGTCTCCGAAAGGGTCCAGCACTGGTCGACCCCCAACGGGCATTCGGTCATGGCCGGTGCCGCCCGGATAAAGGGCGACTACCTGCTGATGATGGCCGACCACATTTTCGAGGACTCGATCCTCGGACGGCTGGCGCAGCAAGGCACCAAAAGCCGCGGCGTGACGCTGGCGATCGACCGCCGCACCGACAGTCCGCTGATCGACCCCGCCGACGCAACCTGGGTCAAGACCGATACCGACGGGCGGATCGAAGCGATCGGCAAGTCGATTCCCGAGCGTGACGCGGTCGATTGCGGGGCCTTTCTGGCCACTTCCGAACTCGCCCAGGCAATCCGCGCTGCCATCGCCGAAGGCAAGCCCGGCAGCCTCTCGGACGGCATGCAGCGGCTGGCCGATGCGGGCCGCGCGGCAACGATGGATATCGGCGATGCCTGGTGGCTCGACGTTGACGATCCGCGCGCCCATGCCCTCGCCGAAGCCGAGGCCCCGGCGCGGCTCAGCGCGATTTACGCGGCGGCCTGACGCTCAGGGATATTTCATCTGCACGCGGGTGGTCAGCCCGCTGCGCGGGACGTTGAGCCGGACCGAGCGGAACGAAGGCAGACCGGCCAGCGTCGCCGGATTGTTCGAAAAGCCATAGCCCTCGGCAGGTAGCCCGAAACCGGTGCGGTCGAAGCTCTGGTTGGCATTGGCATCGTGGTAGAGCGCCAGCGCGTAGACCCCCGGTTCGGGCACGAAGATGCAGGCCCGGGTGGTTCCGGCGGTGGCGTCAACCCGCCCCACGTACATCGATCCATGGCGGACGAGGAACTTGCGGCTGTTGTCGGCGTAGAGCGTTACTGCGATCAGCCCGTCGCCCGAGCGCACGCCATTGACCACGACGTTGAGCCAGGTCTGGCTGGCCGGGCCGGTGCAGCCCGCCGGAGCGCCCGCTTGCGGCGCAGCGGGTGCCGCGCTGGCGGTGGTCACGGTCGCGGCAAGCACGGCAAGGGCCGCGGCGCGAAAACGTCTCGGCAAAGTCATGGGGCGACGGTCCTGAAGCTGTTCTGGGGTGTGGGGATGGCGGCGCAGCGGGTCGGTTTTGCGACCGGACGGGAGTTTACGATTTGGTGTTGCGCCTGCCTCCAATTGCGTTCGTTGCGGTGAATAGGGGCTGAATTAGGCCAAAATGCGTCCGCACCGCAAGCTGCTCTTCTCCATCGAGCGGCCTATTCGATCGAAACGATCCTGCCGCCTTGCACCATCACCCGCTGGTCGGCGATCTCTGCGAGTATGCCGCGGTGGCAGATTACCACCACCGCCAGTCGTTCGCGCAAGCTGTCGAGCACCGCGGCGATGGCCTCTTCGTTGGCCGAATCGAGCGCACTGGTCGCCTCATCGAGGATCAGCAGGGCCGGATCGCGCAGCAGCGCGCGCGCCAGGACCAGCCGCTGGCGCTCGCCCCCCGAGAACTGACGTCCGCCGTCGCCGATCGCGGTGTCGAGGCCCTTGGGCAAAGCGCTCACAAACTTCGCCGATGCCTGGGCGAGCGCGGCGAGCATCCGTGCTTCGGTCGCGGCAGGATCGGCCCAGAGCAGGTTTTCACGGATGGTCCCCGAGAACAGCACCGCCTCCTGCTGGACATAGGCCACGCGGTGCCGCCAGGCGCGCCGCGCGGTGCCGTCGAGCGCCGCGCCATCTATTCGGATCGTCCCCGCGTCGGGCGCGATCAGGCCGCCGAGCAGGTCGGCGATCGTACTCTTGCCCGCGCCCGATGGACCAAGCAGCGCGGTGATCCCGCGCGCCGGAATGGTCAGGTCGATCCCCTCCAGCACGGCGTTTTCGCGTCCCGGAAAGCGGACCTCGACCCGCTCGAGGACGATGTCCCGCTGCGGCGGAGCGATTGCCGAGGCGGGGACATCGTCGCCGGGCTCGCGCGCCGCCTCGGCGCGGGCGATCAGCGCCAGCGCCTGTTCTGCCGCCGGACGGCTGTGCGCCCAGTGCTGCCAGGCGTCCTGCAAGGCCCCGAGCAGCGGCAGAACCCGGGCGAACAGAGCGACCAGCGGCAGAATCGTCGCCGGGCCGATTCGCCACACCGACATCGCCAGCCACACCACCAGCGCCAGCACCGCCGCGCCGCCCGCCTGCAGCGCGATCTGGCCCAGCCCGCTGTCGCGCTGATAGGCCAGTTGCGCTTCGCGTAGCGCCAGCAGGTCGTCGCTTGCCGCGCGCTGCGCCTCGGCCTCGCGCCCGAAGCTCTTGATCACCCGGAGTGCCCCGAGTCCTTCGCCGAGACTGCCATGGACCCGCGCGGCGGCGACTGTGAGCCGCTCGCCGATCCGCGTCGCGCGCCGCCGCATGCCGCGATAGGCGAACAGCACCGTCGCGCCGGCCAGTCCGGTAGCGAGCGTTACCGGCGCCGAAATCGCCAGTCCGGCAAGCCCGAGCCCGCCCAGCGTGACCAGTGCTGACAGCGCGATCACCGCCTGGCCGATCCCGATCCCGACCCGGCCCACCGAACTGATCAGCAGGCTGGCATTGTCCGACTGGCGCATCGAGACCAGCGTCCGCCAGTCGCAATGGACCAGCGCCGCCAGCGTCCTGCGGCGCAAGGCATCGACCGCATCGACCTGCAACCGCAGCGCGGCCATGGCCCTGACGTGGTTGAGCACGGCGCGCAGGCTGACCAGCACAACGAACAGCGCCAGCAGCGGTGCCAGCGCCGTGGGAATCCCGATTGCGGCCAGCAGGCTCGCAATCCGGCCGCTCGCTCCGTCGCTTCCGCCCGCGCCGAATAGCGAGAGGATCGGCACGAGCAGGACCAAGCCCACTCCCTCGGTCAGCGCCGATGCCACCATCAGTCCGCCCAAGGCCACGGCTTGCGGACCTTGGGTGCGCCAGTCGAGCAGGCGGGGTGGGTTAGGCAAGGGTCCGGTCATCGGGCGCGCTTGTGGCACCTTGCGCGGTGATGCGGAAGCGACTTCACAGATCGTTGCGGCCTTTGGCCCAGGCGATGAAGCGTCCGGCGGCGAGCCCTAGCGGGAGGACGGTCTGATAGGGGAGGGCGACCTGCGGGTCGTAGTGGCTATGCAGTTCCGGCAGGTCTTCGAGAAGGCGTTTGATGCGGGGCAGATCGACCACTGCGGCGATATCGGCATCGTTCCACATCAGGTCGATTTCGGCCAGCAGGTCGCCGCGTGCGCGGGCGAGTCGCGGCTGCCAGTCGACATATTGCTGGCCATAGCCGCGGTCGGTCCGCTGCGCTTCCGGCAAACGGCCGCGTCCCATTTCGCGCGCCAGCCAGCGATCTTCGCCTCCACGCATGAATATGTCCGTTGGACAGCCGTAGCAGAATTCGACCAGCGGCCGGTAGGCGGTGGGGTCCCGCTTGGGCAGGCCGTGGAGCAGCTCCATGCCGTGCGCGTAGAGATCCTGCTCCTGTCCGTCCTCGGACATCAAACTGCGCCAATGGGCGCGCTGCGAGGCGAATTGAAGCCTCTCAAAGTCGAACCCGGCTTTCCGCGAGCGCTCGAGCGCCTCGGCCAGTCCCGGCCAGTGAGGGGAGACCGCGGTCGGGGATCCCGCCGCGCGCGCGCGGAGGTAGTGAAGCGCCTGCCACAGCGGTCTGGGCAACTGCGGCAGGACGGCTAGCGCTGCAAACCGATGCCAGATCGGCCGCGGGTCACCTTGCCGGGAACGCAGTGCGGCTCTCAACTCGCCCCAACGGCTGCGCCGGAGGAACTCGCTGTAGGCCCACGGGGCTTTGCTGCTGAAGGTATGGTTGCCCCACGTTCCGCACAGCATGACGTCACAGCCGTCGTCGCGCGCACTCTCGAACAACGCCTGCTCGACCCACGCGAGCCCGAGCATCGAGGGTGCCGCCTCCATTGCTTCGAGCAGATCGCGCTGTCGATAGCGCAGGTCGCGACCCGGATTGGTTTCGCAAGTCAGGACGACTCGCGGGTTGGCTGCGGCAAATTGCCGCACGGCGGGAAAATCGGAGAGGAAGGTTCCCGACGGAGCGTTCTGGGACCAATCGTCCTCGGGGCCGAAAGTATAGGCATGGAGTGCCGCTTCTTGCCTCAAACGAAGGGTACTCGCCGCCACCAGGCCCGAATCGAGTCCGCCCGATAGCAAGACAGCGGGTTTGCGCGAATTATCGAGCGCGGCGGCGACGCCTTGATCGAGCAAGGCGACCGCAGCCTCGACATAGTCCTCTGGTCGTTTGAAGCGCACCGTCGGGCGGCTGAACAAGTCGTAGCGCCAGACCTCGCGCCATCCTCCCGGGGCTAGTTCGATCGCGCATCCCAACGGCACCCGGTGTGCGCCGCGGTACCAGCTCCGGTGCCAATCGCTGTGATCGTTGAGCAACGTCTGTGCAGCCCGCTCGAGATCGGGTTCGGGACGACCTTGTTCACGCCAGAACAGTGCGCGTGGCAGCGGCATGGCGCTGGCCACCGACCCATCGTGGCGGAAATGGAGTGGCATCGCCTGGAACGGGCTGCGAGAAATCCGTAGTGCTTGGCCATCCGGGAATACGGCGATGGCGGCATAGTGGCCGATGCAGCGTTCATCCGCCTGATCGCCCCAATGTTCGAGCGCGGTGGCATAGACGTCGGCAGAATGGCAATCGATCGTTCCGAGTTCGCTGGCGATCTCGCGGCGGTTGTGCAGTTGTCCAGCGAACAGCACCGTCCAGCCGCTTCCGGCCCGCCCTTCGACCCATGCTGCCCCTGAGGGCGCAACTTGCGCCAACAACAAGGTGCCGCGGTGCCGGCACTGGACAGATCGGCCAGGGGGTGCCCGGAGCAGCGCCGGAAATCGCGCAGCATCGTCAGCGCCGAACGGCGCGACGGCAAGACTCGCGGCGATCATGGGAGAACAATTGCGCTAACAGCGGCCCAACTGCGCTGTGGCGAGGTCAGCTGCGGAACTGGCCCCCGCCCGACGCCTGGGCGCCCGCGCCAGTCGGCCCGGCGACGTCCTTGATCGTGCCAAGGCGGACGAGTTCGGGCTTGGTCCAGGTCTGCTGAGGGGAAATCTGCTGGGTCATGCGGGCGATCCTTGGGGCTGCGCAGCGTGCGCCTTTGCGGGCTAAATGCGGCATTTCCCATCGCGTTGCAACTGCGAACTGGTGGAGCCGATCAGCCCGTCGCAAGCAGGCCGGCATTTTCGAGTTGGTCAAGAAATGCTGCGACATCTGCCGCGACAGCTTTCGGGTCGACGCCGTGCCGTCCAGCCAGCTCGACAACGATGATGTCGCAGGTTCGGGTGCCGTCGATCAGCTCCCAGATGGCGCGCGCCGTGCCGGTGAGCGAAAAGAAATCGCCGCTGTCGAGGCTCATCACCACGACTTCTTCGTCGATCACGGTCTCGCTGAACCGCCCGGTGGCCTTGGCGACGGGCATGTTCATGCGCCGCGCGCCACGGCGGCGGCGAGCGTGGTGCTCTTCGCGAACCGTGCCGGACCGCGGGGTCGCACCAGCCGGCTGATCGCGACCTGCCTTGCCAGCCGCGCCAGGGCGGCAAATCGCCCCGCCAAATCGAGCCCCTGCCCGAGCGCGAACAGCTCGGCGGTGTAGTGATCGTCGTTGAGCAGGGCGAGCCGCTGCGCGCCGGCAACCGGCTTCACCGCCGGTTCGGGACCATCCTCGAGAAACACCAGCCGCGCCAGCGGGAGCGGTTCGCGGACATCGCCGGCGGGCGGGCGGGCAAAGAACTTGTCGATCATCGCGCCGACTTTCTCTTCGCGCGCCGCTCCGGTCAAGCCGATCGCTTCGGTGGTCAGCTTCAGCCGCTTGTGTCCCGGCAGGCAGACGATCCGCCCCGGGTCGGACAGGTCGAGTACCAGCGTGTCGTCGCAGAACAGCGGCAGGCCCGCCTGGCCGAGCGCCGCCACCAGCGTTGACTTGCCCGCCCCGCTCGGGCCGGTGAAAGCGGTGACATAGCCGCCGAAGGCCACCGCCGAGGCGTGGATGGGCATCAGCCCGTTGATGCTGGCAATTGCGGCATAGACGCTGCCATTGAGCCACAGCGCTTCTTCGGCGGGATCGGGATCAGAGGGCCGGTCGACCGTCACGCCAGCGCCCTTGCGGTAGTGGAAGCGATAGCCGGTGTCGGTGTGGAGCAGGTATTCACCCTTCGACAGTCGGCTGTTGGCCGGTCCGACGGGTATTCCCCCGAGGCTGGCGGGTACTGCCCCGCAAGTCACGCGCGTCTCCGCGGCCATCAGGCGCATCGCGGCGCGGGCAGAGGCGAAATCGGGCATCGCCCGGCTGTGGCGGCGCTCTAGCGAGGCGTCAATGCGCCACTGTAACCGGATACGGTGTGGAAAACGGCGCGCGCCGCGCTTGTTCCCCCCAGATGTGGTAGGTAAGCGCCATGCAAGGAGCACGGTTTCACGCTCATGCCCGCGCCACTGATCTCTCCCTCGATCTTGTCCGCCGATTTCGCGCGTTTGGGCGAGGAAGTCCGCGCGATCGACGCCGCCGGGGCCGACTGGATCCATGTCGACGTGATGGACGGGCATTTCGTGCCCAATCTCACGATCGGACCGATGGTCGTCAAAGCGCTGCGCCCGCACACCGCCAAGCCGCTCGATGTTCATTTGATGATTGCTCCGATCGACCCCTTCATTGCGGCCTTCGCGGAGGCCGGGGCGGACATCATCACTTTCCATCCCGAGGCCGGGCCGCACGCGCACCGCACGGTCCAGGCGATCAAGGCGCTGGGCAAGCTCGCGGGTATCTCGCTCAACCCCGCGACACCGGCCAAGATGCTCGACTACCTGATCGATGCGGTCGACCTGGTTTTGGTGATGAGCGTCAATCCCGGCTTCGGCGGGCAGGCGTTCATTGCCGGGCAGCTCAAGAAGATCGCGGCGGTGCGCACGCTGATCGACAAGTCGGGGCGCGACATTCGCCTCGAAGTCGACGGCGGGATCACCGCCGAGACCGCGCGGCAATGCATCGAAGCCGGGGCCGACGTGCTGGTGGCGGGTTCGGCCAGCTTTGCCGGCGGCCCCGATCGCTACGCCGCGAATATCGCGGCGTTGCGCGGCGGCGCATGAACCAGCTCGCCGCCCGAAACCGTTTCGTCACGGGCGCGCGTCCGGTCGATCCAGACCTGCGCCAAGGAGCCGAGGCGATGGCGATCCCGCTCGATCCGCACCGTGACGAAAGCCTCACGGTGGAGCGGCCCTCGGCCGAGGCCAGTGCGCCGCTCGATCCCGGCCGGGCGCTGGTGCTCAGCGATTTCGAGCCGCCCGCGGCAAACGCCGGCGAGCGCTTGATCCGCCTGGCTTACCGGCTCGGCATCTCCGGCCCGGCGCTGACCGCGCCGTTCCGCAAGCCGGTGCGGCCGCGCCTGCTCGCCACGGTCGACAGCCCGCTGCGCGGCGATGCGGTGGCCGGCACCGCGCTGCGCGCCGGCCATTTCCTGGTTCACGGGGTCAAGGCGCCGATCGGCCAGTTCGATTTCTCGCCGAGCGCCAAGCTGGCGCCACCGGTCGAGCGACTGGTCCACGGCTTCACCTGGCTGCGCGATCTCGAAGCCTGCGCGCCGCGCGCGCAATGCACGCCGACCGCCGAGCGCGTGCTGATTGCCTGGCTCGATGCCAACGCCGAACAGGGCCCCAAGGCGGGCAAGGGGGGCGCGGCGTGGAAAGTCGGCCATGCCGGGCAGCGCATGCTCGGCTGGCTGGTCCATGGCCCGCTGTTGCTGGCCGGCGGCGACAAGGCACTGCGCACCCGGCTGTTGGCGGCGATGACCGAGACCGCGCGCTGGCTCGATCGCCATCATCGCAAAGCCGACGGGCGGCCCGAGGCCTTGGCGGCCTGGTGCGCGATCACCGCCGCCGGGCTGCTGCTGCCCGACGGCAAGCCGCGGCGCCTGTTCGGCGAAGCCGGGCTGGTGCGCACGCTGGGCGAACTGGTCGGCAACGATGGCGGCGTGCTGTCGCGCAGCCCGCTTGGTCAGATGGAAGCGATCGCGCTGCTGATCGATCTGGCCGCCTGCTACCGCGCCACCCGGCACGATCCGCCGCGCACCATCGAGGCCATGCTGCAACTGCTGGTGCCGCCGCTCTTGACGCTGGTCCACGGCGATGGCGGGCTCGGCAGCTGGCAGGGCGCCGGCGCGGTGAGCGCCGAACGGGTCGAGGCGCTGGTCAAAGCCAGCGGGGTGCGCGCGCGGCCGCTGCGCGATTGCCGGCAGTGGGGCTATCAACGCGTCGTCGCCGGGCCGGCGGTGCTGCAGTTCGACGCCGCGCCGCCACCGCTGGCCAAACATGCGCGCCACGGCTGCGCCTCGACGCTGGCGTTCGAACTGTCCCACGGTCCACAGCGATTGATCGTGAACTGCGGCGGGGCCGCGTTTGCCGGCGGGCAAGTGCCGCTGCGCATCGAACACGGCCTGCGCACCACCGCCGCGCATTCGACGCTGGTGCTGGGCGAGGCCAATTCCACCGCGGTGTTGATCAATGGCAAACTGGGGGCGGGCGTCGGCGAGGTCGAAGTCGATCGCCGCACCCTGGCCGGTGAAGGAGCGCCGGCGGCGACCCGGCTCGAAGCCAGCCATGACGGCTATGGGCCGCGCTTCGGCCTGGTCCACCGCCGCATCCTGATCCTGCGCGACGACGGCAGCGAACTGCGCGGCGAGGATTTGCTGGTGCCCGCGGGCCGCAAGGGCAAGCGCGGCAAAGTGTCCTATGCCCTGCGTTTCCACCTTGGTCCCGGGGTCGAAGCGGCGGCCGGATCGGGCGGGCGCGGGGCGACATTGGCCTTGCCCGACGGCGGGTACTGGCAGTTCGTCGCCGGCGACGGGGCGCTGGAGATCGAAGAAAGCCTGTGGGTCGACGGCGACGGACGCCCGCTTCCGATCCAGCAGCTGGTCCTGCAGGGCCTGATGTCGCGCGGCGGCGGCAGCTTTTCCTGGCTGCTCAAGAAGATTCGGTAGCGGCGCGGGCGCGCCTTCGCTAGCGCCCGGACCATGACCACGATCCCCCTGCGCCGCGCGTTGCTGTCGGTCTCCGACAAGAGCGGCGTGGTCGAACTGGCATCGCGCCTGGCCAAAGGCGGGGTCGAACTGATCTCGACCGGCGGCACGGCCCGCGCGCTGCGCGATGCCGGGCTACAGGTGCGCGACGTCGCCGATGTCACCGGGTTTCCCGAGATGATGGATGGCCGGGTCAAGACACTGCATCCGCGCATCCACGGCGGTCTGCTGGCGGTGCGCGACGATGCCGACCACGCCGCGGCGATGGAGGCGCACGAGATCGGCGCGATCGACCTGCTTGTCTCCAACCTCTACCCGTTCGAGGAAACCGTGAGGCGCGGCGCGGTGCGTGACGAGGTGATCGAGAACATCGACATCGGCGGCCCGGCGATGATCCGATCGGCGGCCAAGAATCACGCCTATGTGACGATCGTCACCGATCCGGGCGACTATGCCCCGCTGCTCGAGGAGCTGGCCGGGAACGATGGCGCCACCACACTCGATTTCCGCAAGGCCCTGGCGGCGAAGGCCTTTGCCGCCACGGCCGCCTATGACGCGATGATCAGCCAGTGGTTCGCGTTCGCCGATCAGGGCCAGCTGTTTCCCGACATGCTGGCCGTGAACGGCCGCCGCGTGGCCGAGCTGCGCTATGGCGAAAACCCGCACCAGCGCGCCGCGCTCTATACCCCGCTGGGGCCGCACACGCCGGGGCTGGCGCAGGCCGAGCAAGTGCAGGGCAAGGCGCTCAGCTACAACAACTACGCCGATGCCGATGCCGCCCTCGAGCTGATCGCCGAATTCGCCGCGGGCGATCCCGCGGCGGTGATCGTCAAGCACGTCAATCCGTGCGGCGTGGCGCAGGCGGCAAGCCTTGCGGACGCCTATCGCGGCGCGTTCGATGCCGATCGGGTTTCGGCCTTCGGCGGGATTGTCGCGGTCAATCGCCCGCTCGATGAAGCGACCGCCCAGGCGATCGCCGAGATCTTCACCGAAGTCGTGGTGGCGCCGGGCGCGGACGAGGCGGCGCGCGCGGTGTTCGCCGCCAAGCCCAACTTGCGCCTGCTGCTGGTCGACAGTCTGCCGACGGCGCAGCGCGGTGGCCTGGCGGTCAGGTTCATCACCGGCGGCCTCCTGGTCCAGTCGCGCGATAACGGGGTGGTCGCGCCGGCCGATTTCAGGGTGGTCACCCAGACCCAGCCGACCGAGCGGCAGCTGACCGACATGCGCTTTGCCTGGACGGTCGCGCGCCACGTGAAGTCCAACGCCATCGTCTTCGCGCGCGACGGCGCCACCGCCGGGATCGGCGCCGGGCAGATGAACCGGCGCGACGCGGCGCGGATAGCGGCGATGCGCGCGGCCGAAGCGGCGCAGGCGGCCGGCTGGGCGCATGCGCGCACGATCGGCAGCGCCATGGCTTCGGACGCGTTCCTGCCGTTCGCCGATGGGCTCGATGTGGCGATCGAAGCCGGCGCCACCGCCGTGATCCAGCCGGGCGGTTCGGTGCGCGACGACGAAGTGATCGCCCGCGCCGACGAAGCCGGGATCGCCATGGTATTTACCGGCATGCGCCATTTCCGGCACTAAAGCGGGTTGAGCGCCACCGTATCGAGCGGCACTTCGTCCACCCCGGGCCGCAGCCACAGCGCCAGCTCGAGCCGGTGGCACTGGCCGATCTGCAGCACTTGTCCGCCCGCTGCTGGATCGCCGTTCGACCGGCTTGGAAGCGGTGGCTCGGCGTCGCAGCCGATCGACCCCGCAAACCGCCCCGGTGCCGAACGCACGGTCAGCCGATACGCGCCCGGCGGCAAAGCCAGCGACTGCCGCAGCACCATCCGGCTGACCGCCGCGCTGTTGCGTGCCGCCAGCGACCGGCGGCCGGCTCCGCCCTCGACCATTCGCAGGCCGACGTCACCCGAAGCGACCGCCTTCCAGCCGAACGCCGCCGCCGCTTCGCGATCGAACCGGTCGAACTCGCCATCGGCCAGGCCTGCAACCGGGCGCGCGCCTGGACAATGCGCCACCCACACCTGTTCAGCCGCCGCCCGCGGACCGCGCGCGGCGGCCTGAGCGACAAAGCCCGCCACCCGCTCGCACCCCAGCCGCGTCCCGCGTTGCGCCAGCGCCAGCAGCGTCGCGTTGCGCCGGGCGATCAAGGCCGGCGTGGCGTCGGCCGGGACTTCGAGATAACCGTCGATCCACTGCGGCCGGTCCGCCATGCGCCGGACCAGCGCCCTGCGCCCCGCCGCCGTCGCTTCGAGCGGGGGCAGCACACGCTCGGCCACCGCCTGGTTGGGGTGCGCGCGCAGCAGGGCGTCCGCCCGATCGACCGCCCGCGGCAGATCGCCGGCCTGCATCGCCGCTTCGAACCAATAGGCCTGCGTCATCGCGTCGCGCCAGCCGAACCGCGCCGCGACCCGGAAGGCCTGTTCGGCCTGGTGCTCGCGACCGAGCATCAGCTGCGCGCCGCCCAACAGGGCCGACGCCGCCGGATCGAGCGGATCGGCGGCCACCGCGCGGCGGGCGCTGACCAGGGCCTGATTGGGCCGCTCGCGACTGAGCAACAGCGCCGCATCGGATCGCGCGGCCTGCGCCTGCAGCCCCGTGGGCACCAGTGCCGCCATGCCCGGCGCGGCCAGGCTGAGGCGGTCCAACCCGCTGAAAACGGCTAGCGCTCCATAGGCAAGCAGCGCCAGCGTCGCTCCCACCGCGCCCAGCCCAAGCGCCGGGCGGACAGTCTCAGGCCGGCTGGCGATCGTCGTCGCCGTAGCGATAATATTCGTAGCCGTAGTACGAATAGTATGAATTGCCGGCGCGCGCCGGGTCGAACTTCGTCAGCACCGCGCCCAGGATCACCGGGTTGGTCGCCTTCAACCGGCGCAGCGCGTTCTTGAGCTGGCCGCCGCGGCCGCGGTCGGCTTCGATCACCACCATCACCCCGTCGGCCAGCGCCGCCAGTTCGGCCGAATCGGCGAGACCGAGAATCGGCGCGCTGTCGATGACCAGAAGGTCGTAGTTCGGTTGAAGCTGTTCGAGCAGCGCGGCCATGCGCGGCGACGACAGCAGCTCGGCCGGGCTTGGCGGCACCGGTCCCGAGGGCATCACATGCATCCCGTCAAGATCGGTCCTGACGATCGAATCGTGCGCGATCGATTGCCCGACCAGCACCGACGACAGCCCTTTGGCATTGTCGATCCCGAGCAGCTTGTGCACCGAAGGCCGGCGCAAGTCGGCGTCGATCAGCAGCACCCGCTTGCCGACCCGGGCAAAGCCGCGCGCCACGGCGTAGCTGGTGGTGGTCTTGCCTTCGGAGGCCTGCGCGCTGGTGATGAGCAGGATTTCGGGCAGCCCGTCGCGCGTCGAATAGAGCAGCGCGGTGCGCAACGCGCCGTAGCTTTCGGCCAGGACCGACTTCGGATCGGCCAGCGCGGCGACCGTGTCGCTATCCTCCGAGCGCGGAATGACGCCCAGCAGCGGCAGCCCGATCTTGCTTTCGACGTCTTCGGGGACGCGCAGCCGATCGTCGAGCTGATCGCGCACGAACAGCAGGGCCGCGGCCAGCGCCAGGCCCAGCAGCACGGCTATCAGGATATTGCGCCGCATGCTCGGCGAGGAGGGCGAGCGCGGCACTTGCGCCTGGTCGACGATCGCAATGTTGCTGGCAGTAATGCCCGACGAGGCGTTGAGCTCGCGGTAGCGCTGCAGCAGCCCATCGTAGATCGAGCGGTTGGTATCGGCTTCGCGCGCCAGAGTGTTGTAGCGCACCGAACGGTCCTGTTCGGCCAGGGTCGCCCCTTGCAACGAATTGACTTGCGAGCGCAGCCGCTGCTCGGCCGAAGCGGCCGCCTGATATCCAGCGCGAACCGAATTGCGCGCTTCGTTGGCCGCGCGGTTGAGGTTGGTTTCGGTCGCGGCGAGATCGGCTTCGAGCGCTTTGACAGTCGGATGATCTTCGAGATAGCGTTCGCGCGTCGCCTGCAGCCGGCCCTGCAGTTCGGCGCGGCGGTTGAGCAGGCTTTGCACGGTGGCATTACCGATCACCGTTTGCGACGAGAACAGCGGCTGTGCCCGTTCGGCGTTCCAGCGGGCTTCGGCCTCAATCCGCGCCGCCTGCGCTCCGTTGGCCGCTTCGTTCAATTGCATCAGGCTCGACGCGGTGACGCTGCCGGCGGATTCGGCATCTTCGTTGCCGGGATCGCGGGTGCGGATCAGGCCGGCCTGGCGCGCATAGGCGTTGAGCTCGCGCTCCGAGGCTTCGAGCATGGCCCGCGCTTCTTCCAGCTGTTCGGCGACGAAGCTGCGGGCATAGGCCGAACTGTCGAACTTGCGCTGCAGATTGGACTGAATAAATTCATCGGCATAGGCATTGGCGATCGTCGCCGACAGCTCGGGATCGGTGCTGGTGAAGGCGAGCATGGCGATGCGGGTCTGGCGCGGCAGAGTGACCGCAAGGTTGCCCTGCACCATGCCCACCGCCGCTTCCTGCCGCGCGGCGGCCGACGGAGCTTCGGCCGCCTGCGGCGCCTGCATGGCGGTAAAGAAGCGATCGCTCGAGGCCAGGTCGAGACGCCGCACGACCCGTTCGGCCAGCGCCCGGCTGCGCAGGATTTCAAGCTGGGTGTTGAGGAACAGGTCGACGTCCCAGCTCGAATCCGAAGGCTCGTTGCTTTCCAGTTCGTCGCCCAGCACGGTCTGGCGCTGCTCGTTGATCTCGACCGTCGAGATGGCGGTGTAACGCTTGGTCTCGAACATCGTCAGCACCACTGCGGCGGCGATGGCGAGCGCGAGGATCGCGGCGATCAGCCAGACGTTCCGGCGCACCAGCGACAAGGCCTGGCGGATCGCCGGACCAAGCCCGCCTTCGGACGGTGCCGCCTGCTCGTCGTGGGCAGGCGTGGGGAAAGGGGTCGCGTCCAACCGGGTCATCCTGTCTTCAGTTGTTGCCGTTCGCGAGCACGGCAAAACTGCCGAGCAGCGGAGCGACCTGCAAAACGTCGCGATAGAGCCCGCGCAACGACGAGAATCCGACCACGATGACATCGCCGGGCAGCAGCTGGGGATCGGGCATGCGGCCGCTGCGGACTTCGGTGAGGTCGAACCGGCCGCCGAGGCGTTGCCCTTCGACGGTGCGGAACACCAGCACTTCGTCGAGCTTGGCATCGGGCCCCGGACTGCCGGCGAGCGCCATGGCGGTCAGCAAAGTCGCCCCGGGCTGGATGTCGAACACACCGGGCCGCACCACCTGGCCTTCGACCGCGACCGTGCGCGGGCGTGCGTCGAGCATGGTCACGGTGGCCTGCGGATCGCGCAGGAAGCGCGCGCCATAGGCCGCTTCGATGGCGCGGGCGAGTTGCCCCGGGCTAAGGCCCGCGGCGCGCAGCTCGCCGACCAGCGGCAGGGCGATCATCCCGGCCGGATCCACCACCACCTGCGGCTGGGCCAGATCGGGCTCCTGATAGATCGCCACCGCCAGCTTGTCGCCCGGCTGCATGACATAGACGCCCGGCGCGGGCGCCACGGCGCCGCCGATCGTATCGTAGGCGGCCGGGCCTTGCGGCAGCGCCGACTTGAGCGAAGGCTGGCAAGCCGCCAGTCCGAGCGAACCGACGGCGACCATGCAGGGGGCCAGGCAACGGGCAAGCGGCACAGCTGTCAAGATTCGTCCCCACCTCATGCAACTGGCTTACCGCTAGGCGATTCGGCCCGGTCCCCGCGGCCAGGAACGATCAGCAATCCCGCCCCCGTCCCGACCAGCACGGCCAATGCCATGGAACGAACCGGATAATCAACGAAGGAATGCGCGGCGGCGATCGCGACGATCAGCGCGCCGCCCGCGATCAGCGGGCGTTCGCCCGGATCGGCGCGCCAGCCCTGCCGCGCCGACCAGGCGAGCAGGGCGCCGATCGCCGCGAGCGCGGCAAGGCCGGCCAGTCCGCTCTCGAGCGCCAATTCGAGGTAATCGTTGTGCACGCGGTTGGGCAGCGACGCTTCGAGCACCTCGAGCCGCTCGGCGGCAATCAGCGCCGGTTGGGCCGCGCCCATGCCAACCCCCATCGGCCAGGCCTGCCCGGCGGCGAACCAGGCGTCGCGCCACAGCTCGCGTCGGGCATCGTCGGCAAACACAAAGCGTTCGAGCGCGGAGGTCACCGCGGTATTGCCGGCGGCGAGCCCTGCCAGCGCGAGGACCGGCGCGACCGCCAGCGCCGCCAGTCCCGCCGGAACCTGCCAGCGCCCTAGGTCGCGCAAGGCGGGGCGGAGCAAAAGCCCCAGCGCCGCCAGTACCGCGATCGACAGCGCGATGCCGGTGCGCGACTGGGTGGCGATGACCGCCGTCGCCAGAACCGCGGCCGCTCCGGCAAGTCCCAGCCCCGCGGTCAGGCGGCTCGGGCCGTGCCGTGCCGGGCGATCCGGGCCGAGCCAGTCGAGCGCATAGACCGTCGCGGCCACCAGACCGATCAGCAGGACATCGGCGGCCGCGTTGCGATTGGCCTGGAATCCGGTCAGCGAGCGGTGGTTTTCGGGATAGAGGTACGGTTCGCCAAGCGCGACCTGCACCGCTCCGAGCAAAGCCGCGCAAAGCGCCAGCGCGGCGATCACACCGAACAGCTTACGCCTGGCGCGCGGATCGAGTGCGGCGGCCGCGAGGAACGCCAACAGCGCCGGCCCGAGGGCGAGCAGCGCTGCAAGCGTGCGCGGCGGCGAGTGGCTGAGCGGTTGCCAGGTGTCGGCCCGCCCGATCAGCGCCAGGGCCGCCGCCCGATCGCCGTGCGGATCGGCCGCGTGCCACAGCGCCGGCGGCAGCGGGACCAGCTGCACCAGCGGCACGGCCACGGCAAGCGCGGCGACGATCCAGGCGCGCCGCGGGGGCCGGGGGTCCGGCGCGCCATCCGCACCCGGCAGCCACAGCCAGGCCAGCGCGGCCGCCACGGCGATCAGTTGCAGCACGATTTCGGGCAGCGGGCTGGGCGAACCACCCCCGCCCAGGACCACGGCGCAGGCGACGAGACCGGCGGCGATCCAGGCGTGACGCCCGACTTGCCGCGATGACCCCGGGCCGCTGCCGGGCATCGCCCGTCCCTCCGGTCTGCTCACCGTCCGGCGCGCCAAAAAACAAAGGCCCGCAACTGTGGCGGGCCTTCATTCATCGCAGCAATCCGCGCAGGGGCAGCCGGTCAGCCCGGGCTGCGGCCCGGCCCGTTGCTGCCGCTTCCGGCGAGCGCGAGCAGGGCAGCCAGGATGGCAAAGACCAGCACGATCGGCAGGATCGACTTGCCGCGCAGCGCTTCGCTGTCGGCGCCGATCGAATCGGCCCGGTCAGCAACGGTCAGCCCGGCAGCGGGAACCGATTCGTACGACCGCGTCGCGGCGGCCGCCGGCTGGGCGAGAACAACACCAGCCGCGGCGAGCGAGGCGAGGATCGACTTGGTCTTCATCTTCACATCTCCGCCTGCGAATCGCAGTTTTCTCGAACGGGCTACGAGCCAACTAAGCGGTTATCCTTAACCGTCCGCCACCGCAATCCCTTTTTGCGCTGCAGCATAATCGGGCGTGTTGGGCCTGGCCGCTCAAGGTTCGAACCGCCGATGGCATGGCAAGTTCCGGCCGCGCCGCTCTTTCTCAAGGCCAAGGCTTGTGCCATGGCGCGCCGCGCATGAACGACACGATCACCATCACGCTGCCCGATGGCTCGACCCGGGCGATGCCGGCAGGGTCGAGCCCAGCCGATGTCGCCGCCGCGATCGGTCCCGGCCTGGCCAAAGCCGCGCTCGCGGCGCGGGTGGACGGCGAGCTGCGCGACCTCGCCCGGCCATTCGACGGCGACGCAACCGTGGCGCTGGTCACCGCGCGTGACGAGGCCGATGCGCTCGAGCTGGCGCGGCACGATTACGCCCATGTCCTCGCCGAAGCGGTGCAGGCGCTGTGGCCGGGGACGCAGATCACCTTCGGCCCGGCGACCGACGATGGGTTCTATTACGACGTGCTCGCCCCCGCCGCGCGCGGGCCTTTCACCGAGGGCGACCTGCCGGCGATCGAAGAGGCGATGCGCGCGATCATCCGCGCCAACAAGCCGTTGACGCGCGAGGTGTGGAGCCGCCAGCAACTGATCGACAAGTGGCAGGCCGAAGGCGAAACGTTCAAGGCCGAGTGGGCAGCCGAATTGCCCGAGGGCGAGGAGCTGACCGTCTATCGCAGCGGTACCGACTGGCTCGACATGTGCCGCGGCCCGCATCTTCCCAGCACCGGCAAGCTCGATCCGCAGGCATTCAAGCTGATGCGGGTCGCGGGCGCTTATTGGCGCGGCGATCAGGCCAAGGCCCAGCTGACGCGTATCTACGGCACCGGCTGGCGCACCAAGAAGCAGCTCGACGAACACCTGTTCCGGCTCGAGGAAGCGGCCAAGCGCGATCACCGCAAGCTGGGCCGCGAGATGGACCTGTTCCACTTGCAGGAAGAGGCGCACGGCAGCGTCTTCTGGCACCCCAACGGCTACAAGATTTGGCGCGAGCTCGAAGCCTACATGCGCCGCAAGATGGACGGGGCCGGCTATCGCGAGGTCAAGACCCCGCAGCTGATGGACGCGCGGCAATGGGAGCAGTCCGGCCACTGGGGCAAATATCGCGAAAACATGTTCGTCATCCCCGATGAAGTGCCGAATACCCAGGATGACGGCCCGGTCATCAGCGGCGAAGCCGACTGGATGGCGTTGAAGCCGATGAACTGCCCGGCGCACGTGCTGATCTTCAAGCAGGGTATCACCAGCTATCGCGAGCTGCCGATCCGCCTCGGCGAAATGGGCTGCTGCCACCGCAATGAACCGCACGGCGCGCTGCACGGCCTAATGCGGGTGCGCCAGTTCACCCAGGACGACGCGCATATCTTCTGCACCGAAGCCCAGGTGGTGGACGAAGTGCGCGCGTTCATCGACCTGGCCGATGGCGTCTACCGGGACTTCGGCTTCAACTACGCGATCAAGCTCGCGCTCCGCCCCGATCAGCGCTTCGGCTCCGATGCCGACTGGGACAAGGCCGAGCAGGAGCTGCGCGATGCCACCGCCGAAACGGGCATGGCCAATGCCGAATACGGTTGGGAAGAACTGCCCGGCGAAGGCGCGTTCTACGCCCCCAAGCTCGAATGGCATCTGACCGATGCGATCGGCCGCACCTGGCAGGTCGGCACGATCCAGGGCGACCGGGTTTTGCCCGAACGGCTCGATGCGTGCTACATCGGCGAGGACGGCGAAAAGCACCGCCCGGTCATGCTGCACCGGGCGATCTTCGGCAGCTACGAACGCTTCATCGGCATCCTGATCGAACACTTCGCCGGCCGCTTGCCGGTGTGGCTGGCGCCAGTGCAGGCGGTGGTGGCGACGATCGTTTCGGATGCTGATGGCTATGCCGAACAGGTCGCCGCGCAACTGCGCGCTGCCGGCATCCGGGTCGAAACCGACCTCAGGAACGAAAAGATCAACTACAAGGTGCGCGAGCACAGCCTCGCCAAAGTCCCGCACTTGCTGGTCGTCGGCAAGCGGGAGGCCGACGAAGGTACCGTCGCGCTGCGCACGCTCGGCGCCGAGAATCAGAAGGTGATGCCGCTCGGCGAAGTGCTGGAATTGCTTAAGGCGGAAGCGACCCCGCCGGATTTGCGCTAGAGCGGCAGCGCCTGGCCGGCGGCGATCAGCGCCAGCGCGCAGGCCGCGACGATCACTACGCGCGCGACATCGCCCGAACGGTGGGCGATGCGGCGGACAGAGGCGATAGCGGCGGCCATGCGGCGATTGTCGCACCGCAATCCCTAACAAGAGGTTAAGGCTGGGCCGCAGCGTGCTGGCTGGCGCAGTGGAAGCTGCCGCCGCCCGACAGGATGGCGTCGGCGGGCAAGCCCACCGTGGCGCGAGTGGGAAACAGCGCGGCAATCGCGGCGACGCCGTCGGCATCGTGCTGGGTGCCGTAAGTCGGCACCACGACGATCTCGTTGGCGATGGTGAAGTTCATGTAGCTGGCGGGCTCGACCAGATCGGCCGCCTCGACCCGGCCGGGCGAAGGGACGTCGACGACCGTCACGCCAAAGCCGCGCGCGCGGGCGCGGGCGTCCGCATAGACCGCGGCGTTGGGATCGTCGGGTCCGGTGGCGAGCGGGATCGCCAGCGTATTGGGCGCGACGAACCGGGCGAGGTTGTCGACGTGGCCGTCGGTGTGGTCGCAGGCCAGCCCCTTGCCCAGCCACAGCACGCGATCGGCGCCAAGGTCGCGCGCCAGCCGCGCCTCGATCTCGACGCGCGATAACCCTGGATTGCGGTTGGGATTGAGCAGGCATTCCTCGGTGGTGACGACAAGCCCGGTCCCGTCGCAATCGATCGCGCCGCCTTCGAGCACCCAGTCGGCAAACTCGACCGGCAGCCCCGCGGCGCAGGCGAGCGATTCGCCCACTTCCTGGTCGCCCTCCATATCGTCGTATTTGCCGCCCCAGCCGTTGAACGCGAAGCGGCGGGCGAAGCGCCGCCCGGCTTCGTCAAACAGCACCAGCGGCCCGGTGTCGCGCAGCCAGATGTCGCCATAGGGATGGCGCTCGAGCGTGACCACGGCCGAAACGAGCTGGCGCGCGCGCATTTCGTTGGCGGCATCGTGCACCACCAGCCGCACGTCCTGTCCGGTCTCGGCGACCGCGTTGGCATAAGCCGCGATCTGCTCCTGCGCCGGCAGGGTGAACTCTTCCCACAAGTCGGCGCGGTGCGGAAAGCCGATCCACAGCCAGTCCTGCGGCGCGAATTCCGCGGGGAAGATCACGGCCATGTCAACATCCTCCTGCCGGCGTGCAGCTGGCGTCGCGGATGCGGCGGAATTCGTCGCCGGCGTTCCAGTTGGGCCAGGCGATGCTGTCGGCGAGCATGCGTCCGAGGCGAAATTGCAGGTCGAGGTGGTCGATCACTCCGCGCCAGTCCCAGCTTTCGGAGAACTCGTCGTCGGGGCCGTGGTAGGCGCTGGCGCGATAGTCGGCCTCCATCGCCGCCCCGCGCTCGCGTCCGCCCTCGACGAGGTCGAGCCCGAGCTTCAAGTTGAACATCGGCACCCCGCGCTTGGCCAGGCTGAAGTGGTCGGAGCGGTAGTAGAACCCGGCCTGCGGCGAGGGGTCGGGCGTGGCGGAGCGACTCAGCCCCGCCAGCGCGCGGGCCAGATAGGCGTCGAGC
>JANOAH010000085.1:0-2557 GCA_031411075.1 Erythrobacteraceae bacterium
AGACTATCAGGCGCTCAAGACCGCACTTGCCGCCACTCCGGCGAGCGACAAGGCGATCCGCGCCCGGATCCGCGCCAACATGGACCGCTGGCGCTGGCTCCAGCAGGATCTCGGCAAGGTCTACCTGCTGACCAACATTCCCGAATTCCAGCTGCGGCTGACGGTCAACAACAACATCATCCGCACCTATCGCACGATCGTCGGCAGCCCGCGCACGCCCACCCCGCAGCTGGCCGAAACGGTCGAAGGGGTGATTTTCAATCCCAACTGGACGGTGCCGCAATCGATCGTGCGCGGCGAAGGGCTCGGCGCCCGCGTGCTCGGCAACCCGACCTGGGCGCGCGCCAACAGTTACACCGCCACCCGCGGCGCCAACGGTTTCATCTCGGTCGTGCAGGGGCCGGGGCCGGGCAATTCGCTCGGCCGGATCAAGCTCGACATGCCCAATCCGCACGCGATCTTCCTCCACGACACCCCGTCGCGCGGGCTGTTCGCCAACGCCAACCGCGCGCTCAGCCACGGCTGCGTGCGCACCGAACGCGCGCTCGAACTGGCGATGACGATCGCCATCCTGGGGCAGGGCGCGACGCGCGAAGAGGCGGTGGCGATCTCGACCAGCGGCGATTACACCCGCGTGCCGGTGAAGAAATCGATGCCGGTCTACATCACCTACTTCACCATGGCCCGCGACATCGATGGCGCGCTCAAGACCTTTACCGACATCTACGGCCGCGACGCCCCGGTACTGGCCAGCTTCAACGCGCCCCGCATCGGCAACCGCGCGCGGGTGACCAGCGAAGAGGTCAAGGTGATCGAGGACGATCTGCAGGTGTCTTAGTTTGCGCTATTGCGCTTCGCGCTACTTGAGCGCGCGCGAAGGGGCTTCGACAAGCTCAGCCTGAGCGGGGTTGGGTTCGGAACTCCTTCTCCCGCTCATCCTGAGCCTGTCGAATAATGCTCGCCGAGGTAGCGTTTAGCCCAGCCCCAGCCGGTCCGCGAAGATCAGCCTGCCGCCGCCCAGGCTCTGCAGCGCGAACATGAAGTCCGCGGGATCGAGCGCGAAGCAGCCGTTCGAGCGGCCGAGGCGGCCCCAGCGATCGACTTGCGCCTGGGTGCAATAGTCAGCCGCGTGCATCACGATGGCGCGCTCGAACGTGTTCGAATTGTCGACATCGAGGCTGCCGAGCCGCACCGAAGTGCCCCATTTGCCGGTGTACCATTCCCAGGTGATATAGGCCCCGCGCGCGGTGGCGTTGGAGCCGCGGACATTCGAAAACTGCTTGAGCCAGCCGTCATGCTCGGTGTCGGAGCCCGAGCCATGCGCGACGCGGATCGAATGAACGGTGCCGGCTTCGAGGTTGGCGAAGTGGAACCGCGGCAGCGCCGAATGGACGCCAAAATCGGCGACCCCGGCCACATCGCGCCGCCACAGCACGTCGCCGGCGCGAGCGATCTCGCGCTGGGCGATCGCCATGACCTGCGCACCACGCGCGTCGAGCCCGCTCGCTTGCGCGAACACCCGCGCGGGCAGCGCCAGCGTGCCGGCGGTGGCCGCGCTTGCAGCGATGAAGTGACGGCGGTTCATCACCGCGCAATATGCCCCCGGTGCGGTGCGGCTGTCCAGCCTCTCACCCGCCGAGCACCATGGCATCGCCGGTCATCTCGACATGGTCGATCTGCGACAGGAACGACTGCCCGAGCAGCGAAATGCCGAGGCCCTCGGGCACGACCACCGCGGTGACGTTCTGCACTTCGAGCCCGCCGACCGAAACGCGGTCGAGCTTGACCTCGACCCCGTAGACCAGCCCGTTGGCGCCGCGTGCCACCGGGCGCACAGCGCTGGCATCCCAGGCCACCCCCAGCGCATCGGCATCCTCGCCGGTCAGCGCGATCGTGCTGGCGCCGTATCGACCAGCATCTGCACGGTGCTGCCGTCGACGGTGACATCGGCATAGAAATGGCCATCGTCTGCGCGCGGCAACACTTCCTCACCGGCGTTCCACTGCGCCTGGGCGAGCTGCGCCTGCGCCGGCTTGTCGGCATTGGCAGCCGATCGCGCGCCGTCCGCCTCGGCCTCGTCCGACCGGTTCGGCGCGAGGCCGAAGGCGATGGCCCCAACGGCCAGCAGGACGACACCGATGTGCTTCATTGCCCGCGAGGCTACGCGTGCGAGCTTAACCGGCGGTAAAACGCGCTATTCGGCGGCGACGGCCTGCGCTGCTTCGGCGGCTTCGATTTCGGCCGCCTTGCGTTCGACCAGGTCGACGATGTGATCGAGCATGTCCGCGCTTTCGACGGTGTGGTCGGTCACACCCGACAGGTACACCATGTGCTTGCCGGCGCCGCCGCCGGTCAGGCCGATGTCGGTTTCGCGCGCTTCGCCCGGGCCGTTGACGACGCAGCCGAGCACCGACAGCGAGAGCGGCGTCTTGATATGGCTCAAGCGGTCTTCGAGCGCCTGGACGGTGCGGATCACGTCGAACCCCTGGCGCGCGCAGCTCGGGCAGGAGACCACCCGCACACCGCGGGTGCGCAGGCCGAGCGATTTCAGGATCTC
>JANOAH010000086.1:0-2235 GCA_031411075.1 Erythrobacteraceae bacterium
CGACCTGTTCGGCGAGGTGATCGGCGAGGCCGCCGGGGAACTGGAACACCGCCTCGGCCGGCACCTCCTCGCTGGTGAGCGACGGCGCGCACTTCCAGCGGATTTCGACCCCGGCGTAGAGGTAGGCTTTCGAGCGGGCGAGCTTGAACAGCCGTCCTGGCTTGAAGTCGCGCTCGCCGAAAATTTCGGTGTCGGGGATGAAGGTCACCGTCGTGCCGCGGCGGTTGGGGGTATCGCCGATCTTGCGCAGCGGACCCGTGGGGTTCCCGCGCGAAAATTCCTGCGCGTAGACTTCCTTGTTCTTGGCCACTTCGACCCGGGTCAAAGATGACAGCGCGTTGACCACACTGACGCCCACCCCGTGCAATCCGCCGCTGGTGGCATAGGCCTTGCCCGAAAACTTGCCGCCTGAATGGAGCGTGGTGAGGATCACCTCGAGGCTCGACTTGCCCGGGAACTTGGGGTGCTCGTCCACCGGAATGCCGCGGCCGTTGTCGCTGATGGTCAGGCGGTTACCCTCGTCGAGCGTGACTTCAATGCGGTTGGCGTGGCCGGCGACCGCCTCGTCCATCGCGTTGTCGAGCACTTCGGCGGCGAGGTGGTGCAGCGCGCGCTCGTCGATCCCGCCGATGTACATCCCCGGACGCCGCCGCACCGGCTCGAGCCCTTCGAGCACCTCGATCGCAGAAGCGTCGTAATCGCCGCCACCGGCGGGGAGCTGGTCGAATAGGTCGTCGGACATGGGCTGGCTATAAGGCGCGGATTCGCCGCGCTTCAAGCACCCGCCGGCCGGTTATGCGCGGCTCAGAACCGCGCCGGTGCCGCGTCGACCACGCTGACCGCGCCGTTGCCGACCTGGCGCACTTCCATCGCCCGTTCGCCCACGCCGTTGTCGTGGAAGCGGAACGGGCCGTCGAGGCCGAGGAAGCCGTCGGCCGCCAGCATCCGCCCGGCCGGGAAATTACGCCCCGGCTGCCAGTCGCGCGCGATCCGCAGCGTCAGCAACACCGCGTCGTAGCCGAGCGTGGCGATGCGGTAAGGCTCTTCCCCGAAGCGCGTCTGGTAGCTGGTGACGAACTGGCGATAGCGCGCGTTCGACACCGCCGAGAACAGGCCGCCGCGCATCGAGGCATTGCTGGCAAGCGAGGATTCGCCGTCCCACAGCTCGGTGCCGAGCAAGATCACTTGCGTCCCGCCTTGCTTGAGCGTGCTTGCTGCGCTGGCCGATAGCCGCGCGCCCTCGGCAATCAGCACCGCATCGACCGCTCCGCGCACCTTGATCCGCTGCGCCGCGCTGACAATCGAGGTGTTGCCGCGGTCATACCGCTCGGTCGCCACCAGCGTCCCCGATACCCCGGCCACCGCGGCCGACATCGCCGCCGCGGCGCGGTCGCCGTATTCGCCATTGGGGGCGAGCACCGCGAAGCGCCGCGCCCCTTGCCGCGCGGCATAGCCGACGGTGCGGGCGATCGACTGTTCGGGGACATGGCCCATCACGAAGGCATCGGGCGAGGCAATCGAGGTGTCGTTGGAAAAGCTCACCAGCGGCACGTTGGCCGGCCGCGCGCGGGCCAGCACCGGCGCCACGTCCTCACGCAGCAGCGGGCCGAGGATCAGCTTGTTGCCGTCACGGATCGCGGTCGCCGCGGCGGTGCCGGCGTCGGTGCCGGTGTCGTACGTCGTGATGCGCAGGTTTTCGGCGTTGGTGTCGAGCAGCGCCATCGTCGCGGCGTTGGCGATCGAGCGGCCGACCGCCGCGTTCGCACCCGACAGCGGCACCAGCAGCGCCACCCGATGGCGGCCGGCATCGGTCGGCAGCACATCGGCGCTGGGGCCGGGCGCGGGCGTGGGCGCGGGTGCCGGGGCCGGGCGGCCGCTATCGGGCACGACCTTGCACGCGGCGAGGAAAACGGTGAGCATTCCGACGGCGAGCGCCCGCCGGTTGAGGGCCAACATGCTTGCGGCATCCTTACACTATGGGCCATGAAGCGCCGCGTGAACGACGCTCGCCAGCCCGGAACCTTGCCCCCCGGCCTGTATATTGTCGCCACCCCGATTGGCAATCTCGGCGATGTGTCGCGGCGCGCGGTCGAAACGCTGGCGGCGTGCGACGCCGTCGCCTGCGAGGACACACGGGTCACCGGCAAGCTGCTCAAATATCTGGGGATTGCCAAACCGCTGCGGCGTTATGACGATCACGCGAGCGAGCAGGATCGGACCCGTCTGATCGAAGCG
>JANOAH010000087.1:0-7560 GCA_031411075.1 Erythrobacteraceae bacterium
CGGCGTGACCGATTTTGCGGCGATGACCGACATCGCCAAGCCGATGCGCCCGTGGCTGGCCGAACGGTTCGTGATCGGCCGGCCCGAGGTGGTCGAGGCACAGCATTCAACCGATGGCACCCGCAAGTGGCTGCTGCGCACCGCCGACGGCCACGATTTCGAGATGGTGTTCATCCCCGATGCCGACCGCGGCACCTTGTGTGTTTCAAGCCAGGTCGGCTGCACGCTCAATTGCCGGTTCTGCCATACCGGGACCATGCGGCTGGTGCGCAACCTGACCGCGGGCGAAATCGTCGGCCAGGTCATGCTGGCGCGCGATGCTCTGGGCGAATGGCCGAACTCCAGCGCAAGTTCCCGCGCAGGCGGGGACCTCAGGCGGGAAGGCGCTTCACAGCCCGAAGTCCCCGCCTTTGCGGCGACTCTCAACGATTGGGAAGACGAAGGCGGCCACTACACCTCCGACGGCCGCCTCCTCACCAATATCGTGATGATGGGCATGGGCGAGCCGCTGTACAATTTCGACAACGTGCGCGACGCGCTGACGCTGGTCATGGACGGCGATGGTCTGGGCCTGTCGCGCCGCCGCATCACCCTGTCGACCAGCGGGGTGGTGCCGCTGATGGCCCGCGCCGGCGAGGAGATCGGTGTCAACCTGGCGGTGTCCTTGCATGCCACCAACAAGCCGGTGCGTGACGAGATCGTGCCGCTGAACAAGAAATACGGCATCGACGAGCTGCTCGCCGCCTGCGCCGCCTATCCCGGCGCCAGCAACGCCCGGCGCATCACCTTCGAATACGTGATGCTCAAGGACAAGAACGACAGCGACGCCGACGCGCGCGAGCTGGTGCGACTGATCAAGCAGTACAAGCTGCCCGCCAAGGTCAACCTGATCCCGTTCAACCCCTGGCCCGACGCGGCGTACGAGTGCTCGACGCCCGAACGGATCCGGCGCTTTTCGGAGATCGTGTTCGAAGCCGGAATCAGCGCCCCGGTGCGCACCCCGCGCGGCCGCGACATCGATGCCGCCTGCGGCCAGCTCAAGACCGCCGCCGAAAAGAAGAGCCGCGCCGAACTGGACCGCGAAGATTGCGCGGCTGGCGGCTGACCAACCGCCCACGCCCGGTTTGCGAAGCGCTTTATTGCGAGTTTGTGGCGTTGGTCTGACGCGCAGTCGCGCGAAGGTCATGGCGCGCCAATGCGAATCACATCAGCATGTCACATCGGCCGCTTATCCCTGCCGGCGATCGATCAAGAATGGGGGTAACGATGGGTTCCTATATCATGCGCGGCTATTCCGATGGCGACATCGACACCAATGCGACCGGCAATGCCGACCTGGTGACATTGATTGCCGAACGCTATTCGCGGCGCGATACCTTGCTCGGCGGCCTGTCCGCGTCGGCCGCGGCGTTTCTGGGCACGACACTGCTCGCCGCCTGCGAAGGGGATAGCCCGCTTGGTGGGAGCGGCGGAACCGGAACCACCAATGCCGGCCCCGATGTTGCCACCACCGCCGGTAACCTAGTAACGTTGACCGGATCGGGACCGGCGGGCAGCCCAGGGCAGTGGGCGCAAGTCGGCGGCCCTATGGTCACCCTCACGGTCGTCAATTCCGCCAGTGTATCGTTCATCGCCCCGGCGGTCATGGCGGCGACGCCGCTGACTTTTGCCTATGGCGGCGCCTTCAGCGATACCGTGGTGGTCACGGTCAGCCCGGCGGTGCTCGGTTTTGCCGCAGTGCCGAAGGGTTTCGCCGATCAGGTCACGGTACCAGCCGGCTACACAGTCACGGTCATGACCCGGCTTGGCGATCCGCTCGCCGCCGGGGTGTCTGCCTATGCCAACGACGGTACCGACACCAATTTTGCCCAACGCATCGGCGATCACGGCGATGCGCTGTACTGGTATGGTCTCAGCGACGCAGGCGCGCGCGACGACCACAATTCGACGCGCGGACTGATCGTGCAGAATTTCGAGAATCTCAACGTGCAGTACCTGCACCCGGCGGGGCCGACCAATGTCGCTGCCGGACCGCGTCCAGCGGCCGAAGCGATCAAGGAAATCGAGGCGCACGGCGTCGGTGTGATCGAATATCGCGACACCGGTAATCGCACCTGGACCTGGCTGCAGGCCAGCCCCTTCAATCGGCGGATCACGCCCAACACGGCCGTGGTGTTCAACGGCCCGGCGCGCGGGACCGACTGGCTGAAGACCGTCGCGGATACTAGCGGAACGGCCGGCACCGGCACCATCAACAATTGCGCCAACGGCCATACCGCGTGGGGCACTTCGCTCACCTGCGAGGAGAACTGGGCCGGCTATTTCCGGCGCGACAATTCGGGCGCCGGTACGGATAACGCTGCCCGCGGCCCCCGCGAACTGACGGCGCTGCGCCGTTATGGCGTGACCAGCAATGTCGGCAATTATGCGTGGTCGAGCGCGTCGGCCACCGATCCGGTGTTCCGCCGCTGGGATGCGCGCGCGAGCGGCGCGTCGGCGCTTGCCGATTACCGCAACGAGCCCAACAAGTTCGGCTGGGTGGTCGAATTCGATCCGTTCGACCCAGCGCGCGCGCCGCGCAAGCGCACCGCGCTCGGCCGGCTCGGCCATGAAGGCGCCTGGCTCGGCCGCCTCATCCCTGGCCAGAAGGTGGCCGTTTACATGGGCGACGACGCGCGGCGCGAATACCTCTACAAATTCGTCTCCGCGCAAGCCTGGAGCGCGGCCGACGGACAGGCCGCCGACCGCCTGGCCATCGGGGATAGGTACCTCGATGCCGGTACGCTCCATGTCGCGCGGTTCAACCCCGATGGCACCGGGGCGTGGCTTGCGCTTGCTTTCGGCAGCGTGCCGGACCGCCCGGCCCAAGGGACCGATCCTGTCTATGTCTTTGCCGATCAGGCGGATATCCTGGTCAATACCCGCCTGGCGGCCGACGCGGTGGGGGCCACGCCGATGGACCGGCCCGAATGGACCGCCGTCAATCCCGCGACCGGCGAAGTGTACCTGACGCTGACCAACAATACCGCCGCGCTGCGCCCGCTGACCGGCACAGATGCGGCCAATCCGCGGCACTACAACGACCCCCGCGGTGCTGCCAACGCCGCGCAGTTCGGCAATCCCAATGGCCACATCGTTCGCCTGCGTGAGAGCGGCGACAACGCGGCTTCGACGACCTTTGCCTGGGATGTCTACCTGTTCGGGGCGGATTCGGCGCAGGCCGACGCCAACAACGTCAACCTGTCCGGACTTGCCAGCGACAACGACTTCTCCAGCCCCGACGGGTTATGGTTCGCACGGCCGCAGAACCCTTCGGGCCAGGGATCGCGTCCGCTGTTGTGGATCCAGACCGACGACGGAGCCTTCACCGACAAGACCAACAACCAGATGCTGGCCGCCCTCCCCGGCAATGTCGGCGATGGCGGAGCGCGCACAATCACTAATGTCGGCTCGGGCGGCGCCACCGCCATTCAGACGACCAGAGCAGGCGCGGCGGCAACGGCCGCGACCCTGAGGCGCTTCCTGGTCGGGCCCAAGGAATGCGAAATCACCGGAGTCGACAGCACTCCGGACGGGCGCACCCTGTTCGTCGGCATTCAGCATCCGGGTGAAGACGGTACCGCCGCCGCGCCGAGCAGCAACTGGCCGCAAAGCCAGGCCACGGGTACCGGTACCGGCAGGCCACGCTCGGCCATCGTCGCCATCACCCGCACCGACGGCGGGGTGGTCGGGCTCTAGCAGGTCCTGGCCGAGCGAGCACAAGTCGCGCCGCGCCCGGTTGCGCGGCGGGCAATTGCAGTTAAGCTGCCCGCCTATGCAGCTCCTCGACACCATGCTTGGTAAGCTCCTCAACCGGGGCGAACTGACGATCATCGGACCCGGTGGCAAAGCGCATCGCTATGGCTCGCCCGATCCCGACCTCAACCCCGTCACCGTGCGGCTGATGGACAACCGCGCGGCGATCCAGATCGTCCGCGATCCGGCGGTCGGCACGGTCGAGGCGTGGATGGACGACCGGCTGCGATTCGAACAGGGCGACGTGCTCGATCTCGTGACGATGATCCGCGGCAACAGCCGTTGGGAGGACCGCAGCGGACGCAGCACCTGGAAGCCGTACACCAGCCGGCTCAGGCACTATCTCAACACGCTCAACAACAAGGCCAGTTCGCGCCAGAACGTGGTCCACCACTACGATGTCGGCAACGAGCTCTACCGCACCTTTCTCGAGCCCGACATGCAGTACAGCTGCGGCTATTTCACCGATTTTTCCAATAGCATCGAACAGGCGCAGCTCGACAAGAAGACCCACGTCGCCGCCAAGCTGCTGCTCGAACCCGGGCAGCGCGTGCTCGACATCGGCTGCGGCTGGGGCGGCATGGCGATGTACCTGAACCGCGTCGCCGACGTCGACGTCCTCGGCGTGACGCTGTCCGACCAGCAGCTCAAGGTGGCGCGCGAGCGGGCTGCGGCGGCCGGCGTGTCGCACCGCGTCAAGTTCGAACTGATGGATTACCGCGACCTCACCGGACAGTTCGACCGGGTGGTTTCGGTCGGCATGTTCGAACACCTCGGCACCGCCTATTTCGAGACGTTCTTCCACAAGATCCACGATTTGCTGGCGCCCGACGGCGTCTCGCTGATCCATACGATGGGCCGGATGGGCAAGCCCGGCACCACCGACAAGTTCATGCAGAAGTACGTCTTTCCCGGCGGCTATCTGCCGGCGCTGTCCGAAATCGTCACCGCGAGCGAAAAGGCGCGACTGATCATGTCGGACTGCGAGATGCTGCGCCAGCACTACATCCACACGCTGCGCGCCTGGTATTACCGCTTCAAGGCTAACCACGACGAGGTCGTGCGGCTGGCGGACGAGCGGTTCTATCGCCTCTATGCGTTCTATCTCGCCGCCTCGAGCACGATGTTCAGCGACGGCGGCATGTGCGTGTATCAGCTGCAATATCTGCGCAGCCGCTACGCCGCGCCGGTGACGCGCAACTACATGGTCGAGGACGAAAAGAAGCTGGCGATCAAGGCGGGCGAGCCGCCGAGCGAGCACTTCGACGAGGCAGCGGCCGCCTAATCGGCCGCAGCGCAGCGCGGCGGCGCGGCGGAAGTGTGGATCGAGGCCAACTCGCTCCTCGCGTCGATCGTCACGCTCATGCCCACAAGCCCGCGCGAGCCGAGGTTGCCGCCCGGGCGCGGGCTGGGCCAGCCGACCGCGCGGATCGGCAGCGGCACCGTTCCGGCCAGCACCGATACCGCCAGCGGGGCGTCCATGGTGGCGAAATCGCCGAAGCTGGTGCGCGCCCGGCCGCGTTCGACCGGCTCACCCGCCAGCGGCAGCGCGCGCGCCGTGGCTTCGTCGAGGAACAGCGCCGCGGCGCCGTTGCCGCTGTCGAAATGGACCTGGAAGCGCTTGCCGGCGACGTCGATCGGCAGCACCGGCACGCCATGATCGAAGCCGATCGGGAGCCCGTCGGCGAGGCCCGGCCCGCCGAAGCGAGCGCGGGCGTTGCCGTAGTCGAGCGTCAGCGGCAGCAGCTTCATCAGCTCGTTACCGAGAATACCGTCCCATTCGCTGAGCGGTCCGCGCGCCGTCGCCAGCGCCACCAGGTCGAGGTTTCTGAAGCTGACCGCGCCGACCGAGACTTCGGACACGCCGAACACCGGTCGGCTGGCCACGGTGCCGCCCGGCCCCGGTGCGCCGACTTCGCCGACTTGCGGCAGGCCCAGTTCGGCCGCCAGCGCCGCGCTGATCCGGCCATGGCCTTGCGCGCCGGTATCGATGGCGAAACGATAGGGGCCTTTACCGCCGATCCGCACCTCGACGATCGGCACCGCGCCGGGCAGCATCGGCACCGCGGCACAGCTGCCGCTTGCGCTGGCCGACGCGATGTCCTGCGCCGTGAGCGGCGCGGCGCCGGCCAGCGCGGCGAGCAGCAGGACCAGCCTTTTGACCATGATCGGCAATTATCCCCCGGATCGACCGCCGCGCCCTGTGCCCGGGCCGCTGAACGCGCTCTTAATCGTCCCAACGCCTGAATGCCACGCCGACGCTTCGTTCAGCTCTGGTTGCGAATCAATGAACGAAAACATGGCTAACGAAACGCTCAGAGAGGCCTTCGCCATGCGTAAGATGATCCTCGCACTTGCCGCCGCCGCCGCGACCGTGACCGCCGTGCCGGCCGCTGCCGATCCGCCTTCGTGGGCCCCGGCGCATGGCCGCCGCGCGCATGACCGCGAAGCCGAGTATCGCCGCTATGACGGCTATGACCGCCGCTATGACGATAACGATCGCCGCTACAATGGTTATGACGGCTACGATCGCGGCAACCAGAACCGTGGCACGTACGATCCCTATGGCCGCTATTACGAGCCGCGCGTGCTCGGCCGCGGCGACCAGGTCTGGCAGGGCACCGACGGCCGCTATTACTGTCGCCGCGGCAACGGCACCACCGGGCTGATCATCGGCGGGGCGGCCGGCGCGCTGCTCGGCCGGGCCCTCGACGGCGGACGCAGCCGCACCCTCGGCACGCTGCTTGGCGGGGCCGCCGGTGCGCTGCTGGGTCGTGAGGTCGCTCGCGGCGGGATGCGCTGCCGCTAAGCGGGCCAGCACCGAAAAGAGAGAGGGCGCTCCGCACGGGGCGCCCTTTTTCGTTGCAGCAGCCGGACAACGCGCTCTATTCGCAGGCTAACGATTTTGCGGAGATCCCCCGTGCTCGAAACTGCCCTGGTCAGTTGCGACGACCACCTCGACTTGAACATGCTGCCCGCCGACGCGCTGGAGAAGCGCATGGCGGCGAAATGGAAAGAGCGCGCGCCGCATATCGAAGCGCCCGAAGGCGGGCCGGCGGCGTGGGTCGCCGATGGCGAGCGGTGGGGGTTCTGGTCGGGCAAGAAGGGGCCGAGCCCGTTCGGCGACGGGCCCAAGCCGATCCTCACCGCGTACGATCGCGGCGGGGTGGAGGATCTGACCGAACTGCGCGCCGGCAACCCCAAGCTGCGGCTCGAGGACATGGACCGCGACCGGGTGTGGGCGCATGTCGTCTACGGACCGGTGACCAGCATTAAGACCAAGGACGAGGCGTTCATGCGCGCCTGTTACGCCGCCTATAACGACTGGCTGTACGAGGATTTCTGCTCGGTCGCGCCCGAACGGCTGATCGGGGTGGCCATGCTGCCGCCGCATCCCGAGGCCGCGTTCGAGGAGCTGCAGCGGCTGGCCAGGCTCGGGACCTGCCGCCAGGCCAATCTGCAGATCGCGGTGGCCGAACCACGCATGGAGGATCCCCGCTGGGAGCCGCTGTTCGCGCTACTCGAGGAAAGCGGCATCGTGCTCAGCTTTCACGTCACCGTGTTTCCCAAAGCCGGAGACGCCTTCGACAAATACAAAGGCTCGCCCGGCGCGACCTTCCTCCACGCCAAGATGTTCATCGAACAATTCCTCGACCCGTTCGTCGACCTGTTCGCCTGGGGCATCCTCGAGCGGCACCCAGGCCTCAAGCTGGTAATCGCCGAATCTGGCATCGGCTGGGTGCCGTGGGTGGTCGAGGAGCTCGA
>JANOAH010000088.1:0-38705 GCA_031411075.1 Erythrobacteraceae bacterium
GAGGAACAGCCGGGCCTGGTGGTGATGGGCAAGCAGGCGATCGACGACGATTCGAACCAGACCGGACAGATGCTCGCCGCGCTGCTCGGCTGGGCGCAGGGGACGTTTGCCAGCAAGGTGGAGATCGCCGACGGCAAGGCGACCGTCACGCGCGAAGTCGATGGTGGGCTTGAAACCGTCGAGCTGACGCTGCCGGCGATCGTCACCACCGACCTCAGGCTCAACGAGCCGCGCTATGCCTCACTGCCCAACATCATGAAGGCCAAATCGAAGCCGCTCGCGACCAAAACGCCGGCCGATTACGGCGTCGACGTGACGCCGCGCCTCAAGACCCACTCCGTGGCCGAACCGCCGGTGCGCCAGGCCGGCGTCGTGGTCGGTTCGGTCGACGAACTGGTGGCGAAACTCAATGCGCTGGGAGTGGCATGATGAAGGCCCTCGTCCTGGTCGAACACGACAACGCCGAACTGAAGGATGCGACGCTGGCCACGGTCGGTGCCGCGACCGAGATCGCCGACGTCGACATGCTGGTGGCGGGCCATGGCTGCCGCGCGGTGGCCGAAGCCGCGGCGCGGTTCGAGCTCGTCGGCAAGGTGCTGCTGGCTGACGATGCGGCCTATGCGCACCAGCTGCCCGAAAACCTGGCCCCACTGGTCGCGCAACTGATGGCCAATTACGACGTGTTCGTCGCGCCCGCCACCACCACCGGCAAGAACGTCGCCCCGCGGGTCGCCGCGCTGCTCGACGTGATGCAGGTGTCCGAGATCATCTCGGTCGAGGGCGAGCGCCGCTTCCGCCGGCCGATCTACGCCGGCAACGCCATCGCCACGGTCGAAAGCACCGACGCCAAGATGGTGCTGACGGTGCGCACCACGACCTTCGAGAAAGCCTCGCCCGAAGGCGGCCATGGCGTGATCGAAGAAGTCACCGGCCCGGGCGATTCCGGGCTGTCGAAGTTCGTCTCGCTCGATGCCTCGAAAAGCGAGCGGCCCGAGCTGACCAGCGCCGGGATCGTCGTTTCGGGCGGCCGCGCGCTCAAGGATGCGGCGACGTTCGAGCAGCTGATCGTGCCGCTGGCGGACAAGCTCGGTGCCGCCGTCGGTGCCAGCCGCGCGGCAGTCGATGCGGGCTATATCTCGAACGATTTCCAGGTCGGCCAGACCGGCAAGATCGTCGCGCCCGCCCTCTACATCGCGGTCGGCATCTCGGGCGCGATCCAGCACCTGGCGGGCATGAAGGATTCCAAAGTGATCGTCGCGATCAACAAGGATCCCGACGCGCCGATCTTCCAGGTCGCCGACATCGGCCTGATCGGCGATCTGTTCACCGTTGTGCCGGAGCTGACGGAGAAGCTCTGACCATCCGCGTGTCGCATTGTGTCGCTGCGGTGAAACTCGACTTGCTCCGCGCAAAAGGCTGAAATAGCCTGCCGTCCAACGATATCGGGAAGAGGGTTGCGATGAAGAAGCTGCTGTTTGCGGGGGTCGCGGCGAGCCTGGCGTGGGCCCCGGTGGCGCAGGCGCAGGACGGGGCGGTGTTCCGGCCCACCGGCGGCTGGACCGCCGATTACGGCGAGGATTACTGCCGCCTGATTCGCACCTTCAGCGACGGACAGAATCAGACCAGCCTGGCGCTCGAACGGACCCAGCCGGGCCAGAACCTGCGCCTGATCCTGGTCGGCGGCGGGGTCAGCCCGTTTCGCGGCGCGGACACCATCGCGTTTAACCTGCTGCCCGACGGTGCCAGCCGCGAATCGCGTTACATCCGCGCCGATGCGGGCAATGGCCAGTTGATCGGGTTCGACGCCTTCGCCTTGAAGCCGTTCGTCTTCAGCCCGCCTGCCCCGGGCACGCCCCCGGCAGGGCCGCCCGTCTACAGCCGCAGCGAGGAGCTGGAGACCGCCCGCGCGATCACTGGCATCGCGCTCGGCTCGGGCCTAACCAGCCCGGTGCGGTTCGAGACCGGATCGCTGCGCGCGCCGGTGGCGGCGTTGCAGGCCTGCGCCGACGATCTGCTCAAGGTCTGGGGCCTCGATGCCGAAAAGCACCAGGCGATGACGGCGCCGGCGATGATGGTGCCCAACCCCGACGGGGTTTTGCCGCAAGGCACGATCCCGTTCAGCGAGTTCGAAAAGTTCCTCGGCGCCGCCAACCAGATGCGGCTGACGATCGGCGCCGACGGCAAGCCGACCGCGTGCACGATCTATCAGCCGACGCTGAGCGAAAGCCTCAATGCCCGCATCTGCAGCCTGGCGATGTCGAAAGCCGTGTTCACCCCGGCCAAGGACGCCGCCGGGCAGCCGATGGCCAGCTTCTGGATGGGATCGCCGATGTTCCTCGGCCCGCCGCGCGGCCCGGGCGGCCGCCGCTAATCGCCGGGGCGGATCAGCACCTGGACCAGCGCGCCGTCGGGAAACAGGTCTTCGCGCCGCAGCTCGAAGCCGAGCCTCGCGGCGATCGCCAGCGACGGCGTGTTGTCGGCGGCAACGAAGCAAGTGACGGTGGCGCGGCCATGCGCCGCGTCGAACCACGCCAGCGTCTCGCGCCCGGCTTCGAAACCAAGGCCCCGGCCGACCTGGTCGCGGCGCAAGATCCAGCCGATCTCGGGCAAATCGTCGACATCCTCGCCCAGCCCGCGCCACGAATGAAACACACCCGCGGTGCCGACAATCTCGCTGCTGCCGCGCGGGCGCAACGTGAAGCAGCCATACCCGTAGAGCGCCCAGCTGCCGGCATTGCGCAAGTGGCGCTCGAACTGGTCGGCGACGCCGTCACGCGGACCGATGTATCGCGCCGTCGCCGGCTCGGTGACGATGGCGTAAAGCGCGGCCAGGTCGCCCGCCGCCGGGCGCCAGTAGTCGAGCCGCTCGCTGCTGAAGACCGGCCCTGCGCTCACAGCCACTGCGACAGCACGTGGATGACCACGCCGACCAGCCCACCAACCAGCGTGCCGTTGATGCGGATGAATTGCAGGTCGCGCCCGACCGCGCTTTCGATTCGGCTGGTTACCGTGACCGCATCCCAGCGCTTGACGGTTTCGGACACCAGCTGGACGATCTGCGCGCCGTAGCGGCTGGCGACGCCGACCGCGGTGCGGCGGGCAAAGCGATTGACCTGCCATTGCAGCGCGGCATCCTCGCGCAGCGCCCGCCCCAGCTCCGCCAGCGCCCCGCCGAGCTGGCCGGCCAGCACCGTGTCGGGATTGCGCGCGCTGTCGATAAGCGAACGACGCAGCTTTTCCCACACCCCGTTCCACCATTCGCCGACCGCCGGATTGGCGAGGATTTCGGCCTTGGCGGCTTCGACCTTGGCACGGGTGGCCGGATCGTGGGCGAGGTTGTGGGCGAGCTTTTCGAGCCCATCCTCGACCGTCTTGCGCAGCGGATGCTCGGGATCGACCAGCACTTCGGCGAGCATCCGATAGAGGCCATCGAGCACCGAATTGGCCAGCCGCTCGTCCAGCCCGGTCCAGCGCAGCACCGCGTTGGCGCGTGCATGGATGATGTCGCGCACCAGCCCCTCGTTCTTCTCGAGCGTCTCGCCGGTCCAGCGGACCAGCGATTCGAGCAGCGGGCGGTGCCGCCCGTCGGCGATCGCCGCGCCGAGCGCGCTGCCGAGCAGCGGCGCAATATCGATCTTTTCGGCCTGGCGCGCCAGCCCGGCGCGCACCTGGTTGCCGAGCCGTTCGGGGTCGAGCGATTCGAGCAGATCGGCGAACAGCCCGGCCGCGCCTTCGCTGATCCGCCCCTTCCCGCGCGGGCGCGGTTCGGACAGGAATTCGCCCGCCGCCACCGCGAAGTTCATTGCCCGCATGCGCCGCGCCACCACCCCGGGGATGAGGAAGTTGTCGCGCAGGAACCCGGCCATCGTATCGGCGATGCGGTCCTTCTTTTCGGGAATGATCGCGGTGTGCGGAATGGGGATGCCGAGCGGGTGGCGGAACAAGGCGGTGACCGCGAACCAATCGGCCAGCCCGCCAACCATCGCCGCTTCGGCAAAGGCAATCAGATAGCCCCAGGCCGGATGGCCGTTGTCGAGCTGCAACGCCGCGACGAACACCGCCGCCATGAGCACCAGCAACCCGGTGGCGCTGCGCCGCATCCGCCTGGCACGGTCCACCGGCGGCGCGACGGCAAGCGGCCGCGCGGAGAGCGCTGGCGGCGGCGGGGCGGAAGGATGCGCCACGGGCGGCGCGGCGATGGGCCGCACCGGGCGGGGCGGCTTATTCGGCGGGATGGGGATCGGCCTTGCCGCTCGCATCGTCACCCGGGCGATAGGTCAGCACCTTGCGCCGCAGCCACGGTCCGAGCCGCTTTTCAACGCTGTCCGAAAGACTGAATCCGGCCGGCACGATCAGCAGCGTCAGCATGGTCGAAAGCAGCAGGCCACCGATCACCACTGTGCCCATCGGTGCGCGCCAGGCGCTGTCGCCGGTCAACGACAGCGCCGTGGGGATCATCCCGGCGACCATCGCCACGGTCGTCATGACGATCGGCTGGGCGCGCTTGTGGCCGGCTTCGATAATCGCGTCGCGCTTGCGAGTTCCGGTGTCCATTTCCTCGATCGCGAAATCGATCAGCAGGATCGAGTTCTTGGCGACGATCCCGAACAGCATCAGGATGCCGATGAAAACCGGAAGCGAAATCGGCTGGCCGAGGATCGCGAGGAACAGCAACCCCCCGAGGGGCGCCAGGAACAGCGACCCCATGTTGACCAGGGGCGAGATCAACCGTCGGTACAGCAGCACCAGGACCGAAAAGACCAGCAGCACGCCAGTGCTCAGCGCGACGATGAAATCGCCGATCAGTTGCTGCTGCCATTCGTCCGCCCCGACCGGCGTGTTGGTCACCCCTTCGGGCAGCGCGCGCATGATCGGCAGGCGGTTGATCGCCGACTTGACGTCACCGCTGGCCACCCCCGGCGCCAGATCGGCCGAAACAAACACGCGGCGATTCTGGTTGTAACGCTGGATACTGGTCGGACCCATGCCGAACCCGATTTCGGCCACGCGTTCGAGCGGGACCGAGCCGCCGGTCGCGGTCGGCACCGGCAGATTGTTGATGTTGGCGATATCGCGCCGATCGCCTTCGGCCAGGCGGACGCGGATCGGAATCTGCCGGTCGGCGAGCGAGAACTTGGCCGCGTTCTGATCAACGTCGCCCATCGTTGCGATCCGTATGGCCTGGCTCAGCGCCTGCGTCGTCACCCCGAGGCTCGCGGCGAGATCCTCGCGCGGCCGGATGATCAGTTCGGGGCGTTGCAGATCGATCTCGACCCGCGGCGCGACCGCGCCGTCGACACCCTTCATCTGCTCGACCAGCGTATTCGCCGCGGCATCCAGCTTGGCCGAATCGGACCCCGACAGCATGATCGAGATCGCCCGTCCGCTGCCGCCGCCGCCGCCGCCTTGCTGCTGGTCGCGAAAATTGATCCGGGCATCGGGAAAGCTCTGCAGCACCGGCGCCAGTTGCCGTTCGAACTGGAGGCTGGTGCGGGCGCGGTCGGGCTTGAACACCAGTCGCACGTTGCCGCTGGCTTCGCGGGCAATGCCCAGGGCCAGCGCGACTTCCGGTTCGCGCTTCATCCGCGCGGCGATCGCATCGACCACGTCTTCGGTTTGCGCCAACGTCGTGCCAGGCACCATGCTGACGCTGATCTGCGCGAAGTCGCTGTCGTTATTGGGGAAGAACTGCTTGGGGATCGCGTAGAACAGGAACCCGGTCATCAGCAGCGCGGCCATGCCGATGCCCATCATCCACACCCGGTGATCGCGCCAGCGCGCCGACCATCGGCCAGCGAAGAAATCGTGATAGCGCGCGACCCCGCCACCCGCCGCGCGGATCGTGACACCGAGGATCTTGACGGCGATGAACCCGGCGGCAAGCGCCAGCAGTGCGGTCATGGCGATACCGGCGGCCCCCTCGAGCCCGAGTCCCGCGAGGACGGCCGGGCCGAAGCGGGCGACCGCGCCGATCGCGGCCACGACCGCGACAACGAACGCCAGTTCGATCAGCCAATATCCCAGCCGCAGCGGCTCGACCGGCAGGGCGGCGCGCATTTCCCGGGCGCGGGTGGCATCGATAGACCAGCGCAGGATGGCCATGTAACGATCCATCCACACCCCTTCGCCGTGCTCCTGATGGCCTTTGGCCTGCAGGAAATAGGCCGCGATCATCGGTGTGATCATGCGCGCGACGACCAGGCTTATCAGGACCGACACGACCACCGTCAGGCCGAAGTTCTTGAAGAACTGCCCGGCGATACCCGGCATCATGCCGACCGGCAGGAACACTGCGACGATCGAGAACGTGGTGGCGACCACCGCCAGGCCGATTTCGTCGGCCGCGTCGATCGACGCCTGGTACGCGCTCTTGCCCATGCGCATGTGTCTGACAATGTTCTCGATCTCGACGATGGCGTCGTCGACCAGCACCCCCGCGACCAGCCCCAGTGCGAGCAGCGACAGCGTGTTGAGCGTAAAGCCCATCAGATCCATGAAGTAGAACGTCGGGATCGCGGACAGCGGGATGGCCAACGCGGCGATGATCGTCGCGCGCCAATCGCGCAGGAACAGGAACACCACGATAACTGCCAGCACCGCGCCTTCGATCATCGCGGCCATCGACGTTTCGTACTGCGCCTTGGTGTAATCGACTTCGGTGAACAGCCGCGTGATCTTGATACCCGGATTCTCGGCCTCGATCTTCTTCAGTTCCTCGATCGCGCCGTCATAGACGCTGACGTCGGATTCGCCGCGCGCCCGGGTGATCGAGAAGGTGACGACCTGCTTGCCGTCGATCTTGGCCAGCGAACGCAGTTCGCCATAGCTGTCGGACACCCGCGCGATCTCACCGAGCCGAGCGGTGCGGCCGCCGCCTATCGAAACTTGCGTCTGCGATAACTCGAAGGCCGTCGCGGCATTCCCCAGCACGCGCACCGACTGGCGCGAGCCGGCGATTTCGGCCTGGCCGCCGGCGGCATTGGTGTTGGCCTGGCGCAGGGCGGTGTTGACCTGGCTGGCGGTGACCCCGAACGCCTGCATCTTGCCCGGATCGAGGATCACCAGGATCTCGCGATCGACGCCGCCGTTGCGCGACACTTCGGCCAGGCCTTCGACGGTCAAGAGGCGCTTGGCGATCGTATCGTCGATAAACCACGACAGCTGTTCGATCGTCATGTCTTCGGCCTGGACGCCGAAGAACACGATGGGCTGCGAGCTGGTTTCCTGCTTCGACACGCGCGGTTCGAGAATGCCGTCGGGCAATTCGCCGCGAATCTGATCGACCGCGCTTTCGACCTCGTTGACCGCTTCGGCCACGTCGGTGCCGAGCTCGAACTCGATCATGGTCATCGAGCTGCCTTCGCTGGCGGTGGAATTGATGTTTTCCACCCCATCGATGGTCTGGATGGCCGCCTCGACCCGCTGGGTGATCTGGTTTTCGATCTCCGAAGGCGCGGCGCCGGGCTGCGAAATCTGCACGATGACCACCGGGAACTCGATGTCCGGCTGGTCCTGCACGTCCATTTCGCTGAACGCCATGACCCCGGCCAAGACCAGACCCAGGAAGGCCAGGATCGGAACGATCGGGTTGCGGATCGACCACGCGGAGATGTTGCGGAAATTCATCCCGAACGGGCTCAGTTGCCCCGGGCGGCGACCGGCCGGACGGTTTCGCCCTCGGTCAGGAAGCCGCCGGCGCGCATCACCACACGCTCGCTGCCGGTGAGTCCCGCGGCGATTGCGATGCCATCGTCGGTGACGGTTCCGAGCGTGACCTGGCGGCGCACGGCCTTGTTATCGCGGCCGACGACGTAAACGTAGCTGCCGCGATCGTCCGACAGGATCGCGCTTTCGGGAAGCATCGGCGCCACCACCTGCCCGCTGCCGAGCCTGACGGTGGCAAAGCCGCCGGGGCGCAATTCGGGCGCATAGGGAAGCGCGCAGCGGGCCGTGCCCTGACGCGTCTGTTCGTCGATGACCGGCGCCTTCTGCCAGACCTGGCATGCAAACGCCTTGTCGCTGCCGACCGGCGTCACCGTGCCGCTGGCCCCGGTTGGAATGGCCGCAAGATCGGTTTCGCCGACCCGGGCGAGGACTTCCATTTCGCCGCCGCGCGCAATCGTCAGCAGCGCGGTACCCGCGCCGACCACCTGGCCCGGTTCGACATTGCGGACGAGCACCATGCCCGCCGCGGGGGCGACGATGTTGAGCCGGGCGTTGCGCGCTAAGAGTTCGCGATATTGTGCTTCTGACACCTGGACCCGCGCGCGCGCGGCATTGCGCGTGGCGGTCAGCCGATCGACGTCGGCCTTGGAAATGAACCCGCGTTCGACCAGCTGCAGCGCGCGGTCGAGATTGGCCTGGGCGAGATTGGCGTCGGCGCGCGATACCTCGATCTGCGCCGCCGAGCTTTGCGCCTGCTGCGCCTGCACCGACCGGTCGATCACCACCAGCACTTCGCCGGCACGGACCCAGTCGCCCGCCTCGAACGTCACCTGCACGACGCGGCCGCCTTCGCCGACGACCCCGATCGGCATTTCCCGCCGCGCCGCCAGAATGCCCGTGGCGTTGACTTCGCCCGCGATCGCGGTGCGGCCGGGCGCAACCACCGAAACGGTCGGCGCGACTCCCTCCTCATCCGGCGCGAAGGCGGCCTCCTCCTCGCCGCTGAAGTACAGCAGGGCGCTGCCGATGATCAGCGCAGCCAGCACGCCCAGGACGATGAGCCAGCGCTTGCGCCGCGCCTTGCCGCCGTCGAAATCGTCATCGATCACGACGTCGGTAGTGCCGGAAAGGTCCGATACTTTGGCTTCGTAGTTCATCCGCGTAGCAGCCCCATGTCCCCGGCCCCGAACGGCGGCCAGCGGCATATCATGTTTAATGGCGCGGCGCACCGGGCACGCTGCTAGCCTGCCCGCGACTTAGCCGCGCCACTGTCTTACCGCAATACAACACTCCACGAGCGCCGTGTCGCGGCCGACGAATTCCATTGGGGGCTATACGAAGGGGCGGGCCGCCATGCGACCCGCCCCGCTGTACTTTTTTGTATCAGTTGGCTGCGGCGCGATCAGCGCACGCGGCCGCGCTGCACCAGGTTGACGATCGCGAGCAGGATGATCGCGCCCAGGATAGCGATGGCGAACGAGCCCAGATCGAACGTCTGGATGCTGCCGCCGAACCCGAGCAGCGGCGCCAGCACCGCGTTGCCGAGCAGCGCGCCGATGATGCCGACGATGATATTCATGAAAATGCCCATCGATGCGTCGCGACGCATCACGATGCTGGCGAGCCAACCGGCGACGCCGCCGACAATAATTGCAATGATCCAACCCATCACACGTCCTCCTGTTAAAGCGCGCACTGGCGTGCGTACCTTGCCCAAACGGAGCGGACGCTGTTGCGTTCCGCCGCGGCCGGGTGGACGGCTTAGTCGATCGATTGGGGAAAGGACAGCGCCAAGGCGCTTGCCGAGCTCAATACTTGAGCTGGCGCTCGTACAGATCGCGATAATGCTGGATGCGCGTGACCCTCAGGCCCTGCATGCCCGAGCGGTCGACCGCGCGCTGCCAGCCGGCGAATTCCTCAAGCGTGAGGTTGTAGCGCTCGCACACTTCGTCGATCGTCAGGAGGCCGCCGTTGACCGCGGCGACGACTTCGGCCTTGCGTCGCACCACCCACCGCTTGGTGCTGGGCGACGGCAGGCTGGCGACCGTCAGCGGTTCGCCGAGCGGCCCGATCACTTGCGCGGGGCGAATTTTCTGGTTCTCGATCATCTAAGTCCTCGCCACGCCGGCGGTCCTGCCAAGCCCGACGCGGCCCGCTGTGCCGCGAGCGGCTTTGCCATTGCTTGAATCATCAGGGTTAATGCCGTGTTTGCCATTATGATGCGCGGCGATCCGCCGGGCGGACCCCGCATCGAAGCTGGCTTCGGCCCACGCCGCCGGCCCGGCCAGCGACGCGCGCAGATCGCGCGCCGCGGCGAGCCGCGCGGTGAGATCGTGCCAGCACAGCGCGCGCAACACGTCCTCGCCCGGCGTATCGCCGGCGATGGTTTCGTATGCACCGCCAGCGGCGGCTTTGGGGGCTTTGCCTTCGAACATGGCCGCGCTTCTAACGCAGCAGAGGTCAAGATCGGGTAAAGCCGCGGTTTACCAGCCGTTAGACTATCCTAACGGCGCATTTGGCGCCGAATGCCCGAGGGTGTATGGGCGCGGCCCGATGTCTGCCCCCGCCCTCCTCGCCCCCGACGCCGCCGCGCTGTTCGAGCTGCCGGGCCCGGCCGCCGAGTGCCGCGTGGTCGTCGCCATGTCGGGCGGGGTGGACAGTTCGGTGGTCGCCGCGCTGGCCCATGCCACCGGCGCCGAGGTGATCGGGATCACGCTGCAGCTCTACGATCACGGCGCCGCCACCGGGCGCAAAGGCGCGTGCTGCGCCGGCGACGACATCCGCGATGCGCGCGCCGTGGCCGATCGCCTGGGCATCGCGCACTATGTGTTCGACCACGAGAGCGCGTTTCGCGACGCGGTGGTCGAGGGCTTCGCCGACGATTACCTCGCCGGGCGCACTCCGATCCCGTGCGTGCGCTGCAACATGGGGCCCAAGTTCACCGACCTTCTGGCGATGGCGCGCGAGCTCGGCGCCGATTGCCTCGCCACCGGGCACTATGTCCGCCGCATCGCCGGACCGGGCGGGCCGGAGCTTCACCGCGCGCTCGATCCGGCGCGCGACCAGTCGTATTTCCTGTTCGCCACCAGCGAAGCGCAGCTCGATTACCTGCGCCTCCCGCTCGGCGCGCTGCCCAAGGCCGAAGTGCGGCGCATCGCGACGAGCTTCGGGCTGGCGGTGGCCGCCAAGCCCGACAGCCAGGACATCTGCTTCGTGCCCGATGGCGACTATGCCCGGGTGGTCAAGGCGCTGCGCCCCGAAGGCGCGCGGCCGGGGCGGATCGTCCATGCAACAACCGGCGCGGTGCTGGGCGCGCATGCCGGGGTGGTTCATTTCACCGTCGGCCAGCGCCGGGGGCTCGAAGTGGGCGGGCAGCCCGAACCGCTCTATGTCGTCGCGCTCGATGCCGCAGCGGCGGAAGTACGGGTCGGACCGCGGCGCTTGCTCGGCGTCGGCGCGGCGCGGCTGGTCGAGACCAATCGCATCGGCCCGCTGCCCGACCTACCGCTCACCGCCAAGGTCCGTTCGCTGGCCAGGCCCGTGCCGGTCACGCTCGACGGTGCGCTGGGCGACGGCAGCGCGGCGACGATCCGCTTCGCCGTGCCCGAATACGGCGTCGCCCCGGGGCAGGCAGCGGTGCTCTATGCCGGCGAGCGGGTGGTCGGCGGCGGCTGGATCGACGCCACTGAGCCCGCCTAAGCTAACCGTCCCACGGTTCGAGCAGGCATCCCCACCCCGGGCGGAAGCGGGCGCGTGCGCTGGCGATGAGGGGAACGCGCGCGGTGATCGTTTTGGTTTCCGCGTCTTCGCTCAGGAATACCGCCTGCATGCCCGGCTCGAAATCCTTTTGGCAATCGGCCAGCGGCCGCCCGGCGATGTAGCGGCACGAACACGCGGTGCGCGCGCCGAACGCGGTGCCGGTAACGGTGTAGCCGCTTATCGTGTCGCGATAGACCCAGGCCACCGCCAGCAGCACGAGCGCCGCAGCGAGCAGGGCACGCGGCCACAGGCGGCGGCGGGGCGTGTCGAGGTTTGCGGTTGCCATCACCCGGAGCCTGGAGGAAGAGGACGCGCCGATGCCGCGCCGCCGCTCCCCTAGCCTGACGATCGCTTGCCTGCCAGCCCTGCTCTTGGCCGGGTGCTCGGCCGAGCCGGCGCTGCCGGGGCCGCGTCAAGGCGCTGCCATATTCGACGGCGTGGCGGAGCGGCCGGGCGCCGATCGGGCTCAGCTCGCCCAGGCGGTCGACGCGCTGTTTTCGCGCGAAGGGATCGGCGAAACCCGCGCGCTGGTGATCCTGCATCGCGGCCGGATCGTCGCCGAACGTTATGGCGCGGGCTTCGGCCCTAAGACGCGCTTCGTCGGCTGGTCGATGGCCAAGACGGTGACCGGGGTGCTGATCGGCATGCTGGTGGCCGAAGGGCGGCTGCGGCTGGACGAAGCGGTGCCGGTGCCGCGCTGGCAGCGCGCCGGGGACCCGCGCGGTGAAATCACCTTGCGCCAGTTGTTGCAGATGCGCTCCGGCCTGCGCCACGAGGAGCAGGCGGACCCGGTCTATACCTCGGCCGAAGTGCGGATGATGTTCCTCGACGGGCGCGACGACATGGCCGCCTGGGCCGAAGCGCAGCCGCTCGAAAGCGAGCCCGGGGCGCGGTTCGACTATTCGACCCCCACCGCGGTGATCCTCGCCGATGTCGCCACCCGCGTGCTGGCGCCCGAAGGATCGGCGGCCGAACGCCACGCGGCGATGGCGCATTTCCTCGCCGCGCGGCTGGCGGGGCCGCTCGGCATGCCCTCGCTGACCGCTGAATACGATGCCGCCGGCACGCTGACCGGCGGCTCGATGATCTGGGCCAATGCGCGCGACTGGGGCCGGTTCGGCGAATTCCTGCGCCACAAGGGTTCGGTCGCCGGCGCGCAGATCGTGCCGCGCGGGTGGATCGAGTTCATGGCAAGCCCCAGCCCCGGCGCGCCCGATTACGGCGCGATGACCTGGCTCAACCGCGCCTCGGGCGGCGATCGGCACGTGCTGTTTCCCGAGGATGGCCCCGCCGACCTGTTCGCCGCGGTCGGCCATCTCGGCCAATACGTGCTGGTTTCGCCCAGCCAGGAGCTGGTGGTGGTGCGCCTCGGCAAGACCGACAACGCGGCGCGCCCGGCGCTGGTCGCGGCGCTGGGCGCGCTCGTCGCGCTTTACCCGTCGAGGTAGAAGGTGCCCTCGACCACCGTCACGCAGCTGCCGCCAAGCCAGGCCTGATCGCCCTCCAGCCGGCAGGTCAGCGTACCGCCGCGCGCCGAAGCCTGGTGCGCAGTGAAATGGCTCCGCCCCAGCCGCGCCGCCCAGAACGGCGTCAGCACGGCGTGGGCCGAGCCGGTGACGCTGTCCTCGTCGACCCCGGCGCCGGGCACGAATACCCGGCTGACGACGTCGGTCTGGGTGCCGGACGCGGTGCAGATGAACTGATCGTCGCCGAGCCCGGCCAGCGCCTTGAAATCGGGCCGGAGCGCGCGGACCTCGGCCTCGCTGGCATAAAGCAACACGCTGTAGCGATCGGGGCTGCGCCACACGTCCTGCGGGGCGGCGCCGAGGCCTGCGACAGCCTCGGGGAAATCGCCCGGCTGCGTGGCGATCGCCGGCAAGGCCAGTTCGAGCGTGCCTTCGGGCCCCTGTCTCACCTCGAGAAGGCCTGCCTTGCGGGTGCGGAAGGTCACCCGTTCACCGCCATCGCGGCCCAGCAGCACGAAGCCGCTCGCCAGGGTGGCGTGGCCGCACAGACGGATTTCGAGCGCCGGGGTGAACCAGCGCAGCTCCCAGTCCGCCGCGCCGCTTTCGTCGCCGACCAGGAAGGCAGTTTCGGCGAACAGGTTTTCGGCCGCGATCGCCTGCAGCGTCGCGTCGGGCAGCCAGGCGTCGAGCACCATGACCGCGGCCTGGTTGCCGCCGAAGGTGCGCTCGGCAAAAGCATCGATATGCCAGTAGGCGAGCTTCATCGCTTGGCATCCAGCTGTTCGAACTCGTTGGCTTCGACCAGCGGGTTGTCGGGCTTGTCGACATGACCTTCGGGATCGATGTGGATCAACAGCTCGGTGTTGGGGAAGCGGCGGCACAGGTCCTTTTCGACCCGGTCGATGATGTCGTGCGCTTCGCCCACGGTCAGCTCGGCGGGCAGATCGACATGAAACTGGACGAAATCGTGCGCCCCGGCGGTGCGGGTGCGCAAATCGTGCAGGTTGGACAGTTCCGGGTGCTCGGCCGCGGCGGCGACGAACTGGAGCCGGCGTTCCTCCGACCATTCGCGGTCGAGCAACTCGTCCACCGCCGCGCTCGCCGCGCGCCAGGCGCCGAGCAGCAACCAGGCGGCGATGCCAAGGCCGAACAGCGGATCGGCGAGGCCGAACCCGAGGTACTGGTCGAGCACCAGCGCGGCGATCACCGACAAATTCAACAGAAGGTCGCTCTTGTAATGCAGGTTGTCGGTCTGGATCGCGAGGCTGCCGGTCCGCCGGATCACGTGGCGCTGCCAGCCGAGCAGCGCGAAAGTGGCGAAGATGGCAACGAGCGAGACCGCGATGCCGGTATCCGCGGCGGCGGTATCGTGTCTCCCGCTCGCCAGCCGGCTGGCGGCGCGAATGGCGATGCCCGCCGCCGAGACCGCGATCAGCATGACCTGGAAGATGGCCGCCAGCGCCTCGGCCTTGCCGTGGCCGAAGCGGTGTTCGGCATCGGCCGGCTGCGCGGCGAACCACACGCCCCACAGCGTCGCCAGGCTGGCGACGAGGTCGAGGCACGTATCGGCGAGGCTGCCGAGCATCGCGGTCGAACCGGTGCGCCACGCCGCCCAGCCCTTCAGCGCGCCGAGCAACAGCGCCATCGCGATCGAGGCGAACGCTGCGCTGCGGGTAAGGCGGGCGCGGTCGGATAGCGCGGCGGCGGTCATGGGTAGAGCAGCGTGCTGGCCCAGCCGCCCGCTGTGTCGCGCGTGAACAGGCGCCGATCATGCAGCCGGTTGTCGCCGCCGATCCAGAATTCGATCCGTTCGGGAGCGAGGCGGAACCCGGTCCAGTGCGCGGGCCGCGGCACCGCGCCGTCCGGGTACTGCGCGCGCAGCTCCTCAACCCGGTCGAGATAGTCCTGGCGAGCGGCGAGCGGCCGCGACTGATCGGACGCTGCCGAGCCCAGCCGCGATTGCGGGTGGCGCGAAGCGAAATAGGTATCGGCCTCGGCCGCGCTCACTTCGGCCAGTGGGCCTTCAATCCGGATCTGGCGGCCGAGCGACTTCCAGTGAAACAGCAGCGCGGCGCGGGGATTGGCGCGGATTTCGCCGCCTTTGCGGCTCTGCGCGTTGGTGTAGAACGTGAACCCGTCCGGCCCGTGGTCCTTGAGCAGCACCATCCGCACCGACGGGCGGCCATCGGGCGTGGCGGTGGCGAGCGCCATGGCGTTAGGGTCGTTCGGCTCGGCCGCACGCGCCTCGGCAAACCACTGGTCGAACAGCGCCAGCGGGTCGCTATGCGGCAGCGATTCGCGTTCAGGTTGCACGGCGAAAGCCTGACGAAGTTGACACCAGGCTGACACAGTTGACAGGGTTCACGCCCGTTTGCGCGACATCCGCCGCAGGGGCCGTGAGCGGCCCCGGGCCGGGCATGATCGAGGCGCGGCGAAGGTCCATGTCGCCAACCCTATCGGCTCGTGTGCGAGTAGGAAAGTCTCGCCGCTTGCGCGCGCTCGGCGTGTCACCTAGCTAACACAGATGGCGGCCGATCCTTACACGACCCTGGGCGTCCCGCGCGGTGCGGACGAGAAAGCGATCAAGTCCGCCTATCGCAAGCTCGCCAAGGAACTGCACCCCGACCGCAACAAGGACAATCCCAAGGCGGCGGAGCGGTTTTCCGAGGTCACCCGCGCTTACGACCTGCTCTCCGACAAGGACAAGCGCGCCCGCTTCGACCGCGGCGAGATCGACGCCGACGGCAATCCGGCGTTTGGGGCCGGGTTCGGTGGCGGAGGCGGCGGCTTCGACGGGTTCCGGCGCGGCGGCCAGCCGGCCGGCGGCTTTTCGGCCAGCGATTTCGAAGGGTTCGGCGCCGAAAGCGACATCAGCGACCTGTTCGAAGGGCTGTTCGGCGGACGCGCGGGCGCGGCGCGCGGCGCCGGGCCGGGCGGATTCGGCCACCGCCGCCAGGCCCCGCCGCCGCAGCGCGGCGCCAATGTCGCCTATCGCCTCAAGGTCCCCTTCGCCGAGGCCGCCGCGCTCAAGCCGCAGCGCATCACGCTCGCCGACGGCAAGACCATCGACCTCAAACTGCCCGACGGGGTGGACAGCGGCACGCAGATGCGGCTCAAGGGCAAGGGCCAGCCGGGGCCCGGCGGCGCGGGTGACGGGGTGGTGACGATCGCGGTCGAAGCGCACCCGTTCTTCGGCCGTGACGGCGATGATATCCGGCTAGAACTGCCGATCACGCTCGACGAAGCGGTGCGCGGGGGCAAGGTCAAGGTGCCGACGGTCGATGGCCCGGTGATGCTCACGGTCGCGCCCGGATCGGGCTCGGGCCAGGTGCTTCGGCTGAAGGGCAAAGGCTTCTCCAAGAAGGCCGGCGGGCGCGGCGACCAGCTCGTCTCGCTCGAAATCGACCTGCCCCGCGACCTGAGCGAACTGCAGCGCCGGCTCGAGGGCTGGGCCGACACTTCGAACCCGAGGAACCGCTTCGGAGTCTAGGCGATTGCCACTCGCGTCGAGACCGTCATTCCCTTGCTCCGTCGCCCCTGCGCAGGCTGGGGCCCGGATAAGGTCAGCTCACTGCACGACCGTCATCGCTTCGTGCAAAAGTTGGATGGGCCCCTGCCTGCGCAGGGGCGACGGGGTTATCGGACGCGAAACGCTCGACTTTCTTCCTGCCGCGATTAGGACCGCAGCCAATGGCGCCCGGATTGACCGACCTCGACCGTCCGGGACCGCCCGTTCCCGACCTATCGCCCGAAGCGCGGCGCAAGGAGGCGCTCAAGCACAAGGCCGGGCTGCCGGGGCAAGTGGCGGCCGCCGTCGGGCCGGGCACACGCGTGCGCGAAGTCACCGCCCGGGTATTCGTCGGCACCTACAACGACGGTTTCATCCATGCCGGGAATCTCGCCTACCTGGCGGTGCTGTCGATTTTCCCGTTCTTCATCACCGCCGCCGCGCTGTTTTCGCTGATCGGCGAGGAAAGCGAGCGCGCCGCCACCATCAACGCGGTGCTGCTGGCGCTGCCGCCGGTGGTAGCCGACGTGATCGCGCCGGTGGCGTTGAGCGTGATCGACGACCGCCACGGCTGGCTGTTATGGGGCGGGGCGATCGTCGGGCTGTGGACCGTGGGCAGCCTGATCGAAACCATCCGCGACATCCTGCGTCGCGCCTATGGCACGCGGGCGACGCAGGCGTTCTGGAAATATCGCCTGATTTCGAGCGGGATCATCGTCGGCGCGGTGTTCCTGACCATGCTCAGCTTGATCGCGCAGTTCCTGATCGGCGCGGCGCAGGAAGCGATCGCCGCCTGGGCGCCGCAGCTCTACGATGCGCTCGACCGGCTGGCGTGGTCGCGAATAATTCCGGCGTTCGTGCTGTACGGTTCGCTGTACCTGATTTTCCTTACCCTGACCCCGGCGGCCTATCGCAAGCGGCGCTATCCCAAGTGGCCGGGCGCGCTGCTCACCACCGGGTGGTGGGTGGCGGTCACCGCCGCGCTTCCACCGCTGCTGCGCACGGTGTGGAAGTACGACCTGACTTACGGTTCGCTGGCCGGCATCATGATCGCGCTTTTCTTTTTCTGGCTCGTGGGCCTAGGGATGGTGATGGGTGCCGAGCTCAACGCGGCGCTGGCCGTGACTCCCGAGGAAGAGGAGGATCGCATCGGCCAGGCCGACGACCGGGCGCGCGCCGTAAAGGCGACAGAAGCTTAAAAAGGGACGGGCCTATGGCCGCAGGATTGATGGCGGGTAAGCGCGGGCTGATCATGGGGCTCGCCAACGAAAAGTCGCTAGCCTGGGGGATTGCCCAGAAGCTGGCTGAACACGGGGCGGAGCTGGCGTTTTCATACCAGGGCGAAGCGCTCGAAAAGCGGGTCCGCCCGCTGGCGCAGCAATTGGGCTCCGATTTCTGCTTCGATTGCGACGTAGCGCAGATGGACGCGCTCGACACGGCGTTCGAGACGCTGAAGGCGCGCTGGGATCGGCTCGATTTCCTGGTCCACGCGATCGGCTTTTCCGACAAGAACGAGCTGCGCGGCCATTATGTCGACACCAGCCTCGACAACTTCCTGATGACGATGAACATCTCGGCCTATTCGCTGGTCGCCGTCACCCAGCGGGCGCGGCCGATGATGCGTGCCAATGAAAATGGGGCCGGCGGCAGCGTGCTGACGCTGAGCTATTACGGTGCGGAAAAGGTCGTGCCGCATTACAACGTCATGGGCGTGGCCAAGGCGGCGCTCGAAGCCAGCGTCAAATATCTTGCCAACGATCTCGGGCCCGAAAACATCCGCGTCAACGCGATCAGCGCCGGGCCGATCAAGACGCTGGCGGCGAGCGGGATTGGCGACTTCCGCTACATCCTCAAATGGAACGAGCTCAACGCGCCGATGCGCCGCAACGTGACGATCGAGGACGTCGGCGGGGCCGCGCTGTACCTGCTGTCGGACCTTGCCAGCGGGGTCACCGGCGAAGTCCACCATGTCGATTGCGGCTATCACCTGGTCGGGATGAAGCAGGAAGACGCGCCCGATATCGCGCTGGCCTGAGGAAAACAGGAATGACCATCACCGGCGGCTGCCATTGCGGCGATGTGCGCTACGAAATCGCCGGCGAGCCGGTCTATCACGCGGTGTGCCATTGCGACGCCTGCCGCGCCTCGTCGGGCGCGCCGCTGGTGGCCTGGTTCGCGGTCAAGGAAGAGCAGTTCATGCTTCTTGCGGGCGAACCGCGCAGCTTCGAAGGCCGCGCCGGATCGGTGCGCTCGTTCTGTCCGCGCTGCGGCACCGGGTTGTTGTTTCGCAACGCCGAGGTGTTGCCGGGCCTGGTCGACGTGCAGTCCGCCACTTTCGACGATCCGGGTGCCCATGCGCCGGCTATCCAGGTGCAATGCGCCGACAAGCTGGCGTGGGTCGAAAAGCTGGGCGAAATGCCCCAATTCGAGCGCTATCCCGGGCCTTAATTTCCGCCGGTGCTGACCACCACTGGAGTGGTCGAGCCCGGCGCAGGGCCGGCTTCACCCGATTCCTCGCGCGCCACGCGGGCCATGTATTCGCGTTCGAGCACCTCGACCCGGGCTTGCGTGTCGGCGGCTTCGGCGTCGATCGTGGCGAGCCGTTCGGTCCGCGCCGCGGCGATCAGTTCGCCCGCGCGCACCCCGGGGCCGGAGCGCCTTTCGGCATAAGCGGCTTCGATGAACTGCGCGGTGCAGCCGAGCTCGCTGCCAAGGCCGATCGTGCTGCACGACAGCGGGCCGGCATCGCCGACCGTCTCGTAGCTCTGCACCCGGGTGGCCCAGGCTTCGTTGGTGGGGTCGTTGCTCTGGCGCAGCGATTCGGGAATGCGATAGCGTTCGCTTTCGAGCAGCCGAGCGCAGACCACGATTTCGCTGCCGGATGAGGCCGGGCAATCGTCATCGCCATAGATGATCACGGTGTTGACCCGGTCCCCGCCCGCTTCCTGCGCGGCGGCGGGCAAGGCGGCCGTGCCGAGTGCGGCGGTGGCGATGAGGAAGGCGGCAAGGCGGGTCATGGTCAATCCTTTGGCCGGCGTGGACCGGGCGGCAATGAAGGCGCGTGAGGCCGTGAACACCGTATGAAGCGCACGGGGCTCGCGCAAGGTTCCCCGGATCAGATCCGTTCCGACAGCCGGATCGCGGCGCGGCAGCTGAAGCGGATCGCCGCGCTGAGCAGTGGGAAGCCCGGCGCGCGTTCCGCCCCGGCGGCATAGGCGGTGTCGCGATGCGCGCGCTCGTCGGCGCGGAAACGGTCGATCATCCCGGCCAGCTCGGGATCGTCGCCTTGCGCCTCCAGCGTGTCGAGCTGGCGCGAATAATGGCGATCGATCTCTTCTTCGACCGCCGCCGTGCAGGCCATCGCCGCCTCGGTTCCGAGCAGCGCGGTGGCCGCACCGAGCGCATATCCGGCCGCCGACCACAGCGGCTGCAGCGCGGTCGGGCGGACGCCTCGGTTTGCCATCAAGGCATTGAATTGCTTGAGATGTTCGGCTTCTTGCTCAGCCATGGCGCGGATTTCGCCGGCGTGCGCGCCGCGGTTGCCCATCACCGCCAGTTGCCCGGCATAGATACGCGTGGCGCCATATTCGCCGGCCTGGTCGACCCGGATCATCGCGTCCCGTTCGTTCATCGTGCGGCCCTTTTGCCCAACAGCGCGAAGATCGCCAAGGCCGCGGCGGTCGAGATCAGGAAATTGAACCCGGCGAGCGAAATCCCCACCAGCGTCCACGGCGCTACGTCGCAGCGGATCAGCGGCGCGTTCATGATCGATTCGAGCGCATTGCCGCCGCCGAAATCGCCGGTGCAGGCGGTGATCCCTTCCCACCAATCGTATTCGACCCCGGCATGGAAACCTCCGATCAGCCCGGCAACCAGGATCGCCAGCGCGGACAAAGCGAGCCATATCCGCTTTGGCGGAACGATCAGTGCGATCAGCGCCAGCCCCAGCGCGGCGAAATGGGCATAGCGCTGCCACCAGCACATCTCGCACGGATAGAGCCCGAAGCCGTATTCGCTGACGAACGCACCCGCGAGCAGCGCCGCCGGAACCCCCAGCGCCAGCGCCTGCGCGGTTTGCAGCGGGGCGCGCAACCTAGTTCCGCCGCGCCACCACCGCGCCACCGCTGCGCCGCAGGGTGCGCAAGGCGTAATCGAGCTGGAAGTCGTCGATGCCCTGCTCTTCGAGCTGCGCCGCGGTCAGCTTGAAGCGCGGATCCTCGCTGCGATCGGCCTCAAGCGCTTCATCCTCGAGATCGACCTCGTTAACGAGGTGCCCGCGCAGATCGCTTTCGCGCAGCAGATACTGCGAACGGCGCGCAGCGTCGGGATCGCTCAATTGCGGCACACGGATGTCGGGCTCGATCCCGCCTTCCTGCACTGAGCGGCCCGACGGGGTGTAATAGCGCGCGGTGGTCAGCTTGAGCGCCGAATCGCGGGTCAGCGGCAGCAGCGTCTGCACGCTGCCCTTGCCGAAGCTGCGTTCGCCCATCACCAGCGCGCGATGCTGATCCTGCAGCGCGCCGGCGACGATCTCGCTGGCAGACGCCGAGCCGGCATCGATCAGGACGATGATCGGCAGGCCCTGCGCCGCATCGCCGCGATAGACGCTCTCGGCCTCGTAATAGACCGAATCGCGGCGATTACGGCCGCGCTGCGAGACGATCTGCCCTTCGGAAAGGAACAGGTCGCTGAGCGCCACCGCTTCGTCGAGCGAGCCGCCGGGGTTCTTGCGCAAGTCGAGCACCAGCCCGGCCAGCCGCCCGCCGGCATCGCGCCGCAGCGCGGCGATCGCGTTGCTGACGTCCGACCCGACATCGCGGCTGAATTCGTTGACGCTGATCACGCCGACATTGCCGCTCTTGAGCTCAAAGGTAACGGGTTCGAGCTCGATCACCCCGCGCGTTACCGTCACGTCGAACGGCTCTTCACGCCCCGGGCGGAACAGCGACAGGCGGATCGCGCTCCCGGCGGGCCCGCGCATCCGTTCGACCGCCTGGTCGAGCTCGAGCCCGTAGATCAGCTTGCCGTCGATATGGGTGATGAAATCGCCGGCCTTGATCCCCGCGGCGTCAGCCGGGCTGCCCTTGAACGGCGAGACCACCTTCACCGCGCCGTCATCCATCTGCACCGAAATGCCGAGGCCCTGGTAATTGCCGTCGATCATCGTTTCGAGCCGCTGCAATTGCGCCCCGTCGAGATAGGCCGAATGCGGATCGAGCGCGGCGAGCATCCCGTCGATCGCGCCGCGGATCAGCACATCATCCTCGACCGGCTCGACATAGCTGGTCTTGATCCGCTGGTAAGTGGCGAACAGCTTGGCGAATTCGGGCGAGGCGCTGCCTTCGACCTGAGCGAACACCGCGGTGGTCGCAGGCAGCAGCGCGACGGCCGTGAGTAGGGCAGCAGCGCGCAGCGGTTGGGCGAATTTCATTAGGTGCAGTCCTTGCAGCTTTGCCGCTAGTCTATCGCGCCCACGCCCTGAACGCCAGATGAGGCCGCGCAACGCGCGAATCTAGCCGACGAACCGCAGCGGATTGACCGGTTCGCCTCCATTGCGCAGCTCGAGCGTCACTTCGGGCCGGGCCTGGGCGGCGATGCCGAGGGGGGCGCCGGCGACGAGATCTTCGCCGACCGCGACGTCGGTGCGGGCGAGGCCGGTGACGAGGCTGGTCCAGCCGTTGGCGTGGGCGATGATCACGATCCGGCCATAGCCGCGATAGGGGCCGGCGAAGGCGACGCGGCCCGCGGCCGGGGCGATGACTTGCGCGCCGGGGCGCGGGGCGAGCGTCAAGCCGCTGCTGGTGCCTGAGTCCTGCGGGGCGCCGAAGCCGACCAGCGTGCGCCCGGCGACCGGCAGAAGATAGGGCGCTGGCGGCGCGGTGGAGGACGGCTGCGGTCTGGGCGCGGGCGTGGCGACGGCGAGTTGCGCGTCTTCCGGCCGGGCCGGGCGCAGCAGCGGACCGGGCAGCGCAGCGAGCCTTGTGCGCAGATCGCCTGCGCGGTCGAGTTCGGTGACGAGATCGCCGAGGTCGCGCGTCTGTTCGGCCAGGGCGAGCGCGCGTTCAGCCTCGCGGTCGGCGCTGCCGCTGGCCTGCCGCCAGGCGAGCCGCTGCTGCGTTTCGAGCGCGGCGAGCGCGGTGCGCCGCTCACCCAGCCGCTGCTGTTCGGCGGCGAGATCGGCGCGCGCCGCCAGCGCCGCTGCGCGAAAGGCCCGGCTGCGCGCCAGCTGGCGGCGCAGCCCGGCGGTGCGGGCGCGGATCTGCGGCACCGCGCTGTCGAGCATGGCGCGCAGATAGACCGCGTCCTTGACCGAGCCGGGGCGTAAGGCGGCGAGCGCCAACGGGCGGCGCGAGAACTGCTGCAGCGCGGCGGCAAGCTCGGCCACCGGTTGCTGCTGGCGTCCCAGCCGTTCGCGCAGCACCGCACGGTCGCGATTGGCCAGAGCGAGGCGCGCTTCGGCCGCGGCGATGCCGGCTTCGGCCTGCTGGACTTGCGCGGCGAGCGCCGCCGCCTGCGCCGCGGTGCGCGCGGCGGCATCGCGCGCGGTTTCGGCCTGGCGGCCGAGCTCGGTGCTGCGCGCTTGCGCCTCGCGCTGCTGGGCGTTGGCCCGGCGCAGCGCGGTGCGGGTCTGCCCGGCGCTGTCGGCGGCCGGCTCGGGCGCGGCGGCGACGAGCACGAGCGCCAGCAGGGGCGCGGCGAGGAGTGGCCAGGCGCTACGCACCGCGCTCTCCGGCGCGATGATAGGGATGTCCGGCGAGGATGCTGGTGGCGCGGTAGAGCTGTTCGAGCAGCATCGCGCGGGCGAGCAGATGCGGCCAGGTGGCATGGCCGAAGGCGAGCAACCGGTCGGCCGCATCGCGCTCGGCCCGCGTGTGCCCATCCGCCGCGCCGATCACGAAGCGGGTTTCGCGCGTGCCGCCGTCGCGCCAGGCGCCGAGCAGCTGCGCCAGGTCTTCGGACGAGGTGCTGTCGCCGCGCTCGTCGAGCAGCACGGTGCGCGCCGGGGTCTGCGGTTCGGGCACTTTGCCGCCGCTTTCGGGCAGCTCAGTCAGCTTGAGCGGCCAGGCGATACGCTTGGCATAACGCTCGACCAGCTCGGCCTCGGGCGAGCGGCCGATCTTTCCGCGAGCGATGACGTGCAGCAGCATGGGGGAGGTTTAGCCCACCCGCGGAGCGAAGAAAATCCTACGCCCGTCCGCCCGCTACAGCCCCGTCGTCGCCGAAGCCCCACATCCGCTCGAGGTTATAGAAGCTGCGGACTTCGGGACGAAACAGGTGGACGATCACGTCGCCGGCGTCGAGCAGCACCCAGTCGGCGGCGGGCAACCCTTCGATCCGCGGGCTGCCGTGGCCGTCCTTCTTGAGCCGTTCTGCCAAGTGGGTGGCGATTGCCGCGACCTGGCGGGTCGAGCGGCCCGAAGCGATGACCATATGATCGGCGATCGACGATTTGCCTTCGAGCGGGATCGAGACGACGTCCTGCGCCTGATCCTCGTCGAGCGAGTGGAGGACGAGGGCGTGGATCGATCCGGCCGCGGTGGGGGTATCGCTGGTCATGCTAGCGAGGGGAACGATGGTCGAGGCGCCGGAAAGTTCCGGCCGATAGGGCGACGGCTGCGGGTCGATGAGTCATGCTCCTTGGCGGGAATGGACGAGACGGGCGCACACCGGGGCCACGCGTCATGCGTCACCCTTTCGCGCCGATTCGTGAATACGCGAACGCGTCACCCCGTCCCTCGGCGCCGCGGCGGCAAAGCGGCGGGCCCAATCGGGATCCGCACGGCGAACTTGGGTGGCCGAGCGCGGATCGGGGTCGAAACGCAGGTCAATCAGCGCAGGTGCGCTCCATTCATCCCGGTTCCTGAACTCGGCGGCGGTCAACCGGTAAGGCCGCAACCAGGCCATCGCGGGGCTCGCCATGGCGCTGGCATCATAACCGGGGCGATTTACCACCGCAATCGGCATTTCCGCCGCGATGCCGCGCCAATCCTTCCACTGGTCGAACTGGGCGAGGTTGTCGGCCCCCATCAGCCACACGAAACGGCGGCGGCGAAACCGGCGCTTGAGCGCGCGCAGCGTGTCGATGGTGTACACCGTGCCGAGCTCGCGTTCGATTGCGGTGACCTTGACCGGGGCGCGGCGGGCCTCAACGAGCGCCGAGGCGACGCGGGCGGCGAGCGACGCCATGGTGTCACGCGGCTTGAGCGGATTGCCGGGCGAGACCAGCCACCACACCTCGTCGAGCCCGAGCGCGTCGGCCACGAACAGGCTCAGCGCGCGGTGGCCGCCATGCGCGGGATTGAAGCTGCCGCCCAGGAGCCCGGTGCGCAGGCCGATACGGTTCACTGCGGGCTGCGGCGCGGCGAGACGCGAAAGCCGTGGCGCGCGTGCTGCGAGGCCACCGCCCAACCGGGATATTCGGGCGCGAGCGCGCCGATTTCGCCGAGTTGGGCGAGTTCGGCGGCGGTCAGCTCAATGTCGCTGGCGGCGATATTCTCGGCCAGCTGATCGGCTCGCCGCGCGCCGACGATCACCGTCGAGACCACCGGCTGATGCAGCAGCCAGGCGAGCGCGATGGCCGAAATCGTCACCCCGCGCGCCGCGGCCATCGGCCGCATCGCTTCGATCAGGCGGAACGCCAGGTCCTTGTCGATGCGCGGGAAGTCGATCTTTCCGCGGCGGCCCTCGCCCTCGGTCTTGCTGTCGGCGCCGAGGGTGTACTTGCCCGACAAGAGCCCGCCGGCAAGCGGGCTCCACACCATCAGGCCGAGGCCCTCGCTCGCCAGCAGCGGCACGATCTCGCGCTCGAGCTCGCGGTTGGCGACGGTGTAGAACGCCTGGAGCGAGACGAACGTGTCCCACCCGCGCCGCTCGGCGATCCCCAGCGCCTTCATGATCTGCCACGCCGCCCAGTTCGACACCCCGATGTAGCGCGCCCGGCCTGAGCGGACGATGTCTTCGAGCGCGCGCAAGGCCTCTTCGATGCCGACGTGCGGGTCCCAGCCATGGATCTGGTACAGATCGACATGGTCGAGCCCGAGCCGCGCCAGGCTGGCGTCGATCTGGTGGAGCAAGTGATAGCGCCCACTGCCGGCATCGTTGGGCCCCTCGCCCATCGGCCCCATACCCTTGGTGGCAATGACCACTTGGTCGCGGGCCAAGCCGAGCGCTTTCAGAGCGCCGCCGACAAATTCCTCGCTCTGTCCGGCGGTGTAGAGGTTGGCGGTGTCGATCAGGTTGATCCCCGCGTCGAGCGCCTGTTTGACCAGCGCGGTCGAGCCCGCCTGGTCGAGATCGTGCTGGAAGAACCCGCTGGGCTTGTTGCCGAAGGTCATCGCGCCAAGGCACAGCTCGCTGACCACGAGGCCGGTCTGGCCGAGCCGGTTGTAACGCATGGTTCGAGCTTCGCTCCTCAACATCCCTCGTCACCCCTGCGTAGGCAGGGGTCCAGCCAACCTCAAGGTATTGCGAGACGTCGCCGGCGGATAGGCCCCTGCCTGCGCAGGGGCGACGGGGTTTTTTGTGTGGCTATGCCCGCGCTTCGCCGTGGCCGCGGACTTGCCACTTGTAGGTGGTCAGCCCTTCGAGCGCGACCGGGCCGCGGGCGTGGAGGCGGCCGGTGGCGATGCCGATTTCGGCGCCGAGGCCGAATTCGCCGCCGTCGGCGAACTGGGTGCTGGCGTTGACCATCACGATCGCGCTGTCGACTTCGGCAAGGAACCGTTCGGCCGCCGCGGCATCGGCGGTGACGATGGCATCGGTGTGATGCGACGAATGCCGGTCGATATGCGCCAGGGCCGCGTCGAGCCCGTCGACCACCGCGACCGAGAGGATCGCGTCCAGGTATTCGCAGTCCCAATCGTTGGCGCTGGCGGGCTTGATGCGCGGGTCGATCGCCTGCGCGCGGGCATCGCCGCGCAGCTCGCACCCGGCGTCGAGCAATGCCGCCACGACCTGGCCGCTGGCGGGGAAGCTGGCGTCGAGCAGCAGCGTTTCCATCGCCCCGCAGATGCCGGTGCGGCGCATCTTGGCATTGAGCGCGAGGCGCGTCGCCATCTCGGGCTCGGCGGCGGGATGCACGTACGTGTGGCAGATGCCATCGAGGTGGGCGAGCACCGGCACTCGGGCATCGTTCTGGACGCGCTCGACCAGGCCCTTGCCGCCGCGCGGGACGATCATGTCGATCAGGCCCGCGGCGCGCAGCATCGCGCCGACCGCTTCGCGATCCTGCGTCGGCAGCAGTTGCACCGCAGCGGCCGGTACGCCCGCCGCCGCCAGCCCTTGGGCCAGCGCGGCGTGAATCGCGCGGTTCGAATGGACCGCTTCGCTCCCACCGCGCAGCAAGGCCGCGTTGCCGCTCATCAGGCACAGCGCCGTGGCATCGGCGGTGACGTTGGGGCGGCTTTCGTAAACGATCCCGATCAGCCCGATAGGAATGCGGATGCGCGACAGCTCGAGCCCGCTGGGCGCGACGCTGCGGTCGATGACGTCGCCGACCGGATCGTCTAGGCCCGCGACCGTTTCGACCGCCGCCGCGACTGCTTCGATGCGCGCCGCATCGAGCTTGAGCCGATCGAGCATCGCGGCCGAAAGCCCATTGGCCTCCCCCGCCGCCATATCGCGCGCATTGGCCGCGACGATCGCATCAGCCGCGCCACGCAAGGCCGCCGCCGCCGAACGCAGTGCCGCGCCCTTGGCCGCGCTGTCCATCCGGGCCAGCACCCGTTGCGCCGCCCGGCCCTCGCGCGCCAGATTGGCGACGAGGGCGTCATGATCGACGGCGGGGAGCGGCTGGGACGACATCGCGCGCGGCTTAGCAGTCCCGTGGCGAACTGTCAGGCCCCGCGCGCGAATCGTGGCGCAAGGGTTTGGTTCCCGTATCGTGACGCCATTTTTTGTTATGCCGCACAACTCATCGCGAATCGCGTTCGACTCGCCCCGAAGCGTCCCGCCGCGATTCGACTCACTTAAGTTTACCGCGTAGCCGCTCGGCCAAAGCTTGGGTCGGGATAGTCGGGGTCAATGAAAACGATAAGCGTCGGCGGTCTCATGGGCCGCCTGCGGAGATGGTTTCCTGAGCGCGAGTTCTTCATGCGCTCGCAGGGGCAAGTCCGCTTCATCACCGTTACGTCGAAGATGCAGATCGCTGCCGCTGCGGTGGTGTTCGCCGTGATGGGCGGCTGGGGGGCCTCGATGGGGGTGATGGCGGTCAGCCAGTACCGCGCCGAGAGCGCCCGCCTGTCGCTGCTCGATCGCGAGGCCGAGGTGGCTTCGGCCGAAAGCCGCTACGCCCAATATCGCCACGATATCGACGAAGTGGCCGGCGACGTTGCGCGGCGGATGGAACTGCTCGAAGCAGCGACCGACATGCTGCCCGACGATGCCGTTGGCGGAGACGCCGCCGACACCGTCAGCGACAGCACCGACGAAGCCGCCAAGACAGTCGAAAAAATCAGCGCGGTGATGCCCGAAGCCGCGCACCTCGCCCGGCTCGAAGCGCGCCAGTTGGCCTACGCCGAACGGCTAACCCGGTTTGCCGACCGCCGCGCGGCCCGGGCCGAAACGGCGCTGCGCCAGCTCGGCCTCAATCCCGGCACGATCATGGCCAGCGCACGCACCGCGCAGGGTGGTCCGTTCGTCAAGCTCTCTTCCAACCGCAACGGCTCGCTCGATCCGCGCTTCCAGCGCCTGGCGCTGAGCCTGGCGCGGATGGACGCACTCGAGCGCGGGCTCAGCGGGGTGCCGCAGGTCATGCCCGCCGACATGCGCATGATCTCCTCGGGCTTCGGCTATCGCAGCGATCCGATCAACGGCCAGGCGGCGATGCACGCCGGGCTCGATTTCCGCGGGCCGATCGGTTCGCCGATCCACGCCGCGGCGGACGGCAAGGTGACGTTCGTCGGCACCAAGTCGGGCTATGGCCGGGTGGTCGAGATCAGCCACGGCAACGGCATGCTGACCCGCTATGCGCACATGTCGGCCTGGCGCGCGCAAGTCGGCCAGAGCGTCGAGGCCGGCGACGTGATCGGCCTGATCGGCAGCTCGGGCCGCTCGACCGGGCCGCACCTCCACTTCGAGGTCCGCATCAACGATCGCGCGGTCAACCCGCGTCCATTCCTGGAGGCTGCCCCGCATGTTCTCGAAGAAGCCCGAGCCGTACTCCCCGGCCATGCCGAGCCGACCCGTGGCTAACGGCGGATCGACCTTCTCGGTGCTCGGCGCCGATGTCGCCATCAAGGGCAATGTCGAAGCTTCGGCCGACCTCCATGTCGACGGCACCGTGGTGGGCGATATCGTCTGCGTTTCGCTGGTGCAGGGCGAGGCGAGCCGCATCGAAGGCAGCGTGGTGGCCGACGGAGCGCGGCTGTCGGGCCTGATCAAGGGCGCGATCACGGTGCGCGAGCTGGTTATCCTCAAGAGCGCGCGGATCGACGGCGACGTGCATTACGAGACGTTGACGATCGAACAGGGCGCCACGGTCAACGGCCGCTTCGCGCCTGATGCCGGCAAGGCCGCGGCCAAGCCGGCCGGTGCCACGCCCGCCGCCAAGCCCGCCGAACCGGCGCGGCCCGTTTCTGCAGAGCTTGGCAGCGACAACGACACTCAGCTAACGCTGGCGCGCTAGACGCTCGTTCCGCCGGCAAACGAAAGGGGTCGCACCCGCGAGGGTACGGCCCCTTTGCTTTGTCCAGTTTAGCTGGCGCTTAGCGGCCGGCTTCTTCGGCCTCGGCGGCGCGCTTGTTGGCCAGCCAGGTCTCAGCCTCGGCCTCGTGCCCGGCACTGACCGCGGCCTTCGCGGCGGCTTCGCGTTCGGCGCGCAGTTCCTCGATCAGAAGCGCGCGGTCGTCGCGGCTTTCGACCACCGCCTGTTCGGCCTCGCCACTCGCCGCGGCGCGCTTGGCGGCCCGGCCCACCGCCGCGTCGAGCTCGCGCTGCGAACACAGGCCGAGCGTGACCGGGTCCTTGGCCTGGATGTTCTGGATGTTCCAGTGGCTGCGTTCGCGGATCGCGCCGATTGTGTTGCGGGTGGTGCCGATCAGCTTGCCGATCTGCGCGTCGGAGATTTCCGGGTGGTTGCGCAGGATCCAGGCAATGCCGTCGGGCTTGTCCTGGCGCTTCGACACCGGCGTGTAGCGCGGGCCCTTGGTGCGGCTGACGTCGACCGGCGCGCGCTGCATCTTGAGCGCATAGGCCGGATCGGCCTGGCCGCGCTCGATCTCCTCGTGGCTCAGCTCGCCCGAATGGACCGGGTCGCGCCCGGTGTACTTCGAGCTGGCGAGATCGTCGGCCATGGCCTGGACCTCGAGGATGTGGATGCCGCAGAAATCGGCGATCTGATCGAAGCCGAGCGAAGTGTTGTCGACCAGCCACGAAGCGGTCGCATGCGGCATCAGAGGGGTGGGCTGGGCCACGATTTTTCTCCGCTGGAAAATACAAGGGCCGCCCCTCGCGGGGCGGCCGTTGGGCAACGATCTAGGCGCTTTGCCGACGCTCGGCAAGGGCTCAGCTCATCGGCACGAAGCCGGGCAGGGCCTCGACCCGGCGTAGCCACGCGTACACCGCCGGATAGTCCCCGAGCCGGAAGCCGCCAGCCTCGCAGACATGGGTATAGGCATAAAGCGCGATGTCGGCGAGCGTCACGCCCTGGCCGACCAGCCAGTCGTGGTGCGCTAAGTGCTCATCCATCAGCGCCAGCGCCGCTTCGCCGGCGGCGCGCTTGCCGGGGATTTGCGCCCGCTGTGCTTCGGTCAACTGCGCTTCGCCGATATAGTAGAACCAGAACCGCAAGGTCGCGAGATTGGGTTCGTGGTTGTACTGTTCCCAGAACATCCACCGCAGCATGTCGGCGCGGTCCCACGGGTCGGCCGGGATCAGCGCGCTGCCATCGGCGAGGTACCAGCAGGCGGCGTTCGATTCGGGCAGGAACCGCTCCCCCACTTGCAGCACCGGAATGCGCCCGTTGGCGTTTATGGCGGCGAGGAATTCGGGCGTGCGGGTGGCGCCCGCCATGATGTCGTAATCGCGCCGTTCTAGCGGCAGGCCGAGCAGCGCGGCGGTGAGGCGGATCTTGTAGCAATTGCCGCTGCGCGCGTCTTCGTGAAGGATGAGTTCTTCGGCCATGCTGCCTCATAAAACGCTTGTTTAACCCCCTGTCGGTATCACGCCTGGCAACGGAGGGAAATCGATGCGGGTTTTACTGGCTCTGACGGGCGCCGTGCTGCTGGCGGGATGCGGCGATGCGGAGGATTTCACCATCGATGTGGCGATGGCCCCGGGCAACGCCAAGGCAGAGCTGGCGCGGCTCGACGGCGGTTTGATGCTGCGCGCGCTGTCCCTGGCGCCGGTGCAAAGCGATGCCTCGGTGCGCGATGCGCTGTCGTTCGTGCTGCCGGGCGACAAGGCGGACGGAAAGCTGCAACTCAGTTTCGAGGAAGTTGGCACCAATGGCGCGCGCATCCATGTCGCGCTCGATATGCCGAGCGGTATCCGCGAGGTCCAAGGCAAGCCGATGATCGTCGACGAAGGCAAAGCCGAGGTGGCGCTGCAGATCGCGCTGACCGCCTGGTCGGCCGGGATCGAGAAAAACGGCTACGCCTCGCTCGATCCGCTCAACGAGGTGCTCGGGGCGCTGGCCCTCGTCACCCACCCCGAGCAGCTGTCGCGGATGCTCGCGGCGGGCGACGATCCCGAAGCGATGCAGGCGATGCTCGATCCCGAAGTGCTAGCCGAAATGGAAGCCGGATCGGGCGACTGGGGCGGCGGCGGTTCGTTCGACGAGTCGACGACGGACGACGGCGGCGGAGCGTTCGACGAAGCGGGCGACGACTGGGGCGCTTAGCACCTACCACGCCGAGACCATGCTGTAAGGCACCGTCACGAACACCGCCTCGACCGCGGCGATCTTGCCGCCGGTGATCTTGAACATTTCCATCAGCGCGAAGCTGTGCGGGAAGTGGAACACCGACTTGGTCTTGGTCACCCCGTCGGTCCAGGTGACATCGACGACCTTGCCGCAATGGTCGATAAACCCGCCGGCGAGCACAACGCCTTTCTCCTCGTCGACCAGCGGAAAGCGCCGGTCGCGCAGGCGATCGTCATAGATGTATTGCCCTTGTCGAAACTGGTCGGCGCAGCCCATCGCGGCGATCGGATAGTCGGGCATCCCGGTATTGTTGGTGGTCTGAAGCCCGTTTTCGATCCGATCACAATCGTCGGCGAATTGGGTGAACAGCGTCCCGTCGTTCAATTGCAGCGTGTCGAAATAGCCATCGGCGATCGAGATCAGCCGGGCGCGTTCGCGGCGTTCGGCCGGCGGCACATCGGCCAGCAGCAGCGGGCGCGGGCGGCGATCGGGGTCGATCACCGGGAACGGCCCGAATTCCATCGACCGGCAGACCACGGTCTCGACTTCGGCGATCGCGCCTTCGGCCAGGCCCAGCCGCAGCCCCATCATCGCCGGGTGGCCATGCTCCTCGACCACGCCGAACCAGGCGACCTGGCCGGTCACCGGATCGGCGATCTTGAGATCGTAACCGGGCCGCACCGCGCTGATCGTGTTCCACAGCCCGTCGCCGATGACGAGGTGGACGTTGTTTTCCGAGAACCGCACCTCCTCCGCCCAGCGCAGGCGTGACGGATCGCGCGCGGAGAGCGCGGCGAGATAGCCGTCTACCGCGGCGTAGAGCTGGGCGCGAGCCAGCGGTTCCGGCGGTTTCGCGTTCATTTCAGCCTCCCTGCACCGCCAGCACGATCTTGCCGACATGCTCGCCCGCTTCCATCCGCGCGTGGGCCGCCGCCGCTTCGGCCAGCGGAAACACGCGGTCCATCGCCGGGCGCAGCTTGCCTTCGTCGACCAACGGCCACACGGTGCGGGCGATCTCGTCGGCGAGCAAGGCCTTGAACGCGTCCGAGCGGCCGCGCAGGGTCGATCCGGTCATGGTCTGGCGCCGCACCATCAGCGCGGCCATGTTGATCGTCGCCTGCGCCCCGCCGAGCACCGCGATGGTCACCAGCCGCCCGCCTTCGGCCAGGCTATCGAGATTGCGCTGGGTGTAGTCGCCCGCGACCATGTCGAGGCACAAGTCGGCGCCCTTGCCCCCGGTCAGCGCCTTGACCCTCTCGACGAAGTCTTCGTTGCGGTAATCGATCGCGTGATCGGCACCGAGCGCGCGCGCTGCCTCGCATTTCGCCGCGCTGCCGCAGGTCACGATCACGGTCAGCCCGAACAGCTTGGCCAGCGCAATTGCCATCGTGCCGATCCCGCTGGTGCCGCCATGGACCAGCAACGTCTCGCCCTCGGCCGCCCAGCCGCGCTCGAACACGTTGTGCCACACGGTGAACAGCGTTTCGGGCAGTGCGGCCGCTTCGGCCAACGACAGCGCGGCGGACACCGGCAGGCAGTGATCGGCCGCCGCGAGGGCGTATTCGGCATAGCCGCCGCCGGTCACCAGCGCGCAGACCGGCTGGCCGAGCAGCGCCTCCGCCCCCTCGCCCGTGGCCGCCACTGTCCCCGCAATCTCAAGCCCCGGAATGTCCGAGGCGCCCGGCGGCGGCGGATAGCGGCCGAGCCGCTGCAGCACGTCGGGCCGGTTGACCCCGGCATAGGCGACCTCGATCAGCACCTGGCCCGGCCCCGGGGGCGGCACCGGCCGCTGTTCGATGCGCAGCACGTCGGGCCCGCCGGGTTCGGAGATGGCCACCGCGCGCATCGTGGTCGGTAACGACATCCTCGAAAGCCCCCGCGTGACTCAAATGCCACGGTCGCAGGCCCTAATGCCCGGCCCCATTGACAGCAAGCGGGGCCAGACTCATCCTCGCCCCCCGTGGACGACATCGATCTCCCACGCCCGCGCGGTGATGCCGCGAGCCTCCTGGCCCGCGAGCCGCTCGACACCTATTCGCAGGACGAGTTGCTGGAGCGCGTCGTGCTGCTCGAGGCCGAGATCGAACGCGTGAAGACTCAGCACGCCAAGGCCGCGAGCCACCGGTCCCTGGCCGACCAGCTGTTCAAGCCGCGAGAGCCGAGTTGAGGCCGCCTTCGGCCTCCCCCCTCTTAGCAAGCGCCGCAGGGCGCCCCATATCTGTCGAAACGATAACGCCGGCGTTCCCCGCCCATTCACCCGGCCGTTCGCACATTTTCAACCTTCCGGATCGTAGCATCCCACGCTTGGACCCATAACCATGCCCAGCTTCGCTCAAAGCCTCGAGAAAACCCTCCACACGGCGCTGCAGCACGCCACCGACCGGACGCACGAATACGCCACGCTCGAGCACCTGCTGCTGGCGCTGGTCGACGATCCCGATGCGGCCGAAGTGATGACCGCCTGCGGGGTCGATCTGGCCGAACTGGCCGACGCGGTGCGCAAGTACCTCGACCAGGAATACCAGTCCTTGAAGAGCGAGGACGAGGCCGATCCGCAGCCCACCGCCGGCTTCCAGCGAGTAATCCAGCGCGCCATCCTGCACGTCCAGTCGAGCGGGAAGGACACCGTGACCGGCGCCAACGTGCTGGTAGCGCTGTTTTCGGAGCGTGACAGCTACGCGGTCTATTTCCTGCAGCAGCAGGACATGAGCCGGCTCGACGCGGTCAGCTTCATTTCGCACGGCATCGGCAAGGGCGGCCGCCAGCTCGAAAACCGCGCCCCGCAAGGCAGCGAGGAGGCCGAAGCGAAGAGCGAGGACAAGGCAGAGAAAAGCTCCAAGAAGGATTCGGCGCTCGACCAGTTCACCGTCAACCTCAATCAGAAGGCGCTCGACGGCAAAGTCGACCCGCTGATCGGGCGCGGGCCGGAAGTCGACCGCACGATCCAGATCCTGTGCCGCCGGTCGAAGAATAACCCGCTCTATGTCGGCGATCCAGGCGTCGGGAAGACCGCGATCGCCGAGGGCCTGGCCCGCAAGATCGTCGAAGGCGACGTGCCCGAAGTGCTGCAGGACGCGGTGATCTATTCGCTCGACATGGGCGCGCTGCTCGCCGGCACGCGCTATCGCGGCGATTTCGAGGAGCGGCTCAAGCAAGTCGTGAACGAACTTGAGAAAATGCCCGAAGCGGTGCTGTTCATCGACGAGATCCATACCGTGATCGGCGCCGGGGCGACCAGCGGCGGGGCGATGGATGCGTCCAACCTGCTCAAGCCGGCGCTGTCGAGCGGCGCGATCCGCTGCATCGGCTCGACCACCTACAAGGAATTCCGCAACCACTTCGAAAAGGATCGCGCGCTGCTGCGGCGGTTCCAAAAGATCGACGTCAACGAGCCGACCATCGAGGACACGATCAAGATTCTGAAGGGTCTGCGCAGCGCGTTCGAGGATCACCACAAGGTCAAGTACACGCCCGAGGCGATCAAGACCGCGGTCGAACTGTCGGCGCGTTACATCAACGACCGCAAGCTGCCCGACAAGGCGATCGACGTGATCGACGAAGTCGGTGCGATGCAGATGCTGGTGCCGCCGTCGAAGCGCAAGAAGAAGATCACCGCGCGCGAGATCGAGCAGGTTATCGCGACGATGGCGCGCATCCCGCCCAAGTCGGTGTCGAGCGACGACAAGGCCGCGCTTGCCAGCCTGGAAAAGGACCTGAAGCGCGTGGTGTTCGGCCAGGACAACGCGATCGAGAAGCTGGCGACGGCGATGAAGCTCAGCCGCGCTGGGCTGCGCGATCCGGACAAGCCGATCGGCTCGTTCCTGTTCTCCGGCCCGACCGGCGTCGGCAAGACAGAAGTCGCGCGCCAGCTGGCCAGCATCATGGGCATCGAGCTCAAGCGCTTCGACATGTCCGAATACATGGAGCGCCATTCGGTCAGCCGGCTGATCGGCGCGCCTCCGGGCTATGTCGGGTATGACCAGGGCGGCCTGTTGACCGACGCGATCGACCAGCATCCGCATTGCGTGCTGTTGCTCGACGAAATCGAGAAGGCGCACCCCGACCTGTTCAACATCCTGCTGCAGGTGATGGATCACGGCAAGCTGACTGATCATCACGGCAAGACGGTCGATTTCCGCAATGTCGTGCTGATCATGACCACCAATGCCGGCGCCGCCGACGCGGCGCGCCAGGGCATCGGCTTCGGCTCCACCACCAAGACCGAAGCGAGCGAAGAGGCGGTCAAGAAGATGTTCGCGCCCGAGTTCCGCAACCGGTTGGATGCGATCGTGCCGTTCGACTATCTCGGTACCGAGACGGTCAGCCGGGTGGTCGACAAGTTCATCCTCCAGCTCGAGCTGCAGCTGGCCGAACAGAACGTCCATATCCAGTTCGACAGCGATGCCCGCGCCTGGCTGGCCAAGCGCGGCTATGACAAGCTGATGGGCGCGCGGCCGATGGCGCGGCTGCTGCAGGACAAGATCAAGCAGCCGCTGGCCGAAGAACTGCTGTTCGGCAAGCTGGCCGACGGCGGCGAAGTCCATGTCAGCCTGAAGGACGATGCGCCGGCGTTCGAGCTCACCCCGGCCCCGCCCAAGGCCGGCCGCCCGACCAAGCGCAAGCCGCCTGCGCGGGCGAAGAAGAAGCCCGGCGCCCCGGCTGACGAGGCCGCGGGCGAGAGCTGAGGCCGATCGCCGCAACACCGATGAGGGTCGCGAGTAGACGCATCGTGGCGGCGCTCGGGGTGCTGGGGCTGGCGCTCGCCCCGCCGGCCGCCGCCGCGGACGACGACCTGGCGCCGCGGACCGCGGAAAGCGGGGCCGAGCTCGGTCCGGTCCAGGCCGCCATGGCGCTGCCGCATGCGGCGCTTTCGATCGCCGTCGATCCCCGGCGCAAGCGGATCGCGGCCCGGATCGATTACACGGTCCGCGCGCTGGCCCCGCTCGACGCGGTCGAGTTCGACCTCGACCCGCGGTACCGGGTATCGGCGGTGACCGTTGGCGGCGAGGCGCTGCCGGCCGATCGCTGGTCGAGCCAAGCCGGGCTGGTGCGGATCGCCCTGCCGGCTTCGCTGGCGGTGGGCGAAACCGCACAAGTCGGCATCGTCTATGCCGGTAAACCGCGGGTCGCTCCGCGCGCGCCTTGGAACGGCGGGTTCGTCTGGTCGCAGACCGAGAGCGGCGCGCCGTGGATCGCCACCGCGGTCCAGCTCGAAGGGTGCGACTTGTTCTGGCCGTGCCTAGATCACCCGTCGAAACGGGTCGAATCACTCGATCTCACGGTTACGGTCCCCGAACGGCTGGTGGTGGCGTCGAACGGGCGGCTGGTCGAAATGACCGCGGAGGACGGGCAGCGCAGCTATCACTGGCGCGCGCGGTGGCCGAACGGTTACGGCGTTTCGCTGCAGATCGCGCCCTACGAACTGGCCGAAACCCAGTACGCCAGCCGGTTCGGCAACACCGTCCCGGTGCAGTTCTGGCATCTGCCCGGCCACGCCGATGGGGCGCGGCGATTGCTCGACGAAGCGCGCAGCCAGCTCGATTTCTTCGAAAGCACGATCGGGCCCTATCCGTTCGGCGATGAAAAGGCCGGGTTCGCCGAAACCCCGCACAAGGGCATGGAGCACCAGACGATCAATGCCTACGGCGAAGGCTATGCGCTCACGGCTGAAGGTTACGACAGCCTGCTGGCGCACGAATTCGCGCACGAGTGGTTCGCCAACCAGCTGTCCAACGCCGCCACCGCCGACATGTGGCTGCAGGAAGGGTTCGGCACCTATATGCAGCCGCTGTTCCTGCGCTGGCGCGATGGCGAAACCGCTTATCGTGCGGCGATGTGGGACGATCGCAAGCGCGTGCAGTCGCGCGTGCCGCTGGCGCCCGAAGGTTTCGTGTCGAGCGCGTACTACGAAGACACCGCCGCGGGTTGGGGAAGCGACATCTATTTCAAGGGCGCGTGGGTGCTGCACAGCTTGCGCGGACTGATCGGCGACCAAGCGTTCTTCGCCGCCACCCGGCGCCTGGTCTATGGCCGCGACGATCCCGCGCCGGGCAACTTCGCCCCGCTGACCCGCAGCACCGAGGATTTTCGGCGTATCGTCGAGGACGTCACCGGCCAGCCGATGGGCTGGTTCTTCGCCACCTATTTCCGCACCGCCGGGCTGCCCGAGCTGGTGGCGACGCGCGAGGGCACCACTTTGCGGCTCGAATGGAAGACCGCCGCAGCCGAGCCCTTTGCGATGCCGGTCGAGGTGGCGGTGGACGGGCTGTTGACCCGCGTGGCCATGCCGGGCGGCCAGGGCGAGCTGACCCTGCCGGCGGCCGATAGCCATTTCGTGCTCGATCCCGACGCCCGCATCCTGCACGCCGACCCGGAGATCAGTGCCTGGCAGGCGCAGGAAGAGGATCGACGCAAGAAGGCCGCTGCCGAAGCCGCGCGTCGCTGAGCGCGGAACGAACCCGCCCGGCTGATCTTTTCCCAGCAGCATGCCCCCGCCGTTTTCCTGGATCCGGCCCGAGCCGCACGGCATCCATGTCGTCCCTGCCGATTGCTGGATCGACCCGGCGCGCCCTGTGGCCCACGCGCTGGTCACCCACGGCCATGCCGATCACGCCCGCGGCGGGCACGGGCAGACCGTGGCGACGCCCGAGACGCTGGCGATCATGGAGCTGCGCTATGCCACGCGCGAGGGGGCCACGCCGGTGGCCTATGGCGAGACGATCCACCTGGCGGGCGGGGTCGACGCGACCTATGTCCCGGCCGGCCACGTGCTCGGTTCGGCGCAAATCCTGCTCGAGCACGCCGGCGAACGCGTAGTGGTAACCGGCGATTACAAGCGCCGCCCCGATCCGACCTGCCCGCCGTTCGAAGTGACGCCGTGCGACGTGTTCATCACCGAAGCGACGTTCGGGCTGCCGCTGTTCACGCACCCACCAATCGAGCACGAGATCGCCAAGCTGCTCGCCGCGCGGGCCGCACATCCCGATCGCTGCGTGCTGGTCGGCGCCTATGCGCTGGGCAAGGCGCAACGGGTGATCGCCGAACTGCGCCGCGCCGGGCACAACGATCCTATCTGGCTGCACGGCGCAATGGAGCGGATGTGCCGGCTCTACGAGGAATGGGACGTGCCGCTGGGCGAGCTCAAGCTGGTCAGCGAGGCCAAAAAGGACGAACTGCGCGGCGCCATCGTGGTCTGCCCGCCAAGCGCGCTCAACGACCGCTGGAGCCGCCGCCTGCCCGATCCGATCACCGCGATGGCGAGCGGCTGGATGCGGGTGCGCCAACGCGCCCGCCAGCGCATGGTCGAACTGCCGCTGGTCATCTCCGACCACGCCGACTGGACCGAACTGACCCGCACCATCGAGGAAGTGAACCCGGCCGAATCGTGGATTACCCACGGCCGCGAGGAAGCGCTGCTGCGCTGGTGCCAGCTCCACCAGCGGCG
>JANOAH010000089.1:0-13829 GCA_031411075.1 Erythrobacteraceae bacterium
CTGGCGGTGCGGCGGCCGGCGAAACCGGGACCGTACCAACTGGCGACCCCACCCGAGAGCGCAGTGGCGCTGCCGGCAGAGGCGGCCTGGGCCGAGGCTTCGATGGCCGGATCGTCGAACGCGGCGAACGCGGCGGCGAACTCGGCATCGGCGGCCACCGGCTCGGGCGAAACGACGAAGCGCGGGAGATCGGCCGCGGCGTCGGGCGCAGCAGTGGCGACAGCCGATACGTCGGTCTCGGCCAGCGCCGGTCCGATCGATCCGCCGAGGGCGAGGAGAGCGATGGTGCCCAGAGCGCCGCGCAACAGGGTGGAAGTCCCGTCCATGTCGCGGTCGGGATAGGCCGGGTTTCGCAGATGCGAAACCCGGGTTCCGTCGCTTCAACCCGCTGAAGGCTCGACTCGTCCCGGGGTATCGAAAGGTTAACTATAAGCCGGGCGGGACTCGGGGGAATTACCGGTGCGGAGGCGCGGGGACGCCGGACTTACTCAGGCAGGGCGATTCGCGGGCGGCGGTGATACGCGGGCGGCCCAAAGAGAAATGGGGCCAGCCTTGCGGCTGACCCCACTCTCACCGGCGGTGGGCCCCGAAGGACGCTTATCGCCTGGCGTCTGGATACTGCCGGACGTTCCCTTGCGGGTCTGTCAGCAGCTTCTGTTCGCCCGGCGCTCGCGCCGGTGCCGGTTCCGCTGGAGGCTGGTTTGAACCCGAAGGTCCGCTCCGCGCCATCCGGCGGTTCCGAGACCGTATTTCGTCGACCTGGGCCTCAAGCAGTGTCCGCGCAATCCGAAGATCTTGCGAACTCCTCAGCACCAGGCCGGCAAATCCGGCCTTGCCGATGTTGCGCCTTCGCGGTCTCAACGGTCCGAAATTTGGTCTGCTCCAGGACGAACCTTTGAGCGTTCCGCGTTTCTTTCCTCCTCCACGCGGCATTTCGCCATCGCGTCGTTACGGTTCCAAAATCCCTGCTCCGTCGCCGGCCTTTCAGCCTTTGTCTCGGTAGGGCCAATCCCCGTCTCGATGTCTGAAAGCTGCGCCTCGCATCCGATTCGGGCAAGCGCGGAAACCGCCCATTATCCACAATCGGGCCGAATGGCAGTGGACAGAGGTGGATAACTCCACGCTTCGTCGCAGAACGCGCGATTTATCCGCGATCGCGCTGCGCCAGCAGCCGCAAACGCAGAGCGTTGAGCTTGATGAAGCCCTGCGCATCGTGCTGGTCATAGGCACCGGCATCGTCCTCGAACGTGACGTGACGCTCGGAATAGAGGCTGTTCGCGCTCTTGCGGCCGACCACTTGCGCCAGTCCCTTGTAGAGCTTGAGCCGCACGGTGCCGCTGACCTTGGCCTGGCTGTGGTCGATCGCCGCCTGCAGCATCTCGCGCTCGGGCGCGAACCAGAAGCCGTTGTAGATGAGCTCGGCGTACTTAGGCATCAGCTCGTCCTTGAGATGCGCCGCGCCGCGGTCGAGCGTGATGCTCTCGATGCCGCGATGCGCCCGGGCATAGATTTCGCCGCCCGGCGTTTCGTACATCCCGCGGCTCTTCATGCCGACGAAGCGGTTTTCGACCAGGTCGAGCCGGCCGATGCCGTGCTTGCGGCCCAGGTCGTTGAGCGCGGCGAGCAGGGTGGCCGGGCTCATCGCGGTGCCGTTCAGCGCCACCCCGTCACCGCGCTCGAAGTCGATGGTGATGTACTCGGGCGCATCGGGCGCGTCTTCGGGGTTGTCGGTGCGCGAATAGACGTAGTCGGGGACTTCCTCCCACGGGTCTTCGAGCACCTTCCCTTCGCTCGAGGTGTGCAGCAGGTTGGCGTCGGTCGAGAACGGGCTTTCGCCGCGCTTGTCTTTGGGGACCGGGATCTGGTGGCTTTCCGCCCAGGCGATCAGCGCGGTGCGGCTGGTGAGGTCCCATTCGCGCCACGGAGCGATGACCCTTATGTCCGGATCGAGCGCATAGGCGGAAAGCTCGAAGCGAACCTGATCGTTGCCCTTGCCGGTGGCGCCGTGGGCGACCGCGTCGGCCCCGGTCTCGTGCGCGATCTCGACAAGGCGCTTGGAAATCAGCGGCCGGGCGATGCTGGTGCCGAGCAGATAATCGCCTTCATATCGCGCGTTGGCACGCATCATCGGGAACACGAAATCGCTGACGAATTCCTCGCGCAGGTCGTCGATGAAGATGTGCTCGTCGGGAATGCCCATCAGCCGCGCCTTGGCCCGCGCCGGCTCGAGCTCCTCGCCCTGGCCGAGGTCGGCGGTGAAGGTCACCACTTCGCAGCCATAGGTGACCTGCAGCCATTTCAGGATCACGCTTGTGTCGAGCCCACCCGAATAGGCCAGGACCACACGCTTGAATTCGAACATCGTACGCTCCGCTGGGTTTGCGGGGCGCGCCTATCAGGCCGGGCGCAAAGCGGCAACGCGTCAGCGGATCGGACGGGCGCCTAATTGCGGGTTGAGCGCACTGACGTGGTTGAGCCATTCCTTGGGATGGCGCAGCATGTCGCGCGGGTAATCGACCCTGAGCCCGCCGATCTCGGCAATGGCGCCGACAAAGTGAATGCAGTTGCGCCGGTTGAGATCGTAATAAAGCCCCGGCGCGTCGCGCCAGGCGGCCATTTCCTGCATCATCCGGCGGTAGGTGGCGTCATCGACCGTCAGCATGAAGTGCCGGTTGGTCGAGCGCAGGTACTTCTCCTTCTCGGTATACATGCCGTGCGCCACGGGCCCGCGCAGGATTGCCGGGCCGACATTGCGGGCCGAAAAGCCGTAGTTGCTATGGACCCGCTCACCGTTCGCCAGCGTGCCGTCGAAGGCGACAAAGGCATGCGGATAGCGCCCGGTCAGAAACGAGCCCGAGAAGCTGTGGAACGCCACGTGCACGTCGGCCGCGGCTGGCCCGGCCCAGGCGGCGAGCAGCAGGCAGGCGAGGCGCAGCAGGAGGGTGCGGAACATGGCGATCCGGGTGATGGGCGTCAGGGCGCGGCGGGTTCGAGCCGCAGCACCGCGTTCTCGTTGCCGTCGGTCAACACGTAGATCAAGCCGTCGGGCCCTTCGGCCATGTCGCGCACCCGCTGGTGCAGCTCGGTCAGCAGCGTTTCGCGGCGCAGTTCGCCCAGGTCCGGGCTGAGCACGACGCGTTCAAGCCCGCCGGTGAACGGCACTTCGCCGCGCCGCCCGCTGCCGATGAAAAGGTTGCCCTTCCAGCCGGGAAAACGATCGCCCTGATAGACCATCAGGCCCGACGGCGCGATCGAGGGGATCCAGATCAGCAGCGGCCGTTCGATTCCGGCAGCCGTCGGATGGTCGGATATCTGCGTGCCGTCGTACTGGCGGCCGAAGGTGTAGTCGGGCCAGCCGTAATTGCCGCCGGGCTTGATCAGGTTGACCTCGTCACCGCCGTTTGGCCCGTGCTCGGCATTGAGCACCTGGCCGGTCAGCGGGTGCACCAGCAGGCCGTGGAGATCGCGGTGGCCATAGCTCCAGATCGCCGGCTCGGCGCCGGCGCGGCCGACGAAGGGATTGTCCGCAGGCATGGTGCCATCGGCGTTCAGGCGCAGGACCTTGCCGTAGATATTGCCGAGGTCCTGCGCGGTATGGCCATAAGCGCCGCCGGCAGTGACGTAGAGCTTGCCGTCGCGCGCGAAGGCGAGCCGTGAGCCCAGCGCCGCCGAAACGCCGCCCTGGAACAGCGTCTCGACCTGGGTCAGCCGCCCGTTCTCAAGCTTGCCGCGCATCACCGAAAGCCGGGCGGTTTGCTGGTTGGGCGGGGTGGCGGTGTCGCCTTTCGGGCGCGGGGCCGGCTCGTTGTAGGTGAAATAGAGCCAATGCGTGGTGGCGAAGTCGGGGGCGAGGGCGATGTCCTGCACGCCCAGGCTGAACGGCGAGTCGGCAGCGGGCCGCGGCATGCCTGGGACGAGCTCCGCATCCAGTGTCGGGCTCGGCCCGGTCGCGCCGTGCAGAACCTTCAGGCCCACACCGCGCTCGGCAACCAAGAGGTCACCACCGGGCAGGAACTCGATCGCGAACGGCCGAGCGAGCCCCTTGGCGAGCACGCTGACCTTGAGCCGATGCTGTTCGGCGGTGTCGAACACATAAGGTTCCGCGCCAAGCGTGAGCGGCGCGATGCCCGGCTGCGGCGGCTGCTGCGCCGCCGCGCCGGTGGCGGCCAGCGCCAGCAGGACGGCGGCCGCGCGCTTCACGGCGCTACTCCGCCGCTTGCGCCAGGTGCCAGACCGGCGGTTCCTCGCTCTCGCGCAGGCGCTCGCTCTCTTCGTGAATGAACTCGCGCGTCAACGGGATGGCGGCGCGGTCCTTGACGTAGATCAGCTGCCAGTTGACCATCTTGCCGTGACGGAACGCCTGTTCGGCGCCGGCGAGATAGAACTGCCACATGCGGTAAAACGTCTCGTCGTACATCGCGACGATCTCGTCCTTGTGCATGACGGTGCGGTTGTACCATTCTTCCAGCGTGTAGCTGTAGTGGAAGCGCATCGCCTCCACGTCCATGATCTGCCAGCCGTTCTTCTCGCTTTCCTTGACCAGCTCGGACAGCGCCGGGATGTAGCCGCCGGGGAAGATGTACTTGCGCGTCCAGGCGTCGGTAAAGCCCGGCGCACCCGCGCGCCCACAACAGTGGCTGATCATCACCCCGTCGCGCTTGAGCAGCTTGAAGGTGTGCGCGAAGAATTCCGGATAGTGCGGCGTGCCGACATGCTCGAGCAGGCCGACCGAGCTGATCCGATCGAACTGCCCTTCGACGTCGCGGTAATCCATCAGCGCGAACTTGACCTTGTCGTCGACGCCTTCGGCCTTGGCCCGTTCCTGGCAGAACGCGATCTGGTCGGGCGCCAGCGCCACGCCGAGCACCTCGCAGCCGTAATGCTTGTGCAGGTACAGCGCGAAGCCGCCCCAGCCGCAGCCGATGTCGAGCACTTTCATGCCCGGCTTGATGTTCATCTTGGCGGCAAGGTGCGCCTTCTTGTCGAGCTGGGCCTTTTCGAGGCTGTTATCGACGTCGCGGTAGTAGCCCATCGTGTACTGCCGGTCCTCGTCGAGGAACAACTCGTAGAGGCGGCGGGTGAGGTTGTAGGTATGCTCGGCGTTCTTGCGCGCCTTGCCCTTCAGGTTGACGCTGTCGAGCTTGGCGAGGCCGCGCGACAGGGCCTTGCGCATCGGCCCTTTGGCGCCCAGTGCGATGTTGCTCTTGCGCTTCGCGTTCATCGCCGCGAACAGCACCAGGTCGCGGATGTCGTAGGGGTCCTCGACCACCAGCCAGCCCCACATGTAAGCCTCGCCCGCGCCGACCGCGGGATAGCGGGCGATGTGCTTCGATGCCTTCTTGCTGGTCAGCCGGACATGCATCGGCCGTTCGTACTCGGTGCCTTCGGCGCCGCCGGGTCCGAATTCATAAACCTTGCCGTCATAGTCGGTGATGACCAGCCGGCCGGTCTTGATGATTTTCTTCAGGAACTTGTCCAACAGCCACATTCGCGCCACTCCCCCGGGGCTTGTCTCAAGCCGGGCACTAGAACGGCCGCTTTCACGGCTGTCAATCGTCGGATAGAAGGCAGGCATGGCCGAAACCAAGACCAAGCCGACGGCGATCGCGGTCGACGATTACATCGCCGCTGTGGAACCAGCGGCAAAGCGTGACGACGGCGCGGTGCTCGACGCGCTGTTCCGTAAGGTCACCGGCGCGGCGCCGCGGATGTGGGGGCCGAGCATCGTCGGCTATGGCCAGTACCACTACAAATACGCCAGCGGGCACGAAGGCGACATGTGCCGCGCCGGGTTCAGTCCGCGCAAGGCCAAGCACTCGCTCTACCTGTCATGCAGCTGCGACGGCGAAGAAGACCCGCGCTTCACCGAACTGCTCGGTCGGCTCGGCAAATATGCGCGCGGTAACGGCGGGTGCCTCTACGTCAACAAGCTCGCCGATATCGATCTCGCCGTACTTGAGGAGGTGATCGCGCTGAGCTGGACGAACTCGTTCGAGACTTGGCCCGTTTAGACCCCAGCGTACCACTGGTAGCCAGCACTGTCCTCCCAATAGCCGCCGCCACCGCCGCCGATTCCATCGAGACTGGCGATCACTTCTATCGCGGTCAGGTACTTGGCGTGCTTATAGCCGAGCTGGCGCTCGATCCGCAGACGCAGGGGGGCGCCATTGCGGACCGGCAGGGGCGCACCGTTGAGCGCGTGGGCGACGATAGTCTGCGGGTGCAGCGCATCGTCGAGGTCGCAGCTCTCGTAATACGGTGTGCCGCTGAAATCGTCGGCGCAACGGAACACGATGAACCGCGCCGCGTCCTTGAGGCCGGCCATCGTCAGCAGCGCAGACAGCTGCGGCCCGGTCCACTGCCCGATCGCGCTCCACCCTTCGACGCAGTCATGGCGGGTGATCTGGGTGCGCTGGGGCAGGGCCTGGATCTGCGCCAGGCTGAGGCTGAGCGGGCGGTCGACCAGCCCGCGCACCGCCAGCCGCCAATCGGCGAACCCGGCCGCGGTATGGGCGCGGTAGGCGTCCGAATCGATCTCGGTATTGCCGTTGCCGCGGAAGTAGGGCGAGACATCGGCCAGGCTGAATTCGGGCGCCATCGTCCGCCGTCCGCCGACCAGCCGGTGTGCGCCGCGATGCAGCTTCTCCGCCCCGTCGACCAGGCTGCCGAAGGCGGAGCTCTCGCTGATCTTCGAGCAGCCCGCGGTGAACGCCGCGGCGAGGCCGGCAAGCACGCTACGCCGCTTCATCAGCCTCGCCTCCGGTAATCATCTCGGCCACGTTCTTGCCCGGCTTGTTGAGCAGCACGAGCCCGATGTGCAGCAGGAAGAACGCGAACAGCCCCCAGGCCATGAGGAAATGGATCGAGCGCGCCGATTGCCGTCCGCCGAACAGGTCGAGCAAGAACGGCCAGGCCGCGTCCATCCCCGGGCTAATCGCCATGCCGCTGAAAATCATCAGCGGCAGGGCGATGAAAATCACCGCGCCGTACGCCGCTTTCTGCAGGAAGTTGAACTTGGCGCCGCCGTGGTCGAAGTCGAACCGCAGATGCGCGCGGACATCGGCCCAGATCGCCGCCGGGCGCCACTCGGCCCAGCGGGTGGCGACGTCGCGGCGGAAGTGGCCGTTGACGAGAGCCGAGATCATGAACAGCAGCAGTGAGACCGCAAACACCCAGGCGAACAGCACGTGCCAGTCGCGCGCCACAGCGAGGCTGTAATAGCCGGGGATCGTCGCCCAGCCGGGAAAGCGCACGACATGGAGCCACGCCGTGTCAGGCTCGAAGCCCCACTGGCCCCAATAGAGGTTGCGGTGGGCGTTAGAGATGTTGAGGCCCGACATGAACAGCACCGCCAAGCTCAGTGCGTTGAGCCAGTGCCACAGGCGGGTGCTGAGCGCGTGCCGCTTCATTCGCGCGCCAGATACATCACGTCGCGCGGCTGGGCGAGCAGATGCTGGCCCGAATCGACAAACAGCGTCTGCCCGCTGGCGAGCGGCCCGGTGGCGAGGAACCACGCCGCCTGCGCCACTTCGTCGGCGCCGGTGCGGCGGCCGAGCAGGTTCCGGCGATGCGAGCGTTCCGCCTCAGCCTCGTCCTGGTCATGGCTGGCGAGGATCGCGCCGGGGGCGAGGGCATAGATGCGGTCGTCCGCCGCGGCGTGCATCGCCAGCATGGTCGTGGCCGCGGCCACCGCGTGCTTGCTCATCGTATAGCTGAAGAAGTCGGGGTTGGGATTGGCGAGCTTCTGGTCGGTCAGCTGGATCACCCGCCGCCCGGCGCCCGAGCGCGCCTGGAGCAGATAGGCCTGGGCCATTTCCGCCGGAGTGGCGGCGTTGATCTGCATCGCTTCCCAATTGACCCCGACATCGAGCGCCTCGACGCTGTCGGGCCGAAAGATCGAGGCCGAATTGACCAGCGCGCGCCAGTCCTCGAGCCGGTGGGCGAGCTCGGTCACCATCGCTACCGCGGCATCACCATCGGCGAGGTCGGCGCGGACCACTTCGGCGCTCGGCAGGTCGGCGGCGAGGGTATGCGCGGCGCCGAGCGAGCGCTGGCAATGGATCACCACGTGCCAGCCCCCGGCGGCGAAGCGGCGCACGATCGCTTCGCCGATCCGCCTGGCGCCGCCGGTGACGAGAACCGCGGGCCGCGTCATGCGGGTGTCAGGCGTCGAACGAGGCGATGATCGGGCATGGCCCCTTGTCGCCCGCCGCGCATTCGCGGGCAAGCCTTGCCAGCGAGCGGCGCGCGGTTTCGAGCTCGGCGATCTTCTCCCCGAGCGCGGCGACGCGCTCATTAGCCATCGCCCGCGCGCGCGCCCGGTCGTCGGCAGCGTCGAGACTGAGCAGCTCGGCGATCTCTTCCAGCGTGAAGCCGGCTGCCTGCGCCCCGCGGATAAAGCGCAACCGGCGCGCCTCGTCCGGTCCGTAATGGCGGATGCCGCGCGCGCCGCTGTGCTGCGGCCGGGGATCGTCGAGCAGGCCGCGGCGTTGATAGTACCGCACGGTCTCCACCCCGACACCGGCGCTGCGGGCGAGTTCCGAAATGCGCATCGCGGCCATTGTTGACTCCGTACCATGGTACGGGGCGTATAGGCGATTCGCATGGACCCTGCCAACACCCCCGAACGCGCCGTGCTCTATCGCATGGTCATGGCAAAGCACGTCTGCCCGTGGGGCCTCAAGGCGCGCGACCTGTTGCGGCGCCGCGGTTATGCGGTCGATGATCGCTGGCTGCGCACGCGCGAGGAAACCGATGCGTTCAAAGTCGAACACGGCGTCAAGACCACGCCGCAAGTGTTCATCGGCGGCGAAAGGATCGGCGGTTACGACGACTTGCGCCGGCACTTTGGCCTCAAGGTCGCCGATCCCGACGCGACCAGTTACGTGCCGGTGCTGGCGGTGTTCGCTGCCGCCGCCGCACTGTCACTCGCCGCCAGCCAGGCCGCGTTCGGCACGCCGCTGACGGTGCGCGCGGGCGAATGGTTTGTCAGCTTCGCGATGGTGATCCTGGCGATGTTGAAGCTGCAGGACGTCGAGAAATTCTCGGCGATGTTCCTCGGCTATGACCTCTTGGCCCGTCGCTGGGTGCCCTACAGCTACATCTACCCGTTCGCTGAATTCGCCGCCGGGGCGCTGATGGCGGCACACTGGCTCGACTGGCTGTCGATCCCGCTGGCGCTGGCCATCGGAACGATCGGCGCGGTGTCGGTTTTCTACGCCGTCTACGTCCAGAAGCGCGAACTCAAGTGCGCCTGCGTCGGCGGGTCGGGCAAAGTGCCGCTCGGCTTCGTCTCGCTCAGCGAAAACCTGGCGATGGTGGCGATGGCGCTGTGGATGCTGACGAAGGGAATGTCATGATGTCGCGGTTGAAACTCACCGGGTTCGCCGGCGCCGCGATGGCGGGCGTGATCGGGCCGCTGCCGGCCGTGGCGCAGGATCATTCGGGTCACGCCATGCCGGCACCCACACCCGCGCCGGCCCCTGCCGAGCCCGCGGTCGATCACTCGACGATGGCTCACTCGACCATGCCCGGGATGGATTCCGACGCGAGTGGCCATGCCACGGTCGAAGGACCCGTCGAAGGCTCGGGCACCGCGCGGCTGCCGCAGGCCGAAGGGATGATGCCGGGCCTGCACTTCGCCATCGGCGGCGGCTGGATGGGGATGGCGCACGGCTATGCGTGGGGCATCTACACCGACCAGGGCGGGCCGCGCGGCGACGACAAGGCCTATGTCCAGTCGATGGCGATGCTGATGGCCGAGCGCAGCTTCGAGGGCGGCCGCTTCCAGCTCAAGTCGATGCTCAGCGCCGAACCGCTGATGAGCCATCGCGGCTATCCCAATCTGTTCGCCAGCGGCGAGAGCGCGGGCGGGGTGCCGCTGGTGGATCGCCAGCATCCGCACGACCTGGTGATGGAGCTGGCCGCGCGGATCGATCTCAACGTGGCGCCGGGCACCCGCGCGTTCCTCTACGGCGGTCCGGTGGGGGAGCCGGCGCTCGGCCCCTCGGCGTTCATGCACCGCGCCTCGTCGCGGCTGAACCCGGAAGCGCCGATCACCCATCACTGGTTCGATTCGACTCATATCACTTACGGCGTCGTCACCGCCGGGCTCGCCGGCAAGGCATGGCAGATCGAAGCCTCGGCGTTCCGCGGGCGGGAGCCTGACGAGCATCGCTGGGATATCGAGACGCCCAAGCTCGACAGCTGGAGCGTGCGCGCCACACTCACCCCGTCGCCCAACTGGGCGCTGCAAGTCAGCCACGGCCGCCTCAAGGAGCCCGAGCCGCTCCATCCCGGCGAGGACGAGGCGCGTACGACCGCCAGCGTTCACTATGCGTCGGGCAACGGTCTGGCGGCGATGGCGGCGTTTTCGGCCAAGAACCGCGTGCCGAGAGAAACGCTGACCGCCTGGCTGGGCGAGGCGACCTGGGACCTGACCGATCATCACACGCTGTTCGGGCGGATCGAGAATGTCGCCAACGACGAGCTGTTCGCCAGCCCCGCCGATCCGCTCCATGACCAGACCTTCCGGGTCACCAAGCTGCAGGGCGGCTATGCCTACCGCCTCCCCCTCGGCCCGTTCGACCTTGCGCTCGGCGGCACCGTGGCGGCGTTCGCCAAGCCGGATGTGCTCGACGCCTATTACGGCGACAATCCGATCGGCTACACGCTGTTCGCGCGGCTGCAGCTCGGCCGATGAACCGCACTGGCCTGGACTATTCAGCGCCGATCCATCGGCGCCGAGGTAGGGTTGGGACCTTGTTTGAGGAGTAATCCGATGAACCGACTGCTTACTTCGCTTGCCGGCGCTGCCGCACTTGCCGCGCTCGGCACCCCGGCGCTGGCGCATACGGAACTGGTCCGCTCCAACCCCACCGCCAACGCCACGGTGCACAACGCTCCGCGCCAGATCACGCTAACCTTCAACGAGCGGCTGGTGGCGCGCTTTTCCAAGTTCGACCTGGTGATGCCGACGCATGGCAACATGGCCGTGGCGGTGCGCACCACTGTTTCGCCCGACGGCAAGCGCATCATCGGCACGCTCGCCAGCCCGCTTGGCCAGGGCGATTACCGGGTCAACTGGACCGCCGCCGGGTCCGACGGCCACAAGATGACCGGGACGCTTACCTTCAAGGTCGCCTGAGCTGGTGATCGAGCCGGCGATCATCGTCGTCAGGCTGCTGCAATATGCCGGAGCGGCGATCCTTTGCGGGTCGCCGCTCTTTTTCGTTTATGCCGGGCCGGTTCCGCCCGGTGCGAGGCTGCTGGTAGCGGGAGCGGCGGCACTGCTGGCGCTCGCCTCGTTAGCAGCGATCGCGGCGCAGGCGGTCCTGTTCGCCGGTTCGCTGGGCGAGGGGCTGGCGTGGGAATCGCTCTTCGCCATTGTCACGGAGATGCCGCTCGGTCGCGCGGCGCTGCTCCGCGCTGGGTTGGCGCTGGCCGCACTGGCGTTGCTTGCCCGGCGGCCGAGCTGGCCGCTGGTCGCGGCGCTCGGCACAGCGGCCGCCGCCAGCCTGGCCTGGCTCGGTCATGCCGGTGCTGCCGATGGGGCGCTGGCGAATTGGCAGATCGCCGCCGACATCGCGCATGTCCTGGCCGCCTGCGCGTGGCTCGGCGCGCTGGCGGGCTTCGTGCTGCTGGCGCGCGGTGAGGACGGAGGTGAGTTACATAGCGCGCTGGTGCGCTTTTCGGGCGTCGGCTCGCTGTTGGTGGCGGCGCTTCTGCTGACCGGCGTCGCCAATGCGGGCTTTCTTGCCGGCGCGGACCAGATCGGTACCGGGTGGAGCACCCCCTGGGGCCACTTACTGGCGCTCAAGCTCGGCTTGTTCGCCGCCATGCTGGCATTCGCGGCCAATAACCGCTGGCGACTGACCCCGCGGCTGGCCCGCCCGGGACGGGGCGCCGTCATCGCCCTGCGCCGCAGCGTCGGGCTCGAGGCCGGGCTCGGACTTATGGTACTCGCCGCGGTGGCTTGGCTCGGCACCCTGGCGCCGCCGGCAGCGTGACTCGCGCACGATGAAAGTCTAAGCCCAGCATCGGGTCGCGCATCCTCATTCGCAGGAGATCGCGCCATGTCCGAAGCCATCGACGAAACCCGCCTCAACGATCTCGTCGGCAAAGTGATCGGCGATGTCGCAGGCGCGATGGGCGTATTCATGGCCTACCTTGGCGACAATGCCGGGGTATTCGCGGCGATGGACGGGGCGGGGCGGCTGACGCTCGATCAGCTCGCCGCCAGGACCGGGCTACATCCCAAGTACCTGCGCGAATGGCTCGGCTCGGTCAGCGCGGCGGGCTACGTCACCTTCGATCCGGCGGACGAGACGTTCTCGCTCAGCCCCGAACAGGCGCTGGTGTTCACCCGCGAAGGCCAGCCGGCGTGCATGCAGGGGTTCTTTCAGCTGATCGTTTCGCAATTCGAAGGCCATGCCAAGGCGATCGAGACGTTCAAATCGGGCCAGGGCCGGCCGTGGGGCGATCATCCGGCATGCCTGTTCTGCAGCACCGATCGCTTCTTCCGCCCAGGCTACCAGGCCAATCTGATCGACACCTGGATCCCTGCGCTCGACGGGGTCGAGGCCAAGCTCAAGGCCGGGGCCAAGGTGGCCGACATCGGCTGCGGCCACGGGTCCTCCACCGTGCTTATGGCGCAGGCCTATCCCAATTCGACCGTGGTCGGGATCGATTACCACGAGCCCTCGATCGAGGAAGCGCGTGCCAAGGCGGCCGAGGCGGGGGTGACCAATGTCGAATTCCAGGTTGCCCGGGCGCAGGATTTCGCCGGCGAGGGGTTCGATTTCGCCTGCATCTTCGATGCATTGCACGACATGGGCGATCCAGTCGGCGCGGCGCGGCACATCCGCGAGACGCTGGCGCCCGGCGGCACGTTCATGCTGGTCGAGCCGATGGCGGGCGACAGCATGGCTGAAAACATGCACCCGCTCGGGCAGATTTTCTATGCCGCTTCGTGCACGGTGTGCACGCCCAACTCGCTGTCGCAGGAGGTGGGGCGCGGCATCGGCGCGCAGGCCGGGCAGAAGGTCCTGACCGAGGTGTGCCGCGAAGCCGGCTTCGCCCATGTGCGCCGGGCTGCGGAAACGCCGACCAACATGGTGCTTGAGGTGACGGGTTGATCTTCGCCTGAAGCACGGGGTAATCGATCGGGACCGGGATTCGAGCAACCTCCCGGTCAGGCCCCTGGCCCAAGCGTTGCCTTCACGGCCCGCTCACCCTGAGCTTGTCGCAGGGACGCGGACCCTTGAGGGTTTGACGATATGGCCACTGAACCGCTCCATCACCCCGATTTCGCCGAGCTGACCCGCGTTTCGGCGCGGATCGGTGTCTTGAGTTTCGGCGGCCCAGCCGGACAGATCGCCTTGATGCACCGCGAGCTGGTCGACGAGCGGCGCTGGGTGGCCGAGGACGATTACCTCCAGGCGCTCAACTTGTGCCACCTGCTGCCGGGCCCTGAGGCACAGCAGCTTGCCACCTGGATCGGCTGGAAGCTGCACGGCTGGCGCGGCGGGCTGGTGGCGGGCGCGCTGTTTGTCATTCCCGGCGCGCTGGTGATGCTGGCGCTGTCGATGCTCTATGTCGCGGCGGCGAACCTGGCGTGGTTCGCGGCGCTGTTCCTGGGCATCAAGGCGGCAGTGCTGGCGATCATCGCCCAGGCGCTGGTGCGGATCGCCGGGCGGGCGCTTAAGACGCCATTGCAGCGGGTGCTGGCGGTGATCGCCTTTGCCGCGCTGTTCGGGTTCGACGCGCCGTTCCCGCTGGTGGTGCTGGCGGCACTGGCGTTCGGGGCGTGGGTCGGCGCGCGGCGGCCC
>JANOAH010000090.1:0-14043 GCA_031411075.1 Erythrobacteraceae bacterium
GACGCTGAGTGAGATGATGCACGAATCGGTGCTCGCCGCCTATGGCCGCGCGCTGCATATCTGAAGGTGCGATAAACCGTTCGGCGGAAAACGTTTTTTAGGTCCGGAACCGCGCGCCCCGCGCCGCGTATTCGAATCATGGAATATGAAATGTCCGCAGGCGATCCCAATGCCCAGGCCGGCGAAGGCGAAGACGCGCTGTTCGACGACAGCGCCAATCCGAGCCAAAAGCCCGACGCCGAGCCGGCCAGGCGAAAGCCCGCCGGCAAGGAAGGCAAACAGTCCGACCACGCCGACAAGCCCGAGCAAGCGGGCGAGGTGATCCCGGAGGAAGAACAGCAACCCTCCTGATCGTCAGGGGGTTTCACTCGCCTCTCCGCGCCCCGCAACCTTGGGGTCTCGAAGTCCCTCGTTGGCACAAATGCCTGAAATATCGGCGCGCTCCTTGCGCGCTCGCGTCAACAAATTAGGTTGACGGCGAATCAGAACGATTCTGGTCGAAGGGGAGGGGCTCCTCTCGACAAGCGAACGAAAGCCGGTTCCGCGCTGTGGCTGCGGACCGAATGGGGGAAGAGTTATGCCGAGCAATGCGGTAGTCAAAATTTCGACAGTCAAGACGCCGATCGCCAGCAACGACGCGTTCCGCACACTCGAAGACTCGACTTCCTATCTCGACGTTCTGGCCAATGACGGCGGCGGCAATGCGGCGCGTCTGTATGGCTTGTCCACGCTCAGCGGTGCCGCCTCCTCGGCGCAATTGCTGGCCGCGCCGCGGCTGCAGTCGATCATCACCGATCGCGGGGCGACAGCGACGATCGTCACCTCGGGCGAGCACGCCGGCACGATCAGCTACGATTCCGATCGCTTCGATCACCTCGCCAAGAACGAGACGGTGATCGATACGTTCAGCTATTTCATTCAGCTCGGCAACGGCGCGCTCAGCGTGGCCACGGTAACGGTCACGGTGGTTGGCATCAACGACCGTCCGACCGTGGCGAACGTCGCGGTTGCCGGCAACGTTGGCGAAGACGGCCCGCCGGTGGGCGGCACCTTTGCCGGCGACGACATCGACAGCGACGACGACGCGGCTTCGTTGACCTACACGCTGGTGTCCGGCCCCGCGGGCGGCACGGTCACCATCACCGGCAACACCTTCAGTTTCGATCCGGGAGACGCTTTCCAGGACCTCGATACCGGCGAATTCCGCACGGTCACCTTCACCTATCGCGCCACCGACCGCCATGGCGCGGTCTCCGATGTCGCCACCGTGACGCTGGTGGTGGCGGGCAGCGATGACGCCACCAGCGGCGCCGCGCTCGACGGCTATATCGCTGACGCGCTGGTATTCCGCGACAACGACGGCGACGGGGTCTGGGACCACGAGGCGTTCACCGACGTCAACGGTAACGGCCGCTTCGACGCCGGCGACGTCGACGCCAACAATGACGGCGTGCTGTCCGGCGAAGCCTTCGTGTTCACCGACGCCACCGGGCAATTCACCGGTTTGCAGGGTACGGGCCGGATCGTGCTTGCCCCGATCGTCGCGGCCAACGGTACCGTCGTCACGCATGACATCAGCACCGGGCAGGCGTTCACCGGAACACTGGCGGCCGCGGCTGGCTCGACGGTTGTGACCCCGCTCACGACCTTGGTCGACGCGCTCGTCCAGGCCCTGCCCGGCACCCCGACCGCCGCCCAGATCGTTGCCGCACAAGCCCAAGTCGCGGCTGCGCTGGGACTCGGCAACATCGACCTCGCCAATTACGATCCGGTCGCAGTGATTGCCGGCGGCGGTACCGCTGCCGAGATCGCGGCCGCGCTGGAGGTGCAGAAGGCTGCCGTTCAGGTCGCCAACATCCTTGCGGTCATCACCGCGACGCTCGACGCTGCCGGGGTCGACGGGGCCGCGGCGCTGGCTGCGGCGGCGCTGGCCGGCGAAATCGACGGCTCGCCGCTAGCGCTCGACGATGCGGCAGTGATCGGCGCGGTGATCGCGACCGCGGCCGCGGCGGTCGCCGATCCGGCAGGGAAAGCAGCGGTGCTCGCTCAGGCCGGCTCGGTGTCCGACGCGCTGGCCAACGTCAACGCGCTGATCGCCGATACGCCTAGCACGGGCGATCCGCTCGGCGCGCTGGCCGCAATCGTTGCCGCGCAAATCGTCGCCCAGGGCGATCTGGCCGACGATGCGGCGGCCGCGGTCGACGGTGGACCTCCGCTCGACGCCGGGGATTACGATGGCGGCGCGCTAACCGATCTGATTGACGCGGCCGTCGGCGAGGTCAACGTCATCGTCCCGACCGATCCCGGCACCACCACCCTGGGTGCGCCGGAGCGGCCGACGATCGATGCCGGCGCGCGCGTCAGCGCCGCCGAAGCCGCCGACGGCGTGGTCGTTTCAGTCAGTTATGGCAGCGGCACCGGCGCGGTCGCGGGCGATCGGCTCGAGCTCAAGCTCGGCAGCACGGTGATCGCCAGCTTCACGCTGGCGGCGGGCAATCTCCCCGCCGCCGGTGCCACCCTCAGCCACGATTTCGTCGTTGCTGCGGCAACTCTCGGTGCCGATGGCACCAAAGTCCTGTCAGCCGCGTTTGCTGGCGCCGCGGGTGCACAAGGAGCGCCGTCGTCGCTGCTGGTGGTGACGCTCGATACCGCCGCGCCCGATGCGCCGGCGGACCTGGTATCGAGCGACGGGCCGACAGTCAGCGTTCTCGAAGCCGCCAACGGCACGATCATTTCGGGCACGGCCGAAGCCGGCAGCCTGGTGACGCTGACGCTGACGCGCGGCGCGGCCAGCGTGGTCAAGCAGGTCGAGGCGAGCGGCGGCGTGTTCAGCGCCACCGTCAGCGCCGCGGATCTCACTATCCTGGGCGAAGGCTACATCACCTATTCGGCCACGGCGACCGACGCGGCGGGTAACACGGGGGCGGCTTCGGCGGCCGGGCAGTTCCGTTATTCGACGCAGCCGCTGGTCGACAGCGACACGCGGATCGACGTCGGCGCCGCGCCATCGCTGATCGACGATGAGGATGAGGGCGCTGTTGCCGTCACGCCCCAGGCTGGCGGCGGCTTTGTGGTGCGGTGGCTGGTGCCCGAAACTGGCGTGGCGCCGGGTGACGATATCGAGGTCGCCTCGGCCGCCTTCCAGCGGTTCGGGGCCGATGGTGAAAAGATCGGCGGCCCGATCGTGCTGACCGGGATCGACGCCCAGGCCGACGAGGATGACGAAGTCGCGTTCGGCCTGACGGCGCTCGAGAATGGCCATTTCGTGTTGGCCCTCAACGTCGATCAGGCGAACGGATTTCGCGCCTACGGCGGCACTGTGGGCGCCAACAATGGCGTGGCCAACTTCTCGCTCGTCGGCGAGCCGGAGACGATCTCTATCGGTGCGGCGCCGGCCGGCGCCACTTATGCGCTGGTCGGGGCCAGCGCGGCCAATCCCGCCACCCAACTCGTCGTGGCGCTGCCATTGCCGATCAACGGCTCGATCGAAGTGCCGCAGACGGTCCTCGATCAGTTCGCGTTTGACAACAGGCTCAGTTTGCGAGTGACTAATCCGACCGCGTCCGCCGCGGCCGTCAACCTCAATGTGCAGACCGAAATGGACCAGAAGGTCGATTTCGACGCGCCGTTCGTGACCAGCACCTTCTCGAATGCGGCTGCGCCCGCCGTGGTCGTGTTCGGCGGCGCCGGTCGCGTCGAGTCGTTCGATCTCAATACCTACACCGCGGGCGCGAACGGGCTTACCTTCACCCTGCAAGTTTCCGCCAGCAATCCCTTCGACGTCGATCTGTCCGGCATTCCCGGCGCGTCGCTCGGCGGCAACAGCACCATATTCGTCAGCGGGTTGACGGCCGACGCCAATGGCGTGGTCGCGGTTCCCCAGCTGCTCCTGGAACGACTCGGTCCCCAGGACGTGCGCGTGTTCCTGCAGGTGAACGGCCTTGTGGCCGGGAACGCGTTCAGCGCGACGACCAGCGGGCGCCCGTTCGAACCGACTTCCGAGGGGGTGTACATCCAGCTGTTCGGTCCCGATGGCGCCGCCCTGGGCCCACGGTCGGTCAAGCTGGACGGTTCGCTGCCGGCGAGCGACGGGGAAGACGCCGGAATCGGCGTTTCCCCGACCGTCGGCGGCGGCTTTGTCGTACATTGGATCACCGTGGATGGCGGTTTTGCGGTGCAGCGGTTCGGTGGCGACGGGCAGTCCCTCGGCGCGGCCGTCAAGCTCCAAAGCGAAGTCGGCGACGGGCTCGACGATCCGTCATTCGACCTGACGCCGCTCGCCGGTGGCGGTTACGCGCTGGCAGTGGGTGTGGAACATCAGGAATTCTACCGGAACCTGTTCGGCACCAGTAACGCCGGCGCGCCGCTCACCTTCAGCATCACTGGCGAGCCGATCTCGATTTCGGTCCAGTCCGCCCCGGCGGGGGCCATATACTCTTTGGCCGGCCCGGCAAAACCGGGTGCACCGTCCGACATCGCGCGGGTCACTCTGACGGTTTCGAACGGGCAGCTGGTCATCGACAACGCGGTCCTGGCGAATTTCTCGCTCGACAACCGCCTTTCGCTCACCGTGTCCGGGCTGAGCGGCGGTCAGACGGTCAACCTTGGCGTTCTGACCGAAATCGAACAGGCGATCGATCCGACGCAAACTTTGACGTTCTCGCGCTCGATTACCGTCACGCCCGGCGTTTTAGCGCTGCAGGTTACCCCGGGCCGCGCCACTTCGTACCATATCGACGCGGCCACCGCGACGGGTGGAACGCCGACGTACAACGTCAGCATCGTTCCCTCGCTGGGCGTCAGCTCGGTCAACTTGACCGGCATTTCCAATGCCTTCGCCACGTCGACTGGTGCGATCGTGCTGCTCAATCGAGTGGCTGATGCCAATGGCAATGTCGTCATCCCGCAATCCTTGCTGAACCAGCTCGGCACGCAGGATGTGGTCATTTCGATCATCGGCACCAATCTCCTCGCCGGTTCGACGTTCGCCGTGACAGCAACCTACAACCCGGCCGTTGCCCTGCCCGAGGGCGTGCTGGTCGAAACCTTCGATGCCGCCGGCAATCTCGTCAGCGGGCCGGAGCCGCGCGCCGATGCGGCGCTTCCGGCCGAGATCGATCCGGGAACGGTGGGCATTTCGGCCCTGCCCGGGGGCGGGTTCGCGGCCCACTGGGTGATCGCCGGGCCGGATGATGATGGCGTAGGCATAGCGCTCCAGCGCTACAACGCCGACGGTACCAAGCAGGGTTCGGTGGTCGAATTGACCGGCTTGCCCTCTGTCGAGGGCGGCGAAAGCGGGTTCGATTTCGCCGCGCTCGCCAATGGCGGCTACGCGCTGTCCTACGGCATCGCGCTCGAGGACTTCTATCACGAGGTAACACTGAGCTCCAGCACACCGAACCGCAGCTTTTCGGTCCCGATCACCGGCGAGGTGTCGTTCATATCGGTGGCTACACTGGGCGTCATTGCGCCGAGCCCCACATTCAGCCTGGTCGGCTTTGGGCTCAACGGGCAGCGCTTGGTCGTACCATTGACGCTGGCCAACGGCGGGTTGGCGATCACGCCGGAAATCCTGGCCCAGTTCAGCATCGACAATCGCTTTGCCTTGTCGATCGGCGGCGTCGATGCCGGCGAAAGCTACAAAATCAGCTTCGAGACGTTGGCCGACCAGGTCATCCTGCCCGATGCGCCGCTGTTTGAAACGACGCGCAGCGTCACCGTGGCCGCGGGTGTCGGCGGCGGACCGACCGTGGGCCAGATCACGCCGCCGACGGGCCGCGTCGAATCGTTCCATGTCGATGCGATCACGACGGTGCCAGGGGTTGCGCCAACCTACATGCTGCACATTGCCGCGATTGACGGCGGGCAAGGTCTGAACCTGGCGGGCATACCCAACGCCAGCTACCTGCCGACCGGGCTGGTGCAGATCATAGTCCAGCCTGACGCGAACGGCGACATCGACGTGCCGCCCGCATTGCTGAGCCAGCTCGGCACGGCCGACGCCGCGATCACCTTGTACGCGTTCGGCCTCGCCGCCGGCTCCAGCTTCAGCGCCACGGCCACCGTGCGTGCAGGGGCGGATGCCCAGGAAGGCGTGTTCGTCCTGACTTTCGATGCTGACGGACATGTCCTCAGCCCAGGTCTCGAGCTGGTCGGTACCAATGGCGACGACGTGCTGGTCGGTGATGTCGGAGACGATTCGCTGTCGGCGCTGGGCGGCGCCAATGTGCTGACCGGCGGGGCGGGCGAGGATACCTTCCACTTCGCCTCGATCCTCGGCAGCAACGCGATCACCGACTTCACCAGCGGCGAGGACGTCCTCGACGTCTCCGCCATCGACGCCGACACGACCAACGCGGCCGGCACGGAGGATGCCTTCGCCTGGGGCGGATCGAATCCCACCGCGCATGGCCTGTGGGTTGGGGTCAGCGGGGCCGATAGCGTGATCTACGGCGATACCGACGGCAACGCCGCGACGGCGGAACTGGTAATCATGCTGATCGGCACGCCGCCGCCGGTTCAGCAAGATTTCATTGCCTGAGGCGCCCGCGCCCCAGAGGATGGAATCGGGCGGAGTCTGTTGGTGAACGCCTTTAGCGAAGTCGATATCCCGCGCGGGCGCATCGCGCCGTGGCTGGACGTGCCGCTGCGCCGCAACGCCGACATCTACCTCAAAAGCGCGGGTCGCCAGGCTCAATGCCGAGGTTAGAGGGGCAACTCCGCGCTACGTCGCGGACGGCAACGGCCAAGTGGCGGTCGAGCAGTCGCTCCACGCCGCGCGCCGGGTCGAGCTGGAAAGCCTCGTCGCCGCCGGCGCGGCGCGGGTGACCCAGTCGGAGCGGCAAGTCGCCGAAACCGAATCGATCCTCCGGGCCGCCGCTCAAACTTGGTCGCGGCGCAGCGTGAGTTGGAGCTGATCCGCCCATTGGCGGCGCAGCGTATTGTGCCCGAGGTCGAGCTCATCCAGGCCGAGAACGCCGCCGAAGTCGCTGCCAACGAAGTAGCCGCGGCGGAGTCCGCGATCGCGCGGGCGCGCTCCGCCGTGGTAGAGGCGCGCGCGTCGGCGGCCCAGGCCCGCAGCGACTGGCGGGCACGGGCCGGCACCGAGCTGAGCCAGGCCCAAGGCGAGCTTTCCGCGCAGCGGCAGCAGTTGCCGGCGCTCGGTGATCGGGTGGACCGCACAACAATCCGCGCCCCGCTCAGCGGACGGGTCAACCGTGTCCTGGTCACCACCGTGGGCGGCAGCGTGCCGCCCGGGCAGGCGATCGCTGAGATCGTACCCAGCGACAAAGCGCTGTATATCGAAAGCCAGGTCCGGCCCTCGGACATCGCCACCGTGCGGATCGGCCAACGCGCGCGAGTGGAGATAACGGCCTATAACTCGGCGATCTTCGGTATGTTGACCGGTACGGTCACCGCCATTTCTCCCGATGCGACGGTGGATGCGCTTCGGACGACCGCAGAGGATGCAGAGCCCTCATGATCAGAGGCTGGTCAATGTCTGCTTTGGGTCGATAGCAGACATTAGCATTCTTCGTCGCGCACCAGCCGCGCAATCATCTTCACATATCGGACCGCTGCAATTGTACTGGCAGAGCGTCCACCGTGCTTCCAAGCGTTTTGATTGCCCTTAGGCGCGCCGGGATTCGTTCCGCCGTGCATCCTGCATCGACGCTTCCCTTTCACCGCCGGAGACTGGCACTCCGTTCCCGAGCGGGTCCGGGCATGGCAGCGCGGCGCGCTCGCCAGCGGTTCCGGTTGCATCGGATTGTTCGGCTGGTTCGGCATTTCCTCTGCCCCCGGTATGCTGGTGGAACTGATCGGCAATGACCGCCTGCCCGCCTTCGTTGACATGGACGTGGCGCACCGTCTGTTCGCGCGGCTGGTGGAGCTTCGCGAGGGCATCGAGGGTCGCGCGGCAATTCGCCTGCGCCTTTAGCGCCAGCCGCATGTAGCGGTCTGCCGCGTCAGGATACTGACCCATGTTGTTTCCTGAGCGCCTGGCCATCTCGGTAAAGAGCGCGTCCAGAGCCACTGCCTGAGAAGTGAGAATGCGGCTGGCCAGGCCCATGTCGCCCTTGGTAATCTTGGCGGCTTCCTCTGCCAGAACCGCCGCCGTCTCCATGATCGAAGCGCGTTGCCGATCACCGAACACCTGAGTGCCGAAGCTGCTAGCCAGGTTCGCATTGCGGGTGATTGGGTCCAGCGTGACGCGAGCTAGCGTCCGGCCTGCCGGTTCTTCATCGGTGGCCTTGATCTCTAGCTTGTCGGGATCGCCGGGCTTAACTAGCCCATCGGCGGTTTTCACTTTTGCTTTGGTCATCGTTGCCCCGCAAAAAGGGGTGCGCGAAATCGAGCACCAATAAGTAACACTACACCCCTCTCTGCCGTCTCCCCTCTGACACAGCGAGCGGCGACGAAAATTGAAAGAGTGCCGGCCCGACACCCCTTTTGGCCGGTCGGATCTCAACGATCAGGCCCGTGGAGATGAGAAAATTGCGGGCGGCCCGAAATCGCGGCAGCGACCAGGCCCCGCAGTCGAGGTGTTCACGCCATTTGTTCGCCATGACGAAATCTCGCCCCCAATTTTTCTCGCGGAGCACGGTGTAGAGATACATGCCCTCCGGATTGCGCCGGAGAACCCTAAGTTCGTCGCATGATAGAACCACGGACCGGCCCTTCCCGACGAGATTGTGTCCCTCGATTTGATACCGCCACGCGCTGGTGGCGGCGCGTTCAACTTCGTCGACTGACAAGGCAAGCCAATGCCCCGCGCTGTTCAGGTCGTGCGCAAAAGCTAGCAATACGGCCAGCGACCCCGCGTCTCGAGCTGCCCCCAAGCAGGCATGGAAAAGCGCATCGTTTCGTTCCCCCTCCCCCATGGGTTCCGAACCGATGGCGGAGTCATTCGCGGGGGCGTGGACCGGCAACCGCATCGTTGGAAGGCTTGATAGATCGGCCAGCGAACCTTGGAGCCATCGATAATCGCCTTTCGGCGTGTGCGACGGAGGCGCCACGGCGAAGCCGCCATTGCCGAGAATATCAACCGGGCCCGTAAGCCCGAGTTGCCTGGCGCGCTTGCGAATTGACCGAACCTCGCCAGCGTGACGATACCAGATATGGAATTTGCCCGAGCCAGTTTGAATGATGACGGGCGATGGTCCCAATTTGGCGAAGGCGTCAGCAACCAGGTTCTCGTCAGGCGCATCTATGTCGAGAACAGTCAAACGGCTGCGCGGGCCGCACGCAAAACCAAGCGCATCGGCGTCAGAAAATTTCGCCGCCCATTGGCGCGAGGCAGGCAGTCCGGCTCGACGGTAGTTACTGACTGCGGGGCGCTTTTCCGCGCCATCTACCGGGAATGTGGCAATTCCCGCGTCGGCATAAACAGGCTGCCATTGCGCGAAAATCCCGACCACGGTTCAGGCCGCAACCCCCGTCACAACCGGCAGGGCATCGAGCCACTCCCGCTCATGGACGGGACTGATTCGCGATGATCCTCCGACCTTGGTCAGCTTGAGCCGTTCCAGCCGGACTTCGCGATAAAGTGCGCTGCGCGAAATGCTGTGTTTCGCGCAGAATTGGCCGATCGATTGAAGACCTGAAGCTTGCTGTTGCATTTGGCCTTTTCCTGTGCGAGCCACACCGTTCCGACAGGTGCCAATTTGTTGTAATAGCCGGCGAATCACCTCGCAAGGCTCGGGCGTGCTGTTTCTCCCCAGCAAATCGTTCCGCGTCCGTTCTCGCGGAACAAAGCGTGACAGAATGGCGGATTTCCGCGCTCTTGCGCCACCTTCACGGGCATACATGTCCATGGCGAAGTCGGTCGACAGGCCTGTTGATAACTCAGGCGGGGTTGAGGCGGTAAATTGCTTGATTCGATTGATCGACAATGCCGAGCCCCGACGCGTGCTGACGCACAGTCTCGCTGACGTAGCTCGGTGCCAGATGGGCGTAGTGCTTCCGGGTGATGCGTTCGTCGGCGTGGCCAAGTGCCTCGGCAATGACGGACATCGGCACACCAGCCCGCGCCAGCCTCGCCCCATAAGTCCGGCGCAAATCGTGAAAGCCAGCCCGAGGATCGACCTTCCCTGCTCTTGACGCGTCGGCCATGCGCCGAATTTGCATCGAGTCCGTCCAGCGCTCTCCGTCAGGCGCGGGAAAGACAAGATCGCCCGCGGACTTGCCGACTGTCTGCTGGTCGAACAAGGCCACGCCCTCGCTCTCCAGGTAGCAATCCCGTGCGCCGCCGCCCTTTGTATCGGCGAGCTGGACGGTGCCGGCGCGCAAGTCGACATCGCGGACCTTGATGCTGCGTAGCTCACCCCACCGTGCGCCCGTGAGCAATGCCGCCTGCACTATGGGGCGAAACTCCGGAACGGCAGCGTTGACAAGCCGCCGAGCCTCATCGTCGGTAAGGTAACGGAGCCGCGCCGCGTCCACCCCACGATAGGACTTAACTGACCGCCACGCCTGATCGCTGGCAATGCGCCCGTTGCTGTAGGCGAGGTTGAGCGCGGCCTTTAGAACCGTCAGGTCGCGATTGGCGGTGGCGCGGCGCTTGCGCTTCTCGTCCGCCGTAAGGAGCGGGCGGAAACGTTGCTCCTCACCCCGGCGAGTCCGCAAGCGTGCGGCCGTGGTGGCCCGGCTATGATGGAACCCGCGCACTTGCGCTGCGGATAACCGGGACAGCTTCACATCGCCGAGCGCGGGCCGGACGAACTGTTCCACCCGCCGCCGAGTGTTGGCCAAATCCTTGCCCTGGAACGCCGCGAGATATTCATCGAGCGCGTCCCCAACCGTGAAACTGGCCTTGACCGCGACGCCGCCCTCAACAGTGCGCAGCCATTCCCGGGCTTTGTCTTGTGCCTGTCGGAAATCGATAATGTTGATGCCATCCGCGTCACCCGTATCGTCGGACTCACCCAGCGTGGTCTTATTATAGCCCCCAACGCGACCGGGCGGGCGGTGACGCGCGACCCACTTGACAACCGACTTGCCCCGGTAATAGCCGAGATGGAAACCCTCGCTGAGCAAAACCCAATAGGGCTCGGCTCGCTGCTTTAGCTTGTCGCGCTGCGCTCGCGTCTCTAGTCGGTAATCTCTGACAGTGCGGGCCATATATGCCTTTCGGTAAAGCATCGGTAATATACGCCCGCGAACGCACTGGCACAAGGAAACACGGTTTTCTGAGGGTTTTATCGGATAGCACCGTGCCGAGGTGTGCCAGAATATACCATTTTCGGCCCTCTCACGGCTGAAACACGGGTTCGATTCCCGTAGGGGTCACCAGCAAACCAGGCCGAGATGATGACGCCGCGCCATTTCGTGATCGACGATTTCCTCACCGCCGAACTGCACGATCGGCTGCTCGGCCACGTCCTGGCGCATCGCGACCTGTTCATCGCGGCCGAGGTCAAACGCCACGGCGCCCCGGTCTATCATCAGCAACGCAAGGCGATGACCAACGAATACCTTGGCGATCTGGCCAAGCCGTTCCGCGAGGCGGTACGCGCCGTGCTGCCGGCGATGTTCGAGGCGCTCGGCATGGCTCCGTTCGAGCCGGCGCGGCTCGAATTGGAGCTGAGCGCGCATGGCGACGGCGATTTCTTCGCGCCGCATCGCGATACCTTCATCGGCCCCAACGCCGCCGGGCTGCCGAGCGACCGGGCGATCACCGCGGTCTATTACTTCCATGCCCGCCCGCGCCGCTTTACCGGCGGCCAGTTCGCGGTGCATCCCTTCGGGCCCGGCGAACCCGAGCTGATCGAGCCGCTCGACAACCGCCTGCTGGCGATTCCGGCTTTCGCAGTGCACGAAGTGCGGCCGATCGTGGACCCCGGCGGGACGTTCGAAAGCGCGCGCTTCGCGGTCAACGCCTGGGTACACAAGGCCCGCTAGCGGCAGACGCCGCCAAACCCTCGCGCCTCCTGATCGAGGTGCAGGTGATCGGCGTGGGCGGCGTTGTAATCGGGCGAGAGGACTGTGCCGAAGGCGCTGCAGGCCGCATCGCGAACCTGGTGCAGAAAGGCACCGCGCGCGCGTTCGCCCCGCCAATCGGCCGCAACGCTGATCCGGCGGCCATCGTCGAGGACGAACGCGGCGATGTCGATCGCGTTGCCGGTGGCGTGTTGGCTCCAGCGCGCGTCATTGCGACCATAAAGGCGGCGGCAGCTATAGGTGCCGAAATGCTCGACGCGTGCAACGGACGCTCCGAGATGCCCCTGCGCGGCCGGCTGCACGCCGGTACGCAACCAAAGGGCGAGCGCCGCGGCGACTGGGCACGTGGCTATGGGCTGGGCGGGAGCGAACGGCAGCTCGGGAACTTGCACGCGGTCCTCCCGGCGGCAAGCGCCCTCGCCCGCCGCGGATAACGCGCTGAAGGCAACGCCGCTGCGCTCGAGTACGCGGCGGCATTCGGCGGGATCGGCGCGCAGGGCGGTCAGCTTGCGCTCAGTTGCCCAGCCCGGCGGATCGTTCAGATCGAGCGGTGCCCAGGGATCGTGCTGCGGATGCTCGGCCAGCCAGCTACGCAGTGCGACGAACAGCGACCCCATGAGCAGAAGGGTCAGGATCGGCCCATCAATCGGCACATGTCGGTTCATATAACCGGCCTGCGCGGTCCGAAGCCGGCGCTCAATGGAAATCGCGCGACTTGGGGATGATCCGCACGTCGCGGGGGTGGCCGCGCTGGGCATAGCCGCAGTCGCGGTTGCCTGGCCCCGGCGGCTCCCACGGCTTGGGCGCCGACGCCTGTCCGGTCTCGTCCAGCAACACCCCGCCCGGCCCCCAGCGGCTCGGCAGCGGGTTGTTGCAGTGATCGGCGCGGGCGATGGTGATCGGCATCAGATCGTCGGACAGGTTGTGCAGCGCCGCCGTGGCATCGACCAGGTGCGCGGCGATGACGTGGATCACCTCCTCGTCGTATTCGACCCGGCCGCGCACTTCCATCAGCCGCGAGCCCATGATCACGCGGCGGTATTGTTCCATCTTGTCGGGCCAGATCACCAGGTTGACCACGCCGGTCTCGTCCTCGAGCGTGATGAAGCACACCCCCTTGGCGCTGCCGGGGCGCTGGCGGATCAGCACCACGCCGGCGACCTGGACCATCGAGCGGAAGCGCCGCTGGCGCAATTGGGCCGCGGGGATAAAACCGCGCGCCGCCAGGCTGGGGCGCAGAAAGCTCAGCGGATGCGCCTTCAGGCTCAGCCGCTGGGTCTGGTAATCGGCGACCACTTCCTCGCTCAGCGGCATCGTCGGCAAAGCGGTGCGGATAGGCTCGGCCCCTTCGTCGCGCGCCCGCGCCGCGCTGAACAGCGGCAGATCCTCGCCCGCCACCAGCGCGCGGGCATCCCATATCGCCTGGCGCCGCGGCAGTTCCAGCGAACCGAACCCGTCGGCCGCGGCGAGCCGTTCGATGTGGCCCGCCGGCAGCCGCGCCCGGTCGCGCAGCTCGGCCACGTCGCGATACACCCCGCCCGCCTGCCGCGTCGCCACCAGCATGGCGGCGACATGTTCAGGCAAGCCATCGACCTGGCGCAGGCCCAGGCGAAGGGCGGTGTTTGGTTCACGCGGAGGCGCGGAGGCGCGGAGGGGTGAAGTCATCTGCGCTCGCCAAGGCGCAAAGGCGCCAAGGGGTTGCGCCGGCCGCAGGCCTTTTCCTTGATCCACAACCTCATTTTCTAAAATGGCTTCGCCGCTCGCTGGACCTCTTAGCGCCTTTGCGTCTTGGCGCGCGAAATCCCCTTCTCTTCTCCGCGTCCCCGCGCCCCCGCGTGAATCCACTCTCTCCAAAGTGCCATCCCAGTCCGAAGCGTTGACGTCGACCGGCCGCAGCTCGACCCCGTGTTGGGCCGCGTCGCGCACGATTTGCGCCGGGGCGTAGAAGCCCATCGGCTGCGAATTGAGCAGCGCGGCGGCGAACGCGGCCGGGTAATGGCATTTGATCCAGCTCGAAACATAGACCAGGTGGGCGAAGCTGGCGGCGTGGCTTTCGGGAAAGCCGTATTCGCCGAACCCCTTGATCTGATTGAAGCAGCGCTG
>JANOAH010000091.1:0-3270 GCA_031411075.1 Erythrobacteraceae bacterium
TGCTCGCCTACCTCGTCCACATGACGCTGCGGATCGTCGAAATTCACCGCGTCCTCAAACCCACCGGCAGCTTCTACCTCCACTGCGACCCGACCGCCTCGCACTACCTCAAGCTGGTCCTCGATGCGGTGTTCTGCGGGCAGGGCGGGGACTATCAGAACGAAATCGTTTGGAAACGAACAACAACGCACAGCGATAGCAAAACGTGGAGCCGCGTTTCCGACATCATATTGTTCTATACGAAAGGTCGCGACTTTACTTGGAACACGCCACGAGAGGCACACTCGGAGCAGTATCTGGCAAGCAAGTACGGGAACGACGACGGTGACGGTCGAGGCCGATACCACTTAGACAACATGACCAGTCCAAACCCTCGCCCCAACATGATGTATGAATGGCTCGGATATCCTTCACCCGCGATGGGTTGGCGCTACCAACGGGAAACAATGCAGCGCCTTCATGACGAAGGGCGCATCTACTATCCGACGCACTCAGACGGTAGCTACAACACAACCAAGCGGCCCCGCCTGAAGCGATACCTTTCCGAGATGGCGGGCGGCGTAATGGGAGCGATCTGGACAGACATTTTCCCGATAAATTCCCAAGCTGCCGAACGCCTCGGCTACCCCACACAGAAACCCGAAGCCCTCCTCGAACGCATCATCAAGGCGTCGTCGAACGAGGGCGATGTCGTGCTCGACGCCTATTGCGGATGTGGCACCACGGTCGCGGTCGCGCAGCGGCTGGGGCGGCGGTGGATCGGGATCGACGTGACCTATCAGTCGATCGCGCTGATCCTCAAACGCTTCGCCGATACCTACAAGGACGAGTGGCCGGCGATCGAGGCGACCATCAACCTCGACGGGGTGCCGCGCGACCTCGAAAGCGCGATGGCCCTTGCCAACCGCAAGGACGACAAGACCCGCAAGGAATTCGAGAAGTGGGCGGTGCTCACGTTCAGCAGGAACCAGGCGCGGATCAACGAGAAGAAGGGCGCCGACGGCGGGATCGACGGGATCGCCTACTTCCTCCTCGATGCCGACACCAACGGCAAGGCGATCTTCCAGGTCAAAAGCCGCCCCGGCAATCGCGGCGATCTCGCCACGCTCAACAGCGACCGCCAGCGCGAAAAGGCCGAGTTCGGCTTCCTGATCTGCACCGGACTGCCGACCAAGCCGATGCGCGACGAGATCGCCGCGGCGGGCAAGTTCAAGCATCCGCTGCTCGACCGCGAGGACGACCGCCTGCAGGTGATCACCGTGGCCGAGCTGTTCGACCGCCCCGGCGCGCCCGGCCAGCGGCTCGACTTGCCGATGGCGCGAAGCGACGCGGTGAAATCGGCCGCCGCCAAAGGCGATGCCGACAAGCAAACGGCGCTCGACCTGTGATGTTGCGATGACCCGGCGCGATTCGCCCTGGCTGGCGCTGGCGTTGCTGACCGGCGTCGCCACGATCGGGTTCATCGACCGGATCGTCATGAACGTGCTGGCGGTGCCGATCAAAGCCGAATTCCGCCTCAGCGATACGCAAGTCGGGCTGATGACCGGGCTGGCCTTTGCCGTGCTCAATGTCTCGCTGTCGATCGTCATCGCCCGCTTCGCCGAACGCTCGCATCGCGTCTCGCTGATCGCCATCGGCACGCTGCTGTGGTCGCTGGCGACCGCCGTGTGCGGCTTCGTCGGCACGTTTGCACAACTGCTGCTGGCGCGGATCGGGGTGGGCGTGGGCGAGGCGGTGGGGCTGCCGGCGAACCAGTCGGTGGTGGCCGACTATTTCCCGCCCGAACGCCGCGCCACCGCGATGAGCGTGCTGCTGCTGGCGCCGCCGGTCGGCGCCTTCATCGGCTATTCGGGCGGCGGCTGGATCGGGCAGGAGTGGGGCTGGCGCAACGCCTTCCTGCTGTTCACCGTGCCCGGCATCCTGCTGGCGGTGGCGGTGTGGCTGTTCATCGCCGAACCGCCGCGTGGCCGGCACGACCGCGAGGCGAGTGACGAGGTGCCGCCGATCGGCGCGGTGTTCGGGCGGCTGGTCGGGCTCAAGAGCGCGCGACAATTGCTGATCGGATCGACGCTGGCGTCGATGGTCGGGTTCGGGCTCAACGGCTTCCTGATCTTCGTCTTCACCCGCAAGTTCGGCGTCTCGCTGGCCCAGGCCGGGTTGATGTCGGGCGTGCTCGGCAGCCTGCCCGGCGCGATCGCGGTGCTGGCGGGCGGGCGGCTTGCCGACCGGTTGGGCGCGCGCAACGCCGCCGCCTTCCTGACCGTGCCCGGCGTAGCGCTGCTGATCGGCGGGGCGATCTATATCGCGGCGATCACGCAGGGCGATCTGTGGCTGCTGCTGCCGCTGCTGTTCGTCGGCGGGCTGTTCCAGTACGCCTATCTCGGGGTCAGCTTCGGGGTTTTCCAGAACCTGCTCCATTCGCGGATGCGGGCGACCGGATCGGCCTTGCTGGGCGCGGTTTACGCGCTGGTGGGCCAGGGCCTCGGCACGCTGTTCGTGGGCATGCTGAGCGATGCGCTCGCGCCGCGGTTCGGCGAAACGCAGGCGCTGGTTTACGCGTTGGCGCTGTTCGCGCTGATCTATTTCTGGGCCGGGGTGCATTACTTCCTCGCCGCGCGGCACCTGGGCGCCGATCTGGCTCGGGTGCGCGAGGAAGCCGCGGCGCCGGCTTGACATTCCACTCCTATCGGCTATTTCTGAAATTACAGAAATAGGAGCCGAGTCGTGACCACCCTGGCGAAAATCCCCGAGGCCGAGGCGTTCATCCTCCACTGGGGCGAGATGGGCAGCCAGTGGGGCGTCAACCGCTCGGTCGCGCAAGTCCACGCGCTGCTCTACCTGTCCGATCGGCCGATCCATGCCGAAGAAATCTGCGTCGCGCTCGGCCTTGCCCGCTCGAACGTCTCGACCGCGCTCAAGGAACTGCAGGGCTACGAGATCGTCCGCCGGACTCATGTAAAGGGTGATCGGCGCGACCATTTCCTGGCCGAGACCGATCCGTGGGATCTGCTGTTGAAGATCGCCGCCGAGCGCAAGCGGCGCGAGATCGACCCGACCATCCTGCTGCTCGGCGATCTCGTCGCGCGGCTCGAGGGCCGCAAGGACGTCCCCGACCATGTCCGCCAGCGCATCGGCCACATGCACCAGTTCATCGGTACGCTGACCAGTTGGTACGAGGACGTGCGCCGCGTGCCCAAGCCCACGCTGATCGCGCTGATGAAACTTGGCGCCAAAGTTGCCCGCTTCGTGCCGTCACGCGGCGGGACCCGC
>JANOAH010000092.1:0-4419 GCA_031411075.1 Erythrobacteraceae bacterium
CACCTACTTCAGCCAGTACCCGGGCACCTACTTCACCGGCGACGGCTGCCGCCGGGACGCCGACGGCTATTACTGGATCACCGGCCGCATCGACGACGTGATCAACGTCTCCGGCCACCGCATGGGCACCGCCGAGGTCGAATCTGCGCTGGTGCTGCACGACAAGGTCGCCGAAGCCGCGGTGGTTGGCATGCCGCACGACATCAAGGGCCAGGGCATCTACGCCTACGTCACCACCGTGGCCGGCACCGAGGACAGCGAGGAACTGCGCGCCGAACTGGTGCAATGGGTGCGCAGGGAAATCGGCCCGATCGCTACGCCCGACGTGGTCCAGTTCGCCCCCGCCCTGCCCAAGACCCGCTCAGGCAAGATCATGCGGAGAATTCTTCGCAAGATTGCCGAAAACGACGTCGCCAACCTGGGCGATACCAGCACGCTTGCGGACCCGGGCGTGGTCGAGGATTTGGTCAAAGGGCGGCCATAGGCCGCTCGACCGCTTGGCAGACAAAGTCATTCGTTTCATAGTCCTTCGCAAGTCAGTGATCCTGGGAGGGGAGGCCAAGTCATGCGTAATCTCGCCTCAGCCGCGCTGCTGTTCGCCACGGGCGCGGGCGCTGCCGCGCAAGACAACGAGCATCACACCGCCATGGCGGCGGACGTGGCCGCCCCGGCGGCGATCACGCGGACGGTTAAGTGGTCCGATGCCTCGGCCTGGCCCGCGGGCCGGGTGCCCGCGGCGGGCGAGGCGGTGACCATTCCGCGCGGGACCGAGGTTGTGCTCGACATGAGCCCGCCGGCGCTGCGCAGCGTGACCGTGCAGGGCAAGCTGACCTTCGCCGACGAGCGCGATCTGGCGCTGGTCACCGACTGGATCTACGTCCCCGGCGGCGAGCTCGAGATCGGCACCGAGGCGCGGCCCTTCCGCCACAACGCCACGATCACCCTGACCGACGCCGTGCCGGGCGAAGACATCAACACCATGGGCGATCGCGGCGTGATGCTGCTGCGCGGCACGCTCAATATGCACGGCACGAGCCGGAACACCTGGACCAAGCTGGCGAAGACCGCCGAACGCGGCGCCACGTCGATCAGCGTCCTCGACGCCAGCGAATGGCGCGCGGGCGAGGAGATCGTGCTCGCCTCGACCGACTTCGACCCGCGCCAGGCCGAACGCCGCACGATCACAAGAGTGAGTGGCAACACGATCAGCTTCGCCGAGCCGCTGCAGTACATGCACTATGGCGAGGTGACCTTCGGCGTCGACGAGCGCGGCGAAGTCGCCATGCTGACGCGCAACATCAAGGTCGAGGCATCGGAAGACGCGGCGACCAGCTACTTGGGCGGCCATATCATGGCGATGGGCGGCTCAAGGGCCTACGTCGACGGGGTGGAATTGAACCGCATGGGCCAGCACCTGACGCTGGCCCGCTATCCGATGCATTTCCACGTGCTCGGCGAAGGCGCGGGTCAGTATATCCGCAACGCCGCGATCCACGACACCTTCAATCGCTGCGTCACGGTCCACGGCACCAACGACCTCACCATCGAGAACAACGTCACCTTCAACACCGTGGGCCACTGCTTCTTCCTCGAAGACGGGATCGAGCACGGCAACCAGTTCGTCCGCAACCTGGCGATCCAGACCAAGTGTCATCCAACGCTCGACTGCGTGCCGACCAACCTCGCCGCCAATGGAGAGCGGATTCAGTTCGAGACTCCGGCGGCCGCACGGCAAGCGAGCTTCCACGGCGGAAACACTCTGCTGCCGTCCGACAACACTGTGGCGAGCTTCTGGATCACCAATCCCGACAACAGCTTCATCGACAATGTCGCGGCCGGTTCCGATCAGGTGGGCTTCTGGCTGTCGATCCCGCAACACCCCAACGGCGCCTTCGCGGGTACCGAGGTCAGCGCCCAGACCTGGCCGCGCCGCACCCCGTTACGCGCGTTCCGCGGCAACACGTCGCATTCAAACTTCGACGGGTTCCTGATCGACCGGCACATCGACCAGGACAACACCTTTGGGCTGGCCTCCATTCCTTTGCTGCCTCTGACAGATCCCACCGATCTGGAGAGCGCGGTGATGGAGACGCACTTCGATAACTTGACCGCCTACAAGAACCGCAATGGCGGCCTCTGGGGCCGGGGCGATCTTTACGTCTACAGCAATGCCAAATTCGCCGACAACGCCATCGGCATGACCCAGGCGGCCGGCGATATCGGCAGCCTGCCGTTCAGCGCGCGCCTGGTGGACTCGCTGGTGGTGGGCGAGACCGCCAACGTCGGCAATCCGACCACGTCAGAGGAACTGGCTTACGGCCGCAGCCTGCCCAAGCCGTCGATCCCGGACTTCCCGATCCGGGGCTATGAATACTACGATTACCGCCCGGAAGTGGTGAACACGACGTTCGTCAACTTCGAGGACAACGACCGGCGCAAGACCGGTGCGCTGTCATTCCTGCTGTTCACCAGTGCGGGGCTGAGCACCGGGAGCACCATCCGCGGGGCGCAATTCGTCAACGCCAAGCCGGTCTATTTCCCGAAATACGATGCCCGGTTCGATAACGACAACCGCGGCGGCAACGCCTATCGGACGCTCTCCTTCCGCGACCTCGACGGCTCGGTAACCGGCGTGCCCAATTCGCAGGTCCTGCTTCATGATGGCGAAAACAACAGCGTCGCCACCGACGACAGCTGCCAGATCCATCCGACCTGGAACGCTTCGGTGTGCACCGGCGATATCGGACGCTTGAACCTCTCGGATGCGCGGGGAGAATTGCCCCGCGCGGTCGATCTGGAATCGCGCACCGCGCGGTTTGCCCTGCTCTCTTCGCTCGGCCCCAGCGCTCCGGATACACCGCTGGTCCGGGCCCAGCGGACGGCTTTGTTCACCCGCCGGCCTCCGCAAGCGCCGATCGCACTCATTCGCAATGGCACGGAATTCAGGATCAGCGGCGACCAGAGCACGGTACGCGCCGGCACCGAGATCGAGGTCAAGACCGAACGGCCCGAAGTCACGCTGAGCCTGGCCGAGATGGACGCGGGATCGTGGGTCATTTTCCAGCTGCCGGGGTTCACCTCGGCGGCCTCGGGAATGCAGCAGAGCAGTCTGGCCGCGTTGCGGCAGGCGACCGAGACCTCCTTCTTTAGGGACGGCGATACGCTGTGGGTCAAACTTGTCGCTGCGCCTCCGGTCAGAGCGGTCATCCGGCCGACGGATCTGCAAGCCAGCATCACGGTCGGCCGGGACGCGCTCGGCGGCTGATCGAAGCGAAGCCACAACGGCGGCGAAAAACTTTCCTACATCGCGCCGATCTGACAGGGCAGAGCAATGCCCGATTCGCCGGTTCGTCTTCCGCCCCGCCAGCCAGCCGGGGGCGGCATCGGCAATTCCCTGCAAGCTGCGTCCAGGTGTATCTTTTGTGTAACCTTTCGCCTCCGGGCGCCTGAGCGATGACCCCGGCGGCGCGGGTGCAGACGGCGATCGGCCTGCTCGATCAGGTGATCGCCGCGGCGTGCACCAAGGGCGCGCCCGCTGACCGCATCCTGGCCGACTGGTTCCGCGCCAGCCGCTTTGCCGGTTCGAAAGACCGGCGCGCGATCCGCGAGCTGGTCTATGCCGCGATCCGCGCCTGCGGACCCGTGCCGGGGAGCGGACGGGCGGCGCTGCTGCGGCTGGCCGAAGGCGATACGGCGTTGGCCGAGTTGTTCGACGGGTCGAACTATGGGCCGGCGCCTGTCGAGGCGGGAGAGCCGGTCGCCGAGGGCGGCATCGCTCCGCACTGGTTGACCGAGCGGCTGGCGGCGTCCGATGTCGACGGGGCGGAGGCCGAGGCCCTGCTGGGCCGCGCGCCGCTCGATGTCAGGGTCAATGCGCTCAAGGCCGACCGGGCGACGATCGCGCTGCCCGAGCCCGGTGAGCCGCTGACCGCCGCGCAGGGGCTGCGTTTCGGCTTCGGCACTTCAGTCGAACAGTGGCCGGCCTATCAGGAAGGTCTGATCGAAGTGCAGGACGGCGGCAGCCAGCTAGCCTGCGCGGCCGTCGCCGCGCGCCCGGGCGAGACGGTGATCGACTTGTGCGCCGGGGCCGGCGGCAAGACGCTGGCGCTGGCCGCGGCGATGGACAATCGCGGCACGCTGATCGCCGCCGATACCGACCGGGCGCGGCTGTCGCGGCTGGGCCCCCGCGCCGCGCGGGCCGGGGCGGCGCTGACCGAGACCGTGCTGCTCGACCCGGGCCGCGAGGTCGAGGGGCTCGGGCAATGGGTCGGCCGCGCCGATGCAGTGCTGGTCGACGCACCCTGCTCGGGCACCGGCACCTGGCGGCGCAATCCGGAAAGCCGCTGGCGGCTCGACGAGCGCGAGCTCGACCGGCTCGGCGCGCTGCAGCAACGGCTGCTGGGAATCGCGGCCGACCTG
>JANOAH010000093.1:0-7238 GCA_031411075.1 Erythrobacteraceae bacterium
GCCACGCCCGATCCCGCTGCCGCCACGATCGCCCCGCCAATCGCCGGGCCGACAGTGCGGGCGGTGTTGAACACCAGGATGTTGAGCGCCACCGCCGCGGCCAGCTGGGTCCCCGGCACCGCGCCGCGGATGCTCGCTCCCATCGCCGGGCTGAAGCAGGCTGTGCCGCAGGCCACCGCGCCGACCAGCGCGATCACCGCCCACACCGGGGCGCGACCCAGCCCGATAAGCAGCGCCAGCAGCAGCGACAGCAGCAGCATGGCGGCTTGCGCGCCGAGGATGATCCGGCGCTTGTCGTGCATGTCGGCCCAGGCCCCGGCGGGCAGCGCCAGCAGCAGCATGGGCAGGGTCACCGCGGTTTGCACCAGCGCCACCACGTCGGCGGGCTGGCCCGCGGCGGTCAGTTCCCACGCCGCGCCGACCGAAAGGATGTAGTTGCCGAGGTTGGCCAGTAGCACGCCCGCCATCAGCCGGGCGAAGGGGCGATGCGCGAACGGGGCGAAGGTAGCTGAGGGCATGGCGCCGTCAGATAACGAAAGGCACCAGCATGCGCACCCGTTTCCGGTATTCGGGATATTCGGGCAGTTCGCGCATCAGAAAGCGTTCCTCGACCCGCGCCTTGAGCCCGAAGCCGAGCGTGAAGATCACCGCGCCGAGAAACGCCAGCGGCCGCGCCTGCAGCACCGCGGTGGCCCACACCGCCAGCATCATCCCGCTGTAGATCGGATGCCGCACTTGTGCGAACGGGCCGCTGTCGATCACCCGGTGCTGCGCAGTGCGCGACACCCCGGCGTGCCACAACCGGCCCATGTGGATGCGCGCCCACCAGGTGTAGGCGAGGCCGAGGACGTTGAGCGCCACCATCGACCAGCCCAGCCCGGGACCGGCGCGCCACAGCGGCGGGAACAGCCAGCCGAACACGCCGAAGGTAAGAAAGAACCCGAGCACGACCAGCACGAACAGCAAGCGCCATTCGTTACGCGGTGCTTCGGCAACCGAGCGTTCGCGCCAGAACGTGGCGACGTTCCAACTGACCAGCCAGGCGAGCCAGATCGCCGCGATAACGGGGACGTAAGCGGTCGATATCATGGGGCTATCTCGCGCCAGTCGACAGGTCGAAAGGGCCCGCGCTGATGTTGCAGCGCAACAATAGCTTGACTTTTCGCCGCGACCACGCCATCTGGCCGCCATCGAAGCGCTCGGCAGCGTGAACTGGCGACAAGTCGCCCCGGCCGCGCCTCGGTTGTTTAGCTAGAGCTTCCCTATTCACGCGGGTCGTTCCCTGGTCTGACCAAAGTGTTTTGCTTTGGCGGGCCGTTACCCGCGCCTGCGCGCCCTTATTGGGCCTGCGCTGTCGCACACATGCGAGTTAAAACACAACAATGACTTTCGTAAATCTGGGGTTATCACACCCTCTCATCCAGGCGCTTGAACTAAAGGGCTATGATGAACCGACGCCAATTCAGGCGCAGGCCATCCCCACCGTGCTCGAAGGGCGCGACCTGTTGGGCATCGCCCAGACCGGCACCGGCAAGACCGCGGCGTTCATGCTGCCCTCGCTCGATCGGCTGGTCGCCGCCAACAAGCGCCCCAAGCCGCGCCATTGCCGCATGCTGGTGCTGGCGCCGACCCGCGAGCTGGCCGGCCAGATCGCCGAAAGCGCCCGCGAATACGGCCGCTTTTCGAACCTCAAGGTGGTCACCGTGTTCGGCGGCACTTCGGTTCACAAGAACAAGCAGGACGTGGCGCGCGGCGTCGACATCCTGATCGCCACCCCCGGCCGCCTGGTCGACCTGACCGATCAGCGCGCGCTCGACCTGTCCGAGGTCGAAATTCTGGTGCTCGACGAAGCCGACCAGATGATGGACCTGGGCTTCATCCACGCCCTGCGAGCGATCGTGCGGATGCTGCCGGCCAAGCGCCAGACGCTGTTCTTCAGCGCCACCATGCCGACCGCGATCAAGCAGCTCGCCGGCCAGTACCTGACCGACCCGGCGCACGTCTCGGTCGCCCCGCAGGCGACCACCGCCGAGCGGGTCGAGCAGTATGTCTGCTTCGTCGGCCAAGCCGAAAAGCAGGCGCTGCTCACGATCTGGCTGCGCAAGGGCTTTGCCGGCGGCGAGATGGAACGCGTGCTGATCTTCACCCGCACCAAACACGGCGCCGACCGGGTGGTGAAGAAGCTGGCGCAAAGCGGCATTCCGTCGAACGCCATCCACGGCAACAAGAGCCAGCCGCAGCGCGAACGCGCGCTCGACGATTTCAAGGCGGGCCGGGTCAATATCCTCGTCGCAACCGACATCGCCGCGCGCGGCATCGACGTGACCGGCGTTTCGCATGTCATCAACTTCGAGCTGCCCAACGTGGCCGAGCAATACGTCCACCGCATCGGCCGCACCGCGCGCGCCGGGCGCGACGGCGTGGCGCTGAGCCTGTGCGCGGCGGACGAGCGCGATTACCTGCGCGAAATCCAGAAGCTGACCCGCGTCACGCTGGGCCAAGTGCCGCTGCCCCAAGGGCTGCGCGAAGAAGTCGACATCGTCGCCAAGCACGTCGAGCCCGTCCGCGGGCCGCGGCACACGCCGCGCGGCGGGACGGGACGTGGCCAGCCGCCGCGCCGCGACACCCGCACCGAAGCACAGCGCGACGCCAAGGGCGAAGTGCGGGTCGAACCGCGCAGCGCCCCGGCCCAGCCGGCTGGTGATCGCGACCGGCGCCGCCAGGGCAAGCCGGGCGGGTTCAAGTCGGGCGGGTTCAAGGCCGGCGGGTCGGCGCCTGCCGGTGCTTCGGCCGGTGGCCAGGGCCGCCGCGGCCGTCGCGGCCGCCCGGGCCGCCCCCAGGCCGCGCACGGATAGTCCTCCAATCTCGTCATTGCGAGCGAAGCGAAGCAATCCACGGCGGGCGCAGAACCACCTTGGATTGCTTCGTCGCCTTGCTCCTGGCAATGACGAAATTTAGTGGAAGGCTCAGCGGTTCTCGAACCGTTCGAGCACCTTGCCGGTCCAGCCCATGATGTCCTTTTCGGCGATCAGCCATTCGCCGCCCTGTTTCGCCACCACGTCGCGGACGTGGCCGCACCAGTGCAGGTGCGGTGGCGCGGGCGGGTGGTTGATGGTCGCCCAGGCATAGCTCTTGACCTGCCAGTGATCGGGCCGCCCGTTGGGATCGGGCTCGATCACGAATTGCGCCATCTGATGCTGATGGCCGGGAAAGTCGGGTCGATCGTGGAACTTGCGCACCAGCTTGCGGATTTCGTCGCGCCCTTGCCGCACTTCGAGCTCGCCGCTGCTGGTCTCCTCGGTCGCCAGCGCATCCTCGGTGAATAGCGCGACGTAGCCATCGGTGTCGCCGGTATCGAGCGCCCACGAATAGCGCGCGTAGAGCGCGTGGATCGCCAGTTCGTCTTCGGCTGAGGGGCGTGGCATGACTGTCTCCCGGTTCGTCGCCGCAACGCTGGCGGCAGCGGCGCCGGTTGGCAAGCGTGGCAGCGTCGGTCATAGGCGCGCGAGCGAAAGCGCAGGAGCAGCCCGATGGCCGGATACGATTATGACCTGTTCGTCATCGGTGCAGGATCGGGCGGGGTGCGTGCCAGCCGCATCGCCGCCGGCCATGGCGCCAAAGTGGCGGTGGCCGAGGAGTACCGCGTCGGCGGCACGTGCGTGATCCGCGGCTGCGTGCCCAAGAAGATGCTGGTCTATGGCGCCCACTTCGCCGAGGACCTGCAGGACGCGAAGAACTTCGGCTGGACGGTGGGCGAACCGAGTTTCGACTGGCCGACGCTGCGTGACAACGTGTTGCGCGATGTCGACCGGCTGAACGGGCTCTACACCCAGACGCTCGAAAACCACGACGTCGAGATCATCACCCAGCGCGCGACCATCACCGGGCCGCACGGCATCAAGCTGGCGGACGGCAAGGCCGTGACCGCCAAAGTCATCCTCGTCGCCACCGGGGCGCGGCCGCATGTGCCGCATTTCCCCGGTGCCGAACACGGCATCACCTCGAACGAGGCGTTCCATCTCGACCATCTGCCCAAGCGGCTGATCATCGCCGGCGGCGGCTACATCGCCAACGAATTCGCCGGTATTTTCAACGAGTTCGGCTGCGAGGTGACGCTGGTCAACCGCGGCGACCAGCTGCTGCGCGGCTATGACGAGAGCCTGCGCGACCGGCTGCTGCAAATTTCGATCATGAAGGGCATCCAGTTCCGCTTCAACACCGCGTTCAAGAGCATCGAAAAGCGCGAGGGCGGTACGCTCAAGGTGGCGATGGAAGGCTGCGACGATGTCGAGGTCGACGCGGTCATGTTCGCGACTGGCCGCATGCCCAATTCCGAAGGGCTGGGGCTTGCCGAAGCCGGCGTCACGCTCGGCGACAAGGGCGAGATCGTGGTCGACGAATACTCGCAGACCAATGTGCCGAGCATCTATGCGATCGGCGATGTCACCAATCGCATCCAGCTCACTCCCGTCGCGATCCGCGAAGGGCAGGCGTTTGCCGACACGGTGTTCGGCGGCAAACCGAGCACGGTCGATTACAGCTGCGTCGCCAGCGCGGTGTTCAGCCACCCGCCGCTCGCCGGGGTCGGCATGACCGAGGGCCAGGCGCGCAACAAGCTGGGGCAGGTGGCGGTCTATACCTCGGATTTCCGGCCGATGAAGAACGTGCTCGCCGGCCGCAACGAACGCTCGCTCTACAAGATGGTCTGCGACGGGGCGACGGGCCGGGTGGTCGGCATCCACATGATCGGGCCCGAAGCCGCCGAAATCATGCAGGCCGCCGCGATCGCGGTGAAAGCCGGGCTGACTAAGGCGGACTTCGACGCCACCGTGGCGATCCACCCGACGATGGCCGAAGAGCTGGTGCTGCTGAAGTAAATCCTCCCCAGGACCGCAATGCGGCCGCAGGGAGGATTTAGCGTTTCGGCAGATCCTCGAAAGTCAAATATCCGCGATCCGCGGTGTCGAGCAGCGAGAAGCGCAAGTTGGCCGATACCTTGGCGTCGTCCTTAGTGATGCGGCCGCGCACCCGAGCGTCCATCGCCGCGACGGGTTCGGGCAGGCCGAGCAGGTCGAACCGTCCGGCGCCGATCGGGACTTCGCGATAGGCGCGGCGGCGCGGATCGGCGTTGATCAGCGAGCCGGTCCCAGACGCGTCCGAGCCGACCCCCTGGCCGGGCGCCTCACGCTCGGGATCGCCCTCGATCCCGCCTTCCCACGCGCCGGAGCGCGTCTCGGGCACGATGTCGGTTTCGTAATACATCCGTTCGGGAAAGCCGATCTCGCCATTGCCATCGGTATCGAGCGCGTCGACGAAACGCAGGAAATCGGCCTCGAATTCCTCGTAGCCGAGGAACCCGTTGCCGTCGGCATCGGCCTGGCGGAACCAGGTCAGCTTGGGATCGGGTTCACCGCGATAGGCGCGGAACGGCTCGCCCGAAGGCGCGACGAACAGCCGCTGGCGCCCCTCGCGGCCTTCGACCTCGATCGTCAGCTCGGGTTCCGCGGCCGGCGTCGCCACGGGTGCGGGCGGCGGAGCGGGCTCGGCCTGCACGGCGAACAGCAGAGCGGACAGAACGGCAAACATTTCAGCGACTCCCCAGCGTATGCACCCGCGCCTAGCGAAGCCTTCCTTGCTCTGCGCTGACCACACAAGGCTTCGCCGAACCAAGCACACAGGCCCGCGCTTGGCAATGTCGCCGCCGCGCTCTACCCCGTCACCGGCATCGGGGAGAGTGCATGTCAGCCAATATCGACGAGCTGGAACGCCGCCGCGCGGCGGCGCGTCTGGGGGGCGGGGAGAAACGCATCGCCGCGCAGCACGCCAAGGGCAAGCTGACCGCGCGCGAGCGGGTGGACGTACTGCTCGACGAAGGCAGCTTCGAAGGGCTCGACATGTATGTCGAGCACAACTGCACCGATTTCGGGATGGAACAGCAGCGCATCCCCGGCGATGGCGTGGTCACCGGCAGCGGCACGATCAACGGCCGGCTGGTCTATGTGTTCAGCCAGGATTTCACCGTGTTCGGCGGCTCGCTATCCGAACGCCACGCGCAGAAGATCTGCAAGATCATGGACATGGCGATGAAAGTCGGCGCCCCGGTGATCGGCATGAACGACAGCGGCGGGGCGCGCATCCAGGAAGGCGTCGCCAGCCTGGCCGGCTATGCCGAGGTGTTCCAGCGCAATGTGCTGGCCAGCGGGGTGATCCCGCAGCTCTCGCTCATCATGGGGCCGTGCGCGGGCGGCGCGGTCTATTCGCCGGCCATGACAGACTTCATCTTCATGGTGAAGGACAGCTCGTATATGTTTGTAACCGGGCCGGAAGTGGTCAAAACGGTGACCAACGAAGTGGTTACGCAGGAGGAACTGGGCGGGGCGGTGACGCACACCACCCGCACCGGCGTGGCCGATGTGGCATTCGACAACGACATCGAAACGCTGATGGCCGCGCGCGAGTTCATCAGCCTGCTGCCCGAGAACAATCGCGCCGGGGTGCCGGTGGTGCCGTGCGACGATCCGTGGGACCGCGACGAGCCCAGCCTCGACACGCTGATCCCGGCCAGCGCCAACCAGCCCTACGATATGCACGAACTGGTGCGAAAGGTGCTCGACGAAGGCGAGTTCTTCGAGATCGCCCCGGCGCACGCCGCCAACATTATCTGCGGCTTCGGCCGCGTCGAGGGCCGCACGGTCGGCGTGGTCGCCAACCAGCCGATGGTGCTGGCCGGCGTGCTCGACATCAACGCCAGCAAGAAGGCCGCGCGGTTCGTGCGGTTCTGCGATGCGTTCTCGATCCCGATCGTCACCTTCGTCGATGTCCCCGGCTTCCTCCCCGGCACCGCGCAGGAGCACGGCGGCATCATCAAGCACGGCGCCAAGCTGCTGTTCGCCTATGCCGAGGCGACCGTGCCCAAGATCACTGTGATCACCCGCAAGGCTTACGGTGGCGCGTATGACGTCATGGCGTCGAAGCATCTGCGCGGCGACTTGAACTACGCCTGGCCGACCGCCGAGATCGCGGTGATGGGGGCCAAGGGCGCGGTCGAGATCATCTTCCGCGGGCTCTCGCCGGACGAGATCGCGGAGAAAACGCGCGAGTACGAGGAGCGCTTCGCCAACCCGTTCGTGGCGGCTTCAATGGGCTATATCGACGAGGTGATCTACCCGCATTCGACCCGGCGGAGGATCGCGCTGGGGTTGCGGAAGCTGCGGGGGAAGCGGCTGGAGAATCCGTGG
>JANOAH010000094.1:0-5891 GCA_031411075.1 Erythrobacteraceae bacterium
GGCGCTGGCGCCGGCGATGTCGAGGACTTCGATGTTGCCGCTGTCGAAGGCGGCGTTGATCTGAATATCGGGGGTGCTCATCGCACCTCGATAGTCTCGCCCGAGCGGCCGGGGAAGCCGGTGAACAGCGCTTCGGCGAGCTTGGCCGCGGCGGCGCGCTGATCGCCGTAGCGGCTGTTGCTGGTGGCGGTGAAGCGCGAGCGCCCTTCCCACAGCGCGTTGCCGCCTGTGGCCGGCTTGATCGCCACGCGCAGTTCGGTGTCGACGGCTTCGGCGCGGCGGCCGCCGAGGCTTGAGAGGTCAATCCCGACGCCCATGCCCACGCCCGAGCCGTAGCTGCCGGTCGATCCGCCGACCCCGACGCTGACCGGCGAGCGCCGTCCGCCGTCGCGAACCGCCGCGCGGTTGACGCCGATTTCGGCCACCTGCTGGCCGCCACCCTGAACCACCGAATAGCCGAGCCGCGCCAGCTCGCCGACCACCGCCTGCTGGAACGCGGCGTATTCCCAGCCATCGGCGGCAAGGCCCGGCGCGGCGGCGAGACTGATGGTGCCGCGACCCAGCGCGGGCTGGGCGGCGTCGCTGAACCGTGTCACTTCAACCGGCGAAACATACGCGGGCGTCATGCACCCGGACACGAGCGCCAGCGCGGCGAGTGGGAGCAGGGCCTTGGTCATCTGTATTCCATTCGAAAAAGAGCCAGCAATGGCAACGGCTTACACCTGTTTCGCTGGCCCGTCGATGAATGGATGCCGGATCGGGCGAGTGAACTCTTTGTTTACCACGTTCGGCCTAACCGTGCCTGCATGGTCAAGCCGCACCATAAGCACGCCCTGCCGGTCCTCGTCACCGGCGGCGCCGGCTATATCGGCAGCCACGCGGTGCTGGCGCTGCGCGATGCCGGCTATCCGGTGGCGGTGATCGACAATCTGACCACCGGCTTTCGCTTCGCGGTGCCGGCGGACGTGCCGTTCTTCGACGGCGACATCGAGGATGCCGAGCTTCTGGCGCGGATCTTCGCCAGCCAGGGGACACGCGCGGTAATGCATTTCGCCGGCTCGATCGTGGTGCCGGAATCGGTCGAGAACCCGCTCAAATACTATCACAACAATACCGTGAAGAGCCGCGCGCTGATCGAAGCGGCGGTCACCGCCGGGGTGCCGCACTTCATCTTTTCGAGCACCGCGGCGACCTATGGCGTGCCCGACGTCGCGCGGGTGCCTGAAGACTGCCCGCAAGTGCCGATCAACCCCTATGGCTGGTCGAAGCTGATGACCGAGCGGATGCTCGCCGATACGGCGGCTGCCCACGCAATGAACCATTGCGCGCTGCGCTATTTCAACGTCGCCGGGGCCGATCCCTTGGGACGCAGCGGCCAGTCGACCGCCGGGGCGACCCATCTGATCAAGGTCGCGGTCGAGGCGGCGCTGGGCAAGCGCGACGAAGTGGCGGTGTTCGGCACCGATTACGATACGCCCGACGGCACTGGGGTGCGCGATTACATCCATGTCTCCGATCTCGCCGCCGCGCATGTCGCCGCGCTCGAGGCGCTGGCCGGCGAGCCGACGCGCTCGCTGCAATTGAACTGCGGTTATGGCCGCGGCTTCTCGGTGCTCGAAGTGCTCGATGCGGTCGACCGGCTGACCAACCGTCCGATCGCACGGCGGCTCGAGCCGCGCCGCGCCGGCGATGCGGGGTGCCTGGTGTCCGACAATGCGCGGATCAGGGCCACGCTGCCATGGGTTCCCGCGCACGACGATCTCGAGACCATCGTCCGCCACGCGCTGGCCTGGGAAGACAAGCTGACCGACATTCGGCGCGATCCGGCCCGCGCCGCCTGAGCGGCCGCGGCCTTGGCGCGAAAGCGCCTTTGCAGATCGCACCGCCCGCCCTACCGCGTGCGCCGACGCCGCGACGGACGAACCGATGGACCGCCTCAATTCCGCTTATGGCCAGCTCGAAGCCGCTTTCGCGCACCTTGGCCACCTGGGCGCGGCCAAGAAGACGCTGTTCTGGGACGGACGCACCAAGATGCCGCCCGGCGGCGCGGCGTCGCGTGGCAAAGTGCTCGCCTCGCTGACCACGGTGGCGACCGAGGCGATGGCCGATCCGGCGCTGGCTGACCTGCTCAATCGGGCGGAGGATGAGGAAGCCGGCGATCTGGGCGACTGGGAAGCGGCCAACTTGCGCGAGATGCGGCGCCGCTGGCGGCACGAAACCGCGGTGCCCGCCGCGCTGGCCGCGCAGCTTGCCGAGCGATCGGCCGCGGCGCAGCAGGCGTGGGAAGCGGCCCGCCGCGACAGCGATTTTGCTGCCTTCGCCGGGCCGCTGCGCGAGGTCCTGGCGCTGCAGCTCGAGGTGGCGAAGGTTAAGGGCGATGCGCTCGGCCTGGCGCCTTACGACGCGATGATGGACGCTTACGAGCCGGAGCTGACCGCGGCCGCGGTCGATCCGCTGTTCGACGATCTCGCGGCGTTCCTGCCGCAGCTGCTCGAAGCGATTATGGCGCGCCAGGCCGCCGAACCCGCGCCGATCGCGCTGCCGGGACCGTTTCCCGAAGCCGCGCAGATGGGCTTGAGCGAAAAGCTCGCCGCACTGATCGGATACGATTTCACCCGCGGGCGGATCGACGTCACCGCGCATCCGTTCGCCAGCGGGGTGCCGGGCGACGTGCGCATCACCACGCGGTTCTACGCCGACGATCCGATCGCCGGGGTGATGGCGACGATGCACGAAACCGGGCATGCGATGTACGAGCTCAATCTGCCGGGCAACTGGGCATTCCAGCCCGCCGGCATCGCGCGCGGCATGGGGCTGCACGAAAGCCAGTCGTTGCTGACCGAAATGCAGGCCGGCCGCCACGCCGCGTTCCTGCCGGTGCTGGCGGGGTTGTTGCGCGAGGCCTTCGGCGGGGTCGGCGAGGCGTGGAGCGTCGACAATATCCGCCGACTTTATCGCCGCGTCGGACCGAGCTTCATTCGCGTCGACGCCGACGAGGTTACCTATCCGCTGCACGTGATCCTGCGCTACCGCCTCGAGCGCGCGCTGATCGACGGTTCGGTCGAGGTGGCCGGGTTGCCGAGCGCCTGGAATGAATTGAGCCGCGAGCTGCTCGGCGTGACCCCGCCCGACGATGCGCGCGGGTGCCTGCAGGACATTCACTGGGCGATGGGGCTGTTCGGCTACTTCCCCAGCTACACCTTCGGCGCGGTGGCCGCGGCGCAACTGTTCGCCGCCGCGACGGCGCAGGACGAAACGATCGTCCCGGCGCTCGGGCGGGGCGATTTCGGCCCGCTGCTGGCCTGGACCCGGGTCAAGGTCCACGCCCAGGGCAGCCTGCCGCCATCGAGCGAAGCAATCCTGCGCGCCGCGACCGGACAGCCGCTGTCGGCCGCGGCGTTCAAGGCGCATCTGCAGCAGCGCTATCTCGCAGAGTGACGGTTGACTTCGTGCCCCCCCGCGCATAGGGCGCGGCCTGCTTTTCGGCACCAGGACCACTCGGTGCCGCACCATTTTTCGGACCTTACGCCATGAAGATCGTCAACAGCCTCAAGTCGCTCAAGGGCCGCCACCGTGACAATCGCGTGATTCGCCGCCGCGGCCGGGTCTATGTGATCAACAAGACCAATCGCCGCTTCAAGGCGCGCCAGGGCTAAGGGGTCCGCTCGCGGCTCATGCCGGGCTGCGAACGGCCGTCTTCTGCGCTCGCGGTGCTCACGCACCGATAGTGCGCTCCGCTCCGGGTCTCGAATCCAGCCATTCTCGCTCCGGCCTGAGCCGCGATCGAACCCCTTAGCGTCCTCGATCTTAACGGCAGTCAGCCTTCGAGCAGCGCGACCGGCAGCGCGGCGGCGATGAACGCTAGCCCCTGCAACCCCAGCATGATCGCCGCGCGGCGCGGATCGCGCGGCAGCCAGCGCAGCGCGAACAGCGCGATGGCGGCGAGTTGTCCCAGCATCAAGATTTGCCACAGGCGGGCGACGGCGCTTTCGTCTTCGCGCGCGACGCCGTTCTCGATCACGACGTGGGGCGCGTGCGGGCCGGTGGCGAGCCAGCCGCCGAGTAGCAGCAGCGCCGCGCCGGCGAGCAGCAGCGGCGCCCAGCCGGTGCGCGACCGGAACGGGGAGCGGAGCGGTGCGGTCGTCATGCGCCGCTCATGCCACGGCGCGGGACCCGTGGCATGAGCGAGCGATGAGCAATCGCTGAAATCAACCTCGGCTGGGCGTCAGCCCTGATCCTGATTGCAGGTGGCGAGGCCGGCCGTATCGAGTGCGGCGGCAGGGCCGGTGAACCGCGCCACCGCGCCGACCTTGCGGGCGAGCTTGCGGCAGGCCACCGCCGGGCGCGGATCGGTGGCGCCGGTCAGACAGGTCTGGCCCTCGCAAGCCCAGACCACCCCGTTGATATAGACCTGCTCGGGCTGAGCGAGCGGCGCGGCGAGCTCGGCGCGCATGCGCACAGGCGAGGCGGCGGGCTGGGCTGCCGCCGGGGCGGCGACCAGGACAAAGGCGGCGAGCGAGGTGGTGGTAAGGGCGGACAAACGGATCATGGCGGGACTCCCTTGCGAACAACAATGTTAGTTGCAATTCGCTACCTAAATAGGTCAGTTGCGATTCGCAACCTACTTTGTTTGAGATCGCTTTGATTGAGGGTAAGACCGCCGCGATGGGCGACGAACTGCGCGAAGACCTGAGCCATGCCGCCGATTGCGGGCTGCCCGCCGCGCTCGAGGTGATGGGCGAGAAGTGGTCGTTCCTGATCCTGCGCGCGGCGTTCAACGGGCTGGTTCATTTCGAGGACTTCGCCGCTCACATCGGCATTGCCCGCAACGTGCTGTCGAAACGGCTGGCGCGGCTGGTGGCGAACGGGGTGCTCGAACGGCTGTCGTGCGCGCACGATGGCCGCAAGTTCGAATATCGCCTCACCGCCAAGGGCGCCGACCTGCTGCCGGCGATGCTGGCGCTCAGGCAATGGGGCGAAAAGTACACCACGCTGGTGCCGTCGAACCCGGAGCTGGTCGACCGCCGCGACGGGCGCGCGATCCGTCCGATCGGCATACGCGCCGACGATGGCCGCGACATCGGCTGGCACGATCTCGCCTGGCAGCGGCGCGATGACTAGCCACGACGGTCCCGGCCGCTGAGCGAACCGCCGGTCGCCCCCGATGGCCGCTATATCGTCGTGCGCGGCCGGTTATGGCGCGCGGCCAATCCGCACTTGTCGGCAGCGCAGCGTAGCGTGCTGGTGGCCGGCCTGATGGCGGCCCGCCGCGCCGTGCGCGCCGCGCGTGGTGATCCGGCTGCCCTGGCGACAGCGCGCGCCGCAGTCGATGCCGCCAAGCGCGGATTGGGCGAACGCGGTCCGGTGTGGTGGGATGACGGGGCGCCCGATTACAACCGGCACCTGGCGCGCAACACGCCCTATTCCGGCTGGTGGGCCGTCCATCCGGCCAATCGGTAGGGGGCGGGCGGTCAGCCCGCTGTCGCGGTGCTGACCTTGTGGGCCGTCGCTTCGAGCGACCCGCTGACGTCGTTGCCGACCTGGGTGATCGCCGCGGCGATCGCCACCGCGATCAACGCCGCCACCAGCGCGTATTCGACCGCTGACGTTCCGCGCGTGTCGCGCATCAGGCAAGTCAAAAGCTTCATCGCCGATCTCCCCCCGAAAAAGCCCGGGTCAGCGCGGGAGATATTCGCCAATTCTTAAGCTTAACAGAACGCTGGCACCCGCTGTTCCACGCAGGGACATCCGCCGGGCAAAGCCTGAAAAACGCGGTTAACGCCTCACGCCCGCGGCGCCGCGCGGCGATAGCTGAGTGCTTCGGCGATGTGGATGCGGCCGATCTCGTCCACCGCGGCGAGATCGGCGATGGTACGGGCGACGCGCAGCAT
>JANOAH010000095.1:0-1604 GCA_031411075.1 Erythrobacteraceae bacterium
GGGTGGTCGCTCGGCGTCGCCACCGGCAAATCCGACCGGGGGCTCGCCAGCCTGCTCGAAACGCATGGCCTGACCGAGCTGTTCGCCACACTGCAAACCGCCGACCGCCACCCATCGAAGCCCGATCCCACGATGCTCGAAGCGGCGATGGTGCACGTCGGCGCCGCGCCGGCCGATACGGTGATGATCGGCGATACCCTCTACGATATCGGAATGGCCCGCCTCGCCGGGTGCCGCGCGCTGGGCGTCGCCTGGGGCTATCACGATGCGGCCGAACTGATCGCCGCCGGGGCGGAAGGCGTGGCCGAAACGCCCGCGCATTTGCAGGACATGCTCGATGGCTAGCCGCCCGCCCGAAACCGCTGAAGACCTCGCCCGCCGCCGCTGGATGGTGATCCAGGCAATGCGCGCGATGGGCTTTGCGCTGGCGATCCTCGGCATCCTGATGGCGCGCGGCGTGGTCGATCTGTTCGGCGGCGAGATCAACCGGCTGACCGGTTACGGCCTGATCGTCATCGGCCTGCTCGACGGACTCGTGATGCCGCAAGTCCTCGCCCGCAAATGGCGCACGCCACCCCCATGAAGCGGTTCTGGAAGGACGTCGGCATCGAAACGGCGGACGGCGGCTGGCGCGTCACGCTCGACGGCAAGCCGATCCGCACCAAGGGCGGCGCGGCGCAAGTCGTACCCACCCGCGCGCTGGCCGAGACGCTGGCCGAAGAATGGCGTGCGCAGGGCGAAACGATCGATCCCACTGCCTTCCCGCTGCGCGACCTCGCCGATTTCGCCCTCGACCACGTCCGCGCCGACCGCGCCGGCCCGATCGCCACGCTGCTGCGCTACGCCGAAACCGACACGCTGTGCTACCGCGCCGATCCCGACGAGCCGCTGTGGAACCGCCAGATCGCGCTGTGGGACCCGCTCCTCGCCGCCGCCGAAGCGCGCCACAGCGTCAGGTTTGAGCGCGTCAGCGGCGTCGTCCACCGCCCCCAGCCTGCCGCCACGCTAACGCGCCTCGGCGAGGTGCTGGCCGCCCAAGACGATTTCTCCCTATCTGCGCTGAGCACCCTCGCCCCGCTCTCCGCCTCGCTCACCGTCGCCCTCGCCGCGCTCGAGCCCGAAGCCGACACCCCCGCCCTCTACGCCGTCGCCAACGCCGAGCAGGACTGGCAGGCCGAGCTATGGGGCTGGGATTTGGAAGCCGAGCGCCAGCGCGCGCGGGGTCTGGCGGCCTTCGAGGTGGCGGCACGGTTCGCGCGATTGGCGCGGAACTAGAGCCTCACCCCAGATCTGTCCGTCTTGAGCTTGTCGGAAGCGAAGCTGGCCATAGGCCAACGACCGTTTACCCCTCGGTTCTTCAGGCCCGCCCGCCGACCGTCCCGAAGATGAGTTCGACCGTTTTCCCCGGTTCGTCCCACATCGGAAAGTGCCCGCTGTGGTCGAACCAGTGCAGCCGTGCCGATGGAAAGGCCGCGTGCGCGCGCCGCGCCTGCCGCGCCAGGCACAAGCGGTCGTGGCGGCCCCAGCCGATCGCGATCGGGCGCGCGGCCTGCGCAAGGCCTTGCTGCATCGGACCACCCGCCAGATCCTTGACCAGCGCGTCG
>JANOAH010000096.1:0-2089 GCA_031411075.1 Erythrobacteraceae bacterium
CCGCCGCCGACCATGCCGCAGGCGCCGAGCGCCAGCGCCAGGCTCAGCCCGCCGGAAAACCTTGCGAAACGGGCGCCGTGGCCCTCATCGAGCAATTTCATCTGCCAGTAACCCCACGCTCATCGCGTAATAGTTCGAGCAGTTATATTCGAGGATAACCCTATAATTCTGCGTTAAGAGGTAGCTCGGCGCGGCCGGGCCATCGGGTTCGAACAGCGCCGCCATGGTGTCATCGCCGATCGCGCCCTGCGGAATCACGCCCAGCGCGCGCCACTGGCTTACCGGCATCCAGCGGCTGTGACGGATGTGCACGCGCGGGCAGATCGGCGAGACCATCGGGCTGGCCAGCGCGGCGCGGTCGACGCTGTTGGGGGCATAGGCGCGTACGCCCCACGGCTGCCCGGCGCGCCAGCCGGCATCGCGGAAATAGTTCGCGATCGAGTGCAATGTATCGACGTCGCTCGACCAGATGTCGCGCACCCCGTCGCCATTGCCGTCGACCGCCAGGCGCAGATAGACGCTGGGCAGGAACTGCGGGTTGCCGAATGCGCCGGCCCAACTGCCGACGAGATTGCTCCGCGGCACGCCTTGATCGGCCATCTTGAGCACGTCGATCAATTCGCGCTCGAACAGCGCGCGCCGCCGCCCTTCCCACGCCAGCGTGGCGAGCGAGCGGGGCAGATCGAAGCCGCCACGCACCGCGCCGTAGCTCGTCTCATGTCCCCAGATGGCGAGCAGGATCGGCACCGGCACGCCGTATCGCGCCTGGATGTCCGCCGCGGTGCGGCCGAGCCGGCCGTAAACTCGGCGCCCGCCGTCGATTCGCGCCTGGGTATTGTGATCGCGCAAGTAGGGGGCCAGCGGCGGGAAGCTGTTCGAGCCCGGATTGCCCGAAACGTTGTCGCGATCGAGTGCGATCACCCGCTCGTTGGGGGTCAGCGGCAGGAGCACGCTGCTGATCGTGCGTTCGCTCACCCCTTCGCCGCGCGCCTTGCCGGCGACGTACTGGAGATAGGTCTGAAAGCTGGTGTCCTGCGCCGGCGCCGGCGAGGCCGGACCGAGCAGCGCCATCGGGGCGAGGATCAGCGGAAAGAAGCGACGCAACATCCGTTGGTTGTGCCATGCAAAGGGCGGCGAAGGAAACCCCCCGCCGCCCGGCAATTCGACCAAATGCTTTGAATTGAGGACGCTTAGCGTTGCGGCCGCGTCACTACCGGCACGTTGGCGAGATCGGGATAGAACTCGGGCCGCCGCGCGATCATCGCCGGCAGCGGATCGAACCCGCAGTTCACCTGGGTGCCGCAGTTGGTGATCGTATGGATCTTGACGATCTTGCCGTCCTCGATGCGGAACACGTGCGCATCGGGTCGCTTGTTGGGCCCCATCTTGAGGAACACCGCCACCGAACCGACCACCGGATCGATGATGTAGCGGCGTTCGGCCATCTCAATGTTGTCGGGCACACCGACATTGCAGCTGTCGGTCGGCTGGCCGCGGCCGGTAAACGCGCTGCCTTCGAGCCGTGTGCAGGGGCTGCCCCACGGCACCGTCACGCTCTTGTCCTTGAACAGGTTGAGATACGCATCGGCGGCCGCCTGAAGTTCGGCGCGGGTGTTGCGGCGCGCTTCGGGGATGTCGGTCCAATCCTCGCGCTGGGCGTAATAGAGCGTCTTGGAAGCGTCGAACAGCCAGTCGTCCTTGTCGGTGACGATCGCGTCGATCCCGGCGATGGTCCCGATCGGCGAGCCGATCGCGCCTTGCGCGCGCACGATGGTGGCGATGACATAAGGGTGCGCCGGATCGGTGATGATGCTTTCGATGTATACCGAACACGAGGCGGTATCGTAGAACGAGCGATCCCAATCGACCTTTTGCGGGGTCGAGATGACGCCGCCGAACGACATTGAGCTGAGCTCGTAATTCTCGTAATAATTGACCCATTCGCCCATCGGCATCAGGTGCATGATGGCGCGTCCATCGGCCTGGCTGGCGCGGTACTGATTGCCGATTTCGACCAGCCGTTCGCGGGTGCAGGTGGCCGGCGCGCCCTGCGCCAGCGCGGGGCTGGCCAGACCGGCGGCGGCAATCG
>JANOAH010000097.1:0-2218 GCA_031411075.1 Erythrobacteraceae bacterium
CCCGGAGCGCGGGCGCGGACCAGCGCCAGCAAGTGGCCGTAGAGCAGCGGACCGAGCGCCAGCGGCACCGCGAACGGCGCGAAGGTCAGCCCGGGCCAGGCGTCATAGGCCCCGGCATAGCCGAGCACGAACGGGGTCATCATCCCGGTGATGACGACAAGCGCGCCGGCCAGCAGCCGGTTGGCGAGGCGATTGCCGCCGGCCAGCGCCAGCACGAGCGCGAGCACCGCGATCTCGATCGCCAGCACCCCCAGGATCGCGCTCCACGCCCCAATTCTCATCGTCGCTGGCTGCGGGAGCCGATCGGCCAAGTCAATCTGGTGGCGGTTGCATTAGCCACCGCTTTCGCCTAACCGCGCCGCTCCCTTCGGGGAGTCCATGCGGGAGGCATCCTTCGGGCCGCCGTTTGCACCGCTTACCATGAGCCCCGGATCAGCTCCGCGGCGACAGTGAGAAAGGAGGCCATCCGTGGCCAAGAAGATCGACGGCTACATCAAGCTGCAGGTGCCCGCGGGCGCCGCCAACCCATCCCCCCCGATCGGCCCGGCGCTGGGCCAGCGCGGCGTCAACATCATGGAATTCTGCAAGGCGTTCAACGCCGCCACGCAGGAAATGGAAAAGGCGATGCCGATCCCGACCGTGATCACGGTCTATGCCGATCGCAGCTTCACCTTCGTCACCAAGACCCCGCCGGCCAGCTACCTGATCAAGAAGGCGGCCAAGCTCAAGTCGGGCTCGAGCGCGCCGGGCAAGACCTCGGCCGGCAAGATCCGCCGCAGTGAGCTGACCAAGATCGCCGAGATGAAGATGGCCGATTTGAACGCCAACGATCTCGACCAGGCAACCAAGATCATCGAAGGCTCGGCGCGTTCGATGGGTCTCGAAGTGGTGGAGGGCTGATCATGGCCAAGCTGACCAAGAAATCGAAGGCGCTGGCCGACAGGGTCGATGCCGAAAAGCTCTATGGCGTCGACGAGGCGCTGGCGCTGCTCAAGGACGTGGCGTCGAAGAAGTTCGACGAAACGGTCGAAGTCGCACTCAACCTCGGCGTCGATCCACGCCATGCGGACCAGATGGTCCGCGGCATGGTCTCGCTCCCCAGCGGCACCGGCAAGGACATGCGCGTCGCGGTGTTCGCGCGCGGCGACAAGGCCGACGAAGCGACCAAGGCCGGGGCCGACAAGGTCGGCGCCGAAGACCTGCTCGAAGCGATGCAGGGCGGCGATCTCAACTACGACCGCGTCATTGCCACACCGGACATGATGGCGGTGGTCGGCCGGCTGGGCAAAGTGCTCGGCCCCAAGGGCCTGATGCCCAACCCCAAGCTCGGCACGGTGACCCCCAATGTCGCCCAGGCGGTCAAGGACGCCAAGGGCGGCCAGGTCGAATTCCGGGTCGAAAAGCAGGGCATCATTCATTCGGGCATCGGCAAGATCAGCTTCACCGACGCGGCGCTGAAGGACAACTTCAACGCGCTGGTCGATGCGGTGGTCAAGGCCAAGCCCGCCGGCGCAAAGGGCAAGTATGTGCGCAAGGTCTCGCTGACCAGCACCATGGGCCCGGGTCTAAAGATCGACGTCGCCGAAGTCGAAGGCGCGTAAGCCCGGCTCTCGCACAAAGAACAAGGGCCGGCGGAGCGATCCGCCGGCCTTTCCATTGGCGGTGGGCAACCGGCCCGTGCAGGGTGGAGTCAGGCGCCAGCGTTGCTATGCACCCCGCGATGAGAAAGCTTGCGGTCCTAGCCTTGCTGCCGCTGCTCGGCGCCGCGACCGAGCCGCGAGGCGCGCTTGAGGTCGACCTTACCGGCGTGCGCAACACGCGCGGGGTAATTCACGCCTGCCTGACCCGCGAGCCGAACGGCTTTCCCAAGTGCGAGCGCGACCCCGATGCGCTGACCGCCACGGTCCCCGCCAGCGCGGGTTCGCTGCAGTTTGCCGGGTTCGCGCCGGGGACTTACGCGGTCACCCTGTTCCATGACGAGAACGAGAACGACAAGCTCGATACCTTCGCCGGCATTCCGCGCGAAGGGTTCGGCTTTTCGCGCAATCCGGCGATCCGCTTCGGCGCGCCGCGGTTCCGCCAGGCCGAACTGACGCTCGGCGCCGGCACCACGCGGCAATCGATCCGGGTGCGTTACCTGCTCTAGCCGGGGGGCGTGATCGCGTGTTAGCGTGGCCGCCATGACCCGCAAACGCCTGGCCCTCGCCCTGTCGCTCGT
>JANOAH010000098.1:0-6359 GCA_031411075.1 Erythrobacteraceae bacterium
GAGATTGAGGTAGCGGGCGGTGCGCCACGGGGCGCCGGCATTGCGCTGGGCGCCGAACCCGGCGGCGCCGAGCAGCCGCCAGCCGCCGACCCGGCGGCGCACCTGCAGCACCGGCAGCACTTCGGCATACCAGCGCGGCGAGAAGTAATCGGATTCGCCGGGCACCGTGGAGTGGAACCAGCGGGTGCGCAGCTGCGCGGTCAGGCCCCAGTCCGGCTTGACCAGGTGAACGTAGTTGCCGCGCAAGTGCAGGCGAACGTTGCGCCCGGTGAAGGCTTGTGCGCCCGCCACCAAGGTCGCGCTGTCGCGCTCGCCCAGCGGCACGTCGAGCGCGGCCCCTGCAAAGGTGTAGTAGATCCCGTCGCCCACCCCGCGTGGAGTTTCGAGGATGTCGCGTTCGATGAACGCTTCCTTGCGCCAGCGGCTGCCGAGCGCGGCGTTGGCTGAGCCGAGCACGGTGTGTCCGTCGGTGCCGAGCTGCGCGCTCCACGAGGCCGCGCCGCCGCGATCGGCATAGCGCAGGTAGGCCCGCTCGAACCCCGTCGTCGCGCCGCCGAGCGGCTTGAACCAGGCCTTTTCGAGCCGGATGCCCTGGTAGCGGTCTTCGGCCCGATGGCTCCAGTCGAGGTTGACGCCGCTGCGCACCACCTGGGTGTGATCGGCGTCGGTCGAAGCGAAGGTGTCGAACGTGATCGCGCGTTCCTGCGCGGCACACGGTGTGGCCAGCGCGGCACAGGCGCCGGCCAGGAAAAAGGCCCGAACGTTCATTTGGTGTCCCACTTCTTGCGCAGGCCGAGCAGCTCGGCGAGGTAGCCCCACACGCACACCGGCTGCATCAGCAGGCTGTAGGCGAGTGCGTAGAACAGGAAGCCGCCGAGGTTGCGGCGCACCAGCAGCCCTTCGCGGGCATAGACCCGGCTCTGGATGCGATAGATGATCCCGTTCCACAGCACTGTCAGCGGCAGCACGGCGACGGTCAGCGGCCCGGCGATCCAGAAATGGCCGAACAGGGCCAGCACCAGACCGGGCATGAACACGAACGTGTAGACGAGGTCGAGCGGCAGGAAGCAGACGTTCCACCATACGAACAGCGTCGACATGCGGGCGCGGAACATCAGCCGCCCGTGCGCCTTGAACGCTTCCATCAGCCCGCGCGACCAGCGCTTGCGCTGCAAAGCGAACTGACGCAGCCGGTCGGGCACATTGGTGAAGGCCAGCGCATCGTCGGCATAGCCGATCCGCGCGCCCTTATCGAGCAGCGCCCACGACAGCACAATGTCCTCGCCCACGCATTCGGGCCAGCCACCGGCCTCGATCAAGGCGGCGCGGCGGTAGAGCGAGAAGGCGCCCTGGGCGACCAGCGTGCCGTGGTACATGCCTTGCATCCGCTTGACCGAAGCGATGCCGTGGAAATAGTCCCACTCCTGCGCCCGGGTCAGCCAGTTGTCGCGGCTGTTGCGGACCATCACCGCGCCGGCCACGGCTTGGGTATCGGGAGGATCGCTGAGCAGTCGCTCGACGATCTTGCGCAGGCCATCGCGCTTGACCCAGGAATCGCCGTCGATCGTCAGGACGAGGTCGTGGCGGGCCACGGCGAGACCATCGTTGAGCACCGCCGACTTGCCGCGGTTGACCGCGAAATCGAGCACCCGGGCGGTGAGGTTGGGTGGGAACGTCAGTTCGGCGATTGCCGCCTGGGCCAGCGCGACCGTATCGTCGCTCGACCCGTCGTTGAGCACCAGCACTTCGGCCCGGCCGGGATAATCCTGCCGCGCCAGGCTGGTCAGCGTATCGCGGATCGCGGCGGCTTCGTTGTACGCGGCGACCAGGATCGTGGTGCCGGGGTAAGCGGCGAGCCCGCGGCGCGGCGGCGCCCGGTCGAGCATGAGCGTCGACAGCAGGAACGCATTCATGAACCCGGGGACATAGGCGATGAACGTGATGACAAAGAGCGCGAAGGCGAACCCGATCAGCGCGGCCAGATCGCGCAGCCAGCCGAGCGACAGCCACACGCTGAGCGCGGTCCACAGCACCGCGAAGGTGACGGAGGCGGCAAACTTGGCGCGAACCGAGAGATAGAAGCCGCGGTTTGCCACCGGCGGCGCAGGCAGCGGCGGTTCCCCTGTCTCGACAGGGTCCGCATCGTCATACAAGGTCGGGTGCGCGACAGGGCGGTCCATGGCCGTGCGCTTACGATTTATGGTTGCCAAGCTCGCTTAGCGGGCACCTAGGGGAAAGTACCGAGCCCCGGGCGCGCTCGGGCGGCACCTTGCAAGCGCAACTGTAGCGGCCTCAAGCACGGCGGGGGTTAATTGCGCGCGACGAGGCTGCTAGGGAGGGCTCGACACACGGAGACTTTCGATGAACGACCAACCGGGGGGCCAGCCTCTCGCCGCCTCGACCCTGCACCCGCTCGAACAGCTCGCCGCGACCAATCCCGATGCCGAAATCTGGTGGGATTCGAGCCCGCTGATCTTCCCCAGCTGGCGCGAAGAAACGCTGGCCAAGGCGCCCGAGGGCGAGCGCGCCAACTGGGCCGCGCAGATGCACCGCTTCTATGACGAAGACTCCATCGCGCGCGACGGCACGATGGGCTTTCGCGGCGTCACCACCAATCCGCCGCTGAGCTTGCAGGCGATCAAGCTCGCGCCCGAGCTGTGGGCGGCCGAGATCAAGACAATCGCTGCCGCCAATCCCGGCCTCGATTACGAGGGCGTGTACTGGAAAATGTATCTCGGCCTGGTCAAGAAGGGCGCCGACGCGATCCGCCCGGTGTGGGAGAAATCGGGCGGCAAGTACGGTTGGCTGTCGGGCCAGGTTGATCCGCGCTTCGTGCGCGACGGCGAAAAGATGCTTCAGCAGGGCCTCGATATCGTCGCGCAAGGGCCCAACGTGATGCTCAAGCTGCCTGGCTCGAAGGAAGGCTACGAGGTGATGGAGGAAGTCACCGCGCGCGGCATCAGCACCAACAACACCACCAGCTTCACCGTGCCGCAGTACCTCAAGTGCATGGCCGCGGTCAGCGCCGGGCTCTATCGCGCCACGGCGGCGGGGGTCGACCTCAGCAAGTGGCGGTCGGTCATCACCCACATGTCGGCGCGGCTCGGCGAATTGAGCGACTGGAAGACCGAGGCCAAGGCCCGTGGGATCGAACTGACCCTGCCCGAAATTCGCGACGGCGAGGAAGCGGTGCTCAAGCGCGCCTATCATTACGGCAAGAGCGCAGGGCACCCCTCGAAGATGCTGCAATGCTCGATGCGGGTGGAAACGGACGAGCGCACCGGCAAGACCGTCAGCCGCCATATCCAGGACTTCGGCGGCAGCGACATGGTCTACACCTGCCCGCCCGGCTACATCGCGCAATTGATGCAGGTCGAGGCCGAACTCGAACCGTTCGATCCCCATGCGATCGACCGCGCCCCCAACCCGGCCAGCATCGAAAAGCTGCTCAAACTGCCGAGCTTCCGCCAGGCCTACGAATACGACGGCATGACGCCCGACCAGTTCGCCCATTTCGGCAGCTTCAAGGCCACCGAAACCGAATTCGCCGCCGCCACCCGGCAGACGGTCGATTTCGTGCGGATGACGCTGGAGCGTTAGACGCGCTTGAAGTTGAGCACCGCGTTCAGCCCGAACACGATCAATCCGGCGAAAACAGACACTACGAGACGCGCAATAAGATAATTCATTGGCGTCCAGGCGAGCAGCGCGGCGAACAGCGCCAGGGTCACTACCAGCCCGACCGTGGCGTTGAGGAGGAAGTAGGCATAGCCGCTCGCCCGCCCGCGATCGGTGCCGCGGAAGATCCACGCCCGGCCGAGCGCATAGTGCAGCGTGTTGCCGATGACAAAGCCGACGCCGGCCGCCGGGACTTCGGGAAAGCCGTACCAGCGGACCAGCGCGTACAGGATGCCAAGGCCAACCGCGAACACGCCGCAGCTGACCACGGTGTTGCGCACCAGCATGGCCCCGACACGGCGGTTGAACAGCCGCATACGCAGCCCGGCGCGGTCCGGGCTCGCGGCCATCAGGCGGCGGCCGGCTCCATCAGCGGCCGGGGTGCCGGCTCGTTCTCACCGGCGTCAGCCCATGCGGTGCGGCGGGCGTTGAACGGGCTCAGGAACAGCCACGGCAGCTTGAGGAACAGCAGCTCCGAATGGATGAACCCGTCGATCGCGCGCTCCCACCACTTCGGCTCGCGCCTGGCATGGGCGCGCAGCCAGTCGTCATAGGGCGACCAGTGCCGCGGTTCGTCCTTCTTGATGATCGCGAAGATGCGCATCAGCACCGGATCGGTCTTGACGATCGGATGCGCGAGCAGGACTTCGACCTGCTTGTAGCCGCGCTGTTCGGTCAGCGAGATCACCCGGCACAATCGTTCGAACAGCTCGTCACGCGCGATCACTTCGCGGGTGTCGAGCTTGTCGATGGTGACGCCGAACATCAGTTCGATGAAGCGGTCGATATGGCCGAACTTGCGATCGAGATCGAGCGGCATGACCCCGCGCCGTTCGAACCAGCGGCGGAACATCATGTAGTGCTTGCGCTCATCGGCGCGGTGCAGCTCGACCGCTTCGATCAGCGCGTGATCGTCGGGCGAGCGGGCGCGGATCGCTTCGAGCACGCGGTCGATCGCGGTATAGCCGCGGTGCTCGTTATAGATGTAGATCGACCCCAAGAGGTCGAGATAGCGGTTGGACAACCACTGGCGCATGGGCGACTCCTTGGCGCGCTTATAGCCGCGCCGGGCGCGCATGGCAGGGACTAATTGAACCGCGTCAGAAGGTATAGCTGAGGCCGAACCCGGCCGAGAGTTGATCGCGCGACCCGTACTGCAGCACCAGTGGCGAGCGCGCCGCATCGCCGGTCAGGCGGTCGTATTTGGCGAAGGTGCTGACGCCGATCTGTTCGCTGAGCTGAAACAGCAGCGACGCGGTAGCGCCATACGACTGGATGCCGCTGCCCGGGTTGTACACCGGCAGACCGCTGGTCAGCGCCGCCTGCGGGGTCACCCCGAACCAGGCATCCTGATAGCGGCTGTTGCTCCAGGTCACGCGCGGACCGATCGAGAACAGCCAGTCGTCGCCATCGCGCATCACATAGTCGGCGCCGGCGGTACCGATCCAGCCTTTGTGCCCGGTGATGCCGCGGCGCACTTCGCCGCGCAGGCGGAAGTTGTCGGAGAGGTTGATCGCAGCGAATCCGCCGGCCTCGACGCTGAATTTGACCTTGGGCACGTTGGCGCCGACATCCTCGGCGGTGCGGGCGCCTTCGAAATTGGCCACCGGGCCGAAGCTGAACGTGCCGGCCTCGATCAGCGAGAGGCTGAAGCTGTCGTCGGGCGCTTCGAAGGTGAACGGCTGATCGCCGCTGGCGCGATCGACATTGATCATCGGGCCGATGTCGAAATCGTCCGAACCGGGATAGCTGGGATAGATCTGCGCGCCGAGCCCAATGCGGGTGCGATGCCCGGTACCACCCGAATCCTGAGCAGCGGCCGGCATCGTCAAAGCGGCGGTGATCGCTCCTGCCACCAGCACGGCGCGTCTGAATGCGAGATTGGTCACCGGTTGCGCTCCCCTGTTCGGCGAACCCGATCGCAGGGGGCCGCTTGCGGCTAAATACCCGCAAAGCGCGGCGAAGTTCCGGGAGGCCCGGTCAGTCGGCCCAGTACAGCGCGGTCGGATTGTCGATCAGCAGCTTGCGCTGCAGCGCTTCGGTCGGCGCGATGCGCGGGATCATGTCGACCAGGTGGCCGTCATCGGGGACATTGTCCTGCATGTTGGGATGCGGCCAGTCGGTGCCCCAGAGGCAGCGATCCGGGTAATCCTCGACCAGCGGCCGCACCGCCTCGGCAAAGGCATTCCACGGATCGCCGCCGGGATCGAGGCGGTCGGGACACGTCGGTTTGAAGTGGATGTCGGGGCGGCTGTCGAGAAAGGCGCGAAAGGCGCGCATGTCGGGCCCGTCGGGGCCTTGGGTGACGTCGGGGCGGCCCATGTGGTCGATCACCAGCGGCACCGGGATCGCGTCCATGAACGGGCGCAAGTCGGCGAGGATATCGGCCTCGAAGTAGATCACCACGTGCCATCCCGCGGGCAGGCGCTGCGCGACCTCAAGGAACTTGTCCTTGGGTGCATCGTCGACCAGGCGCTTCAAGAAATTGAACCGGATGCCGCGAATGCCGCCGGCGTGGAGCGCCGCCAGCTCATCTTCCGAGATCGCCGGATCGACCACCGCCACACCGCGTGCCTTGCCGCTCGACTTGGCGATGGCGTCGAGCGTGGCGGCATTGTCGGTGCCGTGGCAGCTCGCCTGGACGATCACGTTCCTGGCGAAACCCAAGTGATCGCGCAGCG
>JANOAH010000099.1:0-31320 GCA_031411075.1 Erythrobacteraceae bacterium
TGCGAAGGGTTAACAAGCTTGCAACCGTCAACAAATCCTGTTTCTCTCAACCGATAACGACTCGCCGCGTCAACCACTCGGTTTGGCGCGGCCAGAAGGGCCGCAGGATCCGATTTGAAGGGTGCCATTCCGGCGCCCGCAAGGCGTAGGGCGCATTGCGCGCCCCTGCGGCTAGCCTAGCGGATCCTGCTCGAGACGCGGTTGTCTCTTGGCCCTCGCATGCGGGGCGGAACGACGATGGATTTCGAGACCAGGGCGGATGGCGACTTCGACGGCGCCCATCTGCAGCCGACCAGTGCCGAACCGTTGCCGGCCGCCAATCCCGCGCGAACGCAAGTCCTCACCCCCAATGCGCAGGGCGTGGTGGTGTTGCCGCAAGGCGTGTCGCTTGACGATGTCGAAGTCGTCGGCCGCAACCTGGTCGTCGTGGCCGCCGATGGTACGCGCTACGTTATCGTCGACGGTGCAGTTATCGTCCCGCAGATCGTCGTCGATGGCGTAGCCGTCCCGCCGCTCAACCTTGCCGCGTTGCTCCTGGGTAACGAACCGGAGCCGGCAGCGGGTAATGCGCGGAGCTCGGGCGGTAACTTCGCTGTCCCGGTTGGACCTATCCAGGCAGCTTACGGCCTCGGCGATCTGCTACCCTACACCGAGCTGTCTTTTCCGGAGCCGCAGGATGAGGAGATCATTCCGCAGCCGCTCGACCGCGATCCGACCACCATCATCATTTCCTCCAACAACCCGACGGGCGCGCAGGCCGCGACCGCCACGGTAAACGAGGCGGGTCTGCCCGCCCGCCCCGGGGAACCGGCAGGTTCCGATTCGGCGTCGAACAGCGAAACCACGGTTGGGTCGATCCAGTTCGAGGCGCTGGATGGATTGCGTTCGATCACGCTCAATGGCGTGGCGATCACCACTGTAGGGCAGACCTTCACCACGCCCAGGGGCGTCTTGACCATCACCAGCATGGCGCCGGGCAGCTACGGCTATTCGTACACACTGACGGATAATACCAACGCCAATGCAAACCCGATGGATGTGTTTGTCGTCGCGGTCACCGATACCGATGGCGACGTCGCCACGGCCAACCTGACGATTTCGGTCGCCGATGACGTGCCGACGGCGCGCAATGACACCGATACCGTAGCCGCTGGCAGCTACGCAGCGGAAACCGGCAATGTCGTGACCGGGACAGGCACGACCAGCGGTGCGACCGGAGCCGACACCAAGGGCGCCGACGACGCGACCGTGACCGGCTTCCGGGCCGGAACTGCCGGCAATTTCGCCGCGCCCGGCACCACTGTAAACGGAACCTACGGCAAGCTCATCTTCGATGCCGGGGGCAATTACACTTACACCCGCAACGCCGGCACCCCCGGCGGGGTCACCGACACGTTCAGCTATCAGCTGACCGACGGCGACAGCGACACCAGCACCGCGACGCTTATCATCACCATCGCCGACAGTCCGGCGGTGGTCACGTCGGTGCCCACCAGCGGCGCCGCTACGACGGTCAACGAGAGCGGCCTGCCGACCCGGCCCAGCGAAAGCGAAGGCTCGGCCTCTGCTGCGCCGAGCGAAAGCGCCAGCGGCACTATTACCTTTGCCGCGCCCGATGGGGTGGCTTCGGTGGCGATCAACGGAACAGTCATCACCGGCGTCGGTCAGGTCATCACCACTCCGACCGGGACTTTCACCGTCACCGGCTACAATCCGGGCGCCGGGACGCTAACCTACACGTTCACGCTGACCGACAACACCGCCGGCGACACCACCACTCAGGTGATCAACGTCACCGTCACCGATACCGATGGCGATTCGGACACTAAGCCGTTCACCATCACGATCGTCGACGACGTACCAACTGCGCGCAACGATTCCGCCACGCAGCCCACCGAGAACGCCGCGGTCACCGTCAATGTGATGGCCAACGACACGCCGGGCGCGGACAGCGTCAGCCTGACCAGCGGTGTAGCGGTGGTTCCTGGCACGCTCAGTGGCGCCGGGACGCTGGCCTACAACAACAACGGCAGCTTCATCTACACTCCCGGTAAGGGCGAAGAAGGCACCGTAACCTTCCAGTACCGGATCACCGACGGAGATGGCGACAGTTCGACCGCGACAGTAACGATCACCTTGCTGCGCGATTCGACCCCCAGCGTGCGGGTCGAAGGCGACACCACGGTCGACGAAGCGGCGCTACCGGCGCGGCCGGGCGAGGCCGCGGGTTCCAACGCCGCGTCGAACGAAGAAACCGCCACCGGCACGATCAACATCACAACCGGCGGGGACACGCTCGCCAAGCTCGTGGTCGGCGGCGTCGATGTCACCAGCGGCGGCACCGTAACGGGCGCCAGCGGCACCTTGACGGTCACCCTGGTCGGCGGCGTTTACAATTACAGCTACACCCTGACCGACAACACCAGCGGCGATGCGACGCAGGACAGCTTCAGCGTCCAAGTCACCGACAGCGACAACGATGTCGCTTCCACCACGCTGGTCATTGCCATCATCGACGACGTCCCGACCGCACGCGCCGATACCGACAGCGTCACCGAAGGCGCGTCGACCACCGGCAATGTGCTCGACGGCACGGGCACCACCAACCTCGCGGATTCCGGCGACGATACGTCGGGCGCGGACAGCTATGCCGCCGGCGGCGGTGTCGTCGGCGTGCGCGCCGCGGGATTGCCGAGCAACACGACAACCGCGGTCCAGATCGGTGTCGGGACGCAAATCACGGGCCTGTACGGTACCCTCACGCTGCAAGCGAACGGCGACTACACCTACAAATCCGACCCGAATAAGATCACCGCCAACCAAGAAGACACCTTCGTCTACACGATCAAGGACGGCGACGGCGACCTGTCGACGACCACGCTGGTGATCACGGTCAACAACGTCACGTTGCGGGCCGACAACCAGGACCAGGACGTGTTCGAAGCGGCGCTCGATCCCACCGCGGACGACCGGGCGGGGACGCTGAACGACGACCTGGCCGGTGCCAACACGACCGGCAGCAACCCGGGCGCGGCAACCGAAACAGTTTCGGGCCAGCTCGCGGTGGCCGGGGCTACGACCTATACGTTGGTAGGGGGCGGTTCGACCGTTGCGGGAACTTACGGCCAATTCAAGATCAACAGCGATGGCAGCTACACCTACACACTGACCAAGGCGGTCGATGGCGACAGCCTGGTGCCGAGCCAGGGCGGCAACAACGGTACCAACGAATACAACAACATCGAGACTTTCTCTTACGTAGCGACCGACGCCAACGGCAATACCGTGCAGGGCTCGGTGACCATCGATGTCACCGATGACATCCCCAATGCGATTGCCTCGGGATCGGCACCGGCGTTCGTGCTCGATGAAAGCGCGGCGGGCACCGACACTCCCGGAGGGGCGCCGGCGCCCACCGGCCTGGCGTCCGTTTCGGCCAGCTTCGCCGGTAACTTCGCCGGCTCGATCTACGGGGCCGATGGCGCCGGCAGCCTTGCCTATGCGTTGACGCTCAGCGCCGACGGCATCGGTTCAGGCTTTTTTGCGCTGCAGCCGAGCGACACCACCACCGCGGACCTCGACGGCATCGGTCAAGGGGCCGAGATCCTGCTGTACAAGGTCGGTAACGACATCGTCGGCCGGCTCAGCCCGGCGGGGACGACCTATTTCACCATCTCGGTCGACAACAACTCGGCCAGCGCCAACTTCGGCAAGGTTACTTTCACCCAGGCGCTGAACAGCTGGCACGATGACAAGGCCAACGCCGACGATTCGGAGACGCTAACGCTCGATGGTCAGGGCGAATATTTGCGCCTGACGCAAACCGTCACCGACGGCGACGGCGATATCGACAGCGATTTCGTCAACCTCGGCGCGAGCGTGTTCACGATCCAGGACGATGGGCCGCGGCTCAGCACGACGGTCGGTTCGGCAGACACGCTCGTGCTCGACGAAAGCGCGGCGACCACTGACCGCGGCCCGACGTTTACGACACCGTCGGGGCGGGCGACAACCACCGCCGATTTCTCCGATAACTTCACGGCGGCCAACTTCGGCACCGACGGCGCGCTCGGCGGCAGCGCCGCGGCGGGCGGAGTGCGCTATGCACTTGTCCTCACCGGCACTAACGTCGCCAGCGGGCTCTACGCGCTCGATGCCGCGGACACGACTGCTGGCGACGGCGATCCCGTCGGCCGTGGCATCCAGATCGTGCTCAACCAGGACGCGATCACCGGCGTCATCACCGGCAGCGTCGGCGTAACGCCCTACTTCACCATCAGCGTCGATGTCGCGACGGGCGTGGTGACGTTCACGCAAGCCAGGAACATCTGGCACGACGATCCGGCCAATGCCGACGATCCCGAAACCGTGACTCTAGCGAGCGCCGATGCGCTCAAGATCGTCCAGACGGTCACCGACGCGGATGGTGACAGCACCAGTGCCGGCATCAATCTTGGGACGGGTGTGTTCACGATCGAGGACGATGGTCCCGATGCGGTGGTGAGCAACGCGGTGGCGGACACGCTGGTGCTCGACGAGAGCCGTCCGGTGGGGACCGACACGCCGAGCGGTGCGCCGCTGCCGGCGGGTGTGGCGAGCGTGTCGGCGAGCTTTGCCGACAACTTCGACAGCAACACGGCGCTGGCGGGGACCCAGGTCGACTACGGCAGCGACGGTGCGGGGAGCGTGGCCTACGCGCTGTCGATCAGCGCGGCGGGGATCGGCTCGGGGCTTTATGCGCTTGATGCGAGCGACACGAGCACGACCGATGGCGACGGGATCGGCCAGGGCGACGAGATCCTGCTGTACAAGGTCGGCAACGACATTGTCGGGCGGACCAGCCTTGGCGGTGCGACCTACTTCACGATCGCGGTCGACAACGTGGCGACGAGCGCGACGTTCGGGACGGTGACGTTCAGCCAGGCGCTCAACGTGTGGCACGACACGCCGGGCAACCCCGACGATCCGGAGACGCTGACGCTCAACGGGGCGGGCGAGTACCTGCGGCTGACCCAGACGGTGACCGACGCGGACGGCGATGCCGACAGCGCGTCGATCGAGCTGGGGACGGGTGTGTTCACGATCCAGGACGATGGTCCGACCGTTTTCATTCCGGATGAGATCTTCATCCTCAACGCGAAGGGCACTCCGCCCGTCGCCCAGACCGAAACGGTTGCGCTAAATTTTGCCGGTAAGGCCGGTACGGACGGTGTTGGGTCGGCGGTTTGGAACATTATCAACGGGTCGCCGGCTCTAGACACCAATGGCAATCCGCTGAAGTCCGGCGGCAATCCGATTTATCTGTTCGGCGACGGCGGTTTCCGTTTGGTCGGGTCGACCGACCCCGCGTTCAACATCGCGACTTATAATCCTGCCAGCCCACCTGCTTCGGTCGTGTTCGTCTCGGAAATCAGTGCTTCGAGCGACACCATCACCACGACGGTGCTGGCCCCGGTCGGGAACGGCGTGGGGTTCAGCGAAACCGATATCGTCGGTGCAGTGGGCGGCGGTAACAACGATTCGCTCACCATCGGCCTGGGCAACAACAACAATGCTGTTGACATCATCGTCGACACGCCGACCCCGGGCGGCACTGTCAACACTTCCAACGGTCGTATCGGCCTGTCCGGAGGCAACTCGATTTCCAATGGCGAGGCGGTAACGATCGACTTTGCGGTCAACGTCGACGGCAGCAACGATCCGGGCGACATCAACCTGGGTAATGCCGATCCGGAACTGGCCGGCCTTTACGCCACGGCGTGGTTCGGGACGAAGAGCTTCCAGCAGGAAGTCAACCGCATCAACGGCAACAACACCACGGCGGATATCCTCGTCGACACGCGGCTCAACGGAGTGCCCGGCCCAGACATCACGCACGTGGTCATTTTTGACGCAACGGGCACCCCGGTGCTGGACCGCACGACATCGGGCGCCGGCGGCTCTGGCACGTCGGTGACCTTCAATGCGAACGGCTCGGTGAATATCATCGGGCTGCAGCAAGGCTGGGACTACTTTGTCCAGAGCAATTCCGATTTCACCGGAGTGTTCGTGACCGGAGCCTTCCAGCCGGGCGGCAACGATCAACCGTTCACGCTGGGCGCGTTCACGCTCGGCGGCGAGCCGTTCCAGCCATTCACCTTGGTGCTGCCGGTCGAGGCCACCGACAGGGACGGCGATGTGGTGGCGAGCCAGACCAGTCTGACGTTCGTGCCGAACACGGCAGACAATATTGTGGCGGATCCCGCCGGCACTACGATCAACGGCAACGCCAACGCGAACGTCCTGGTCGGTCTTGGCGGGGACGATATCATCAGCGGCGGCGACAAGGATGACCGGCTCAGCGGCGGTGGCGGGCAGGACAGCCTGACCGGCGGCCTTGGGGCGGATCGGTTCATGGTCGCCCCGGCTGACCTGCTCGGCGCAAACGATGATAATGTGACCGACTATTCGGCGGCGCAGAACGATGTCGTCGACCTGACGGCAGTGTTCACCTACCTCGGCGCCAATGGACCGACGACCGGGGCGCAGACCGCAGCCGCCGTAAAGCTGTTTGGCAACACCCTGTATGTCGACGCCGACGGAACCGGGGCTGGGACGGTCTTCGTTCCAGTGCTGACGTTCACGACGCCGCCGACATCGGTTCTGGTGCTTTACAGCAATACGCAGGCGGCCGTTTCGATCAGTCCGTCGCCCGCCGCGCCGCCGATCGTGCTCGATCTCGATGGCGATGGTCTCGAGTTCCAGAGCCTGAGTGCCGGGGTCTCTCACGATTACGACCTCGATGGCAACGCGACGCCGACGGCGTGGGTTGGTCGGGACGACGGGCTGTTGGCGCTGCGCCAGGCCGACGGGTCGATCAAGATCAACTTCGCGACCGACGCGGGCGAAACCGATCTTGCCGGTCTCGCCAAGGTCCACGACAGCAACGGGGACGGCGCCCTCGACGCCAATGACGCGACGTTTGCGTCATTTGGGGTATGGCAGGACGCGGACGGCGACGGTGTGCTCGACGAGGGCGAGTTCAGCTCGCTCGAGGCACTTGGCATTTCGTCGATCGGCCTCAAGTCGGACGGCAACAACTATCTCGCCGCAAGTGGCGACGTGCTGGTCAGCGGCCAAGGCAGCTTCGTGCGCAACGGCGTGACCTCCACGCTCGCTGATGCTGCTTTTGTCACCGACCGGCGTGCCGCCGAAACAGCGATGGTGACGGCAGCGGCAGGCGCGCTGCTTATGCCCGAAGCGGCCGCAGCGAGTGGCGACAAGGGCACGGCTGATCTCCCACTCGAGCGGGCTGTAGCTGGGGCCGATGCCGCCCCGTCAACCTTGATCGATGCCAGTGGCGCGACCAATGCCGGCGACGTGGTAAGCTTGCTAGAGGAAGACACCGCCCAGACCGACGCCGTTGCAGCCCATGCGAACAGCGGCGAAGTCAGTGCCGTGGCGCCAATGGCCGAAGCCGAGGCGGGATCCGAGGTTACGGACTCCGGCGGTAGCGAAGCGGTCGCCGATTTCGGCATCGATGCGCCTGTGATGTTCGGCGCCGGCAACGGTGAGGCGGCGCTGGACGCGCTGCTCATCGTCAATGCCGCTCCCGCGCTGCACACTCAGGACCTGGCGCCCGTGCGCGAGGCCCTGGCCGATCTGGCGGACGAGCAGGCGGTCGATGCGATTGTCGATCATTTCGCCGGTGGGGCCGACGCAATGCCGGCTAACGACATCGGCTCGGCCGTATTGCTCGACGCGCTCGATTCCAGTGTCTTCGCCGGGCTGGCCGCGACGGCCGGGCCCGACGCTATTGACGATGCCGCACAACTGCTCGCCGCGGCACAAGGATAATCAAAACAGGGGAATACCAATGCGCAACCGGTTAGGAGTATCGCTCTTGGTGACCTGCCTGGTCGCCATGCCCGGCGTGGCCTGGGGCCAGGACGGGCAGGGGCTGGCGGGACTGGACGGTAGTCAGCTCCGCTCGGAGCTTCAGCAACGCTATGACGCGGCGCTGGCGCTGACCATGGATCAGGCGATCGTCAGGGCCGACAACCCGCGTTATACCTGGGCTTCGGAAGCCAAAGTGCAGTGTGCGATTGCGCTCGGCTATCTCAAGGCCGGCAACCGCGACGAGAATTCCATCGGCAAGTGCGCCATGGCCGCCGAGATGATGAACCGACTGCCGCCTCCACCAGCACCGCCGCCGCCCCCCCCACCGCCGCCGCAGGCAAGCTGCCCGGCGCAGAACCCGGGGATGGTGTTCTTCGATTGGGATTCGGCCGAAGTGCCCGCCGACGCGCGGCAGACGGTCGAGTTTGTATCGCGCAACGCCGCGGCTTGTAACTGGCGCACGTTCACCGTGACAGGCCACGCCGATCGTTCCGGGACCAACGAATACAACATCGGTCTGTCGCAGCGCCGTGCTGACGCAGTGGCCGCGCTGATGACTTCGATGGGCCTTCCACAAGGGTCGATCACTACGGTAGCCCGCGGCGAAGAACAGCCGCGCGTTCCCACCGACGATGGCGTCCGCGAACTGCAGAACCGCCGCGTCGAAATCACGGTCAGGTAAGGAACATGGGGGTTTCAATGCGCAAGTTCACGCTCCTCGCCACGGCATCTGTCGCCCTGGCCACCGCCTCGCCTGGCCTCGCTCAGAACCAGGCCGGCACGGTATCGATGCAGGAAGCCATTTTGGTGGCGATGCAGTCCAACCCGGAGATCCTGCAGGCCCAGTTCAACAAGGAGGCGATCGAGTTTGAGCGCCGCCAGGCGCAGGGCCTGTATCTGCCACGGGTCGATTTCGAAGCCTCGGCCGGCATCCGCCGGCTCGAAAACAACACCCGCCGCACGCTCGGCATTTCGGACGAGGAACTCTATCCGCTCGAAGCGCAGCTGCGCGGCGAATGGACCGTGCTCGATTTCGGCCGCCGCCGCGGTGAGCTGCTGCGCCAGGCGTCGCGAGTCGACGGCGCCTCGATGCGCGTAGTCGAACGGTCCGAATTCGTCGCGCTGCAGATCGCGCGGCAATACCTCGACGTGCTGCTGCAGCAACGCGTGCTGGCCGCCTCGCGCGACAACACCGCATTTCACCAAACCATGGTGCGCGATCTCGGGCAGGGGGTCGATCAGGGCTCGATCAGCGTGGCCGACCAGCAACAGGCCGAAGAACGCCTGCAGGCTGCGCTGGTGCGCGAAGCCGATGCCCAGCAGGACCTGAACGAAGCGGTGATTTCGTTGCGCCGCTTGGCCGGGCTCGACATCGCATCGGTCAGCGTGCCGCCGAACCTGGCCTCGGCCATGGCGCCCAATGTCGAGGACGCGATCGGTCAGGCGCGCACCGAACATCCGCTGGTCCGCGAAGCGATCGCCGATGTCGATGCGGCCAATGCCGCGGCGGATTCGGCGGAAGGCGACCTCTATCCGACCATCGGCGTCGAAGCGATCGGCCGCGTTGGCGAAGACATCGACGGCTTCCGCGGCAACACCAACGACATGCAGGCGCGGGTGGTGATGCGCTGGAACCTGTTCGACGGCGGGATCAATCGCGCCAAGCTGCAGGAAATGATCCACCGGGCGAGCCAGGCGCGTTATCGCCTGCACCAGTTGCAGCGCGAAGCCGAAGAAGACGTGCGCGTGGCCTGGTCGACGTTGCAGACACAGGGCACCGTGGTCACCGCACTGACCCGGCAGAGCCAGGTTAGCGACGATTTGCTGCTATCCTATCGCAGCCAGTTCAACGTCGGCCGCCGCTCGCTGCTCGACGTGCTCGATGCGCAGAACACCCGCTACAGCACGCAAGTGCGCCTCGAAACGGCTCGATTCTCGCAACTGTTCGCGCAATATCAGGTGCTTGCTTCCACCAACGATTTCCTCAGCGCGCTCAACATCGCGCCCGGTCACGGGGCGGGAGAAACAGAACGCGAAGAGTTCAATTTTGGGCCACCCACCCCGGCGGAGTTGCAACGGCGGGTCTATCCGTAGAGGGGCAGGCCCTCTGGACGGTGAGTGAGTTGGTATTGTGTCGAAAGTTGATGAGCGCATCGAAGGTCGCTTGATCGATCCGCTGGTCGAGTGCGTGGCCGAGTTGGCCAGGCGCTTCGCCCCGGCGTTTGCGCGCGTCACGCTCGAGCAGCTGCCGCGCGATGCCAGCGGACGGCTGCCCGGCCACCAGGCCGGCGCGGCGCTCGAACTCGCCGGCCTCAACTTCGACCCGCTCGCCGTGCGGCGGCTTCCTCGCAACGGCGCGCCCTATCCGGCGTTGGTCGAGCTGGCAGGCGGCGACTTTGCGGTGGTGCTCGAAGCGCGTGACGGTGACTTCCTGGTATGGCGCGCGCATACGGCGGCCGAGGCATGGGAACCGGCGAGCGAGCTTTCACGGCAGTTCGCCGGACGCTTCCTTTCGGTCTACGGCGATCCCGACAAGCTGCGCGAAAGCGAGGCTCCGTGGCATGCCAAGGGGCGGGGCCACTGGTTTTGGAGCGAGCTGCGCAAGGAACGCCACGCGTTTTCGCCCGTCCTGCTGGCTTCGCTGCTGATCAACGTGCTGGCGGTGGCGCTGCCGCTGTTCAGCATGAACGTCTATGACCGGGTGATCCCCAATCGGGCCGGGGCAACACTGTGGGTGCTGGCAATAGGCGTGCTGCTGGCCTTCACGCTCGAATTCGCGCTGCGCCGCGCGCGCACCGCGGTGGTCGACGACATTTCGCAGCGGCTCGACCTGCGGTTGTCGCAGAAGATCTTCGGCCGCCTGCTGGCTACCCCGCTCGACGAACGTCGCGGTCATACCGGGGCGCTGGCGGCGCGGGTGTCGGAATATGCCACGGTGCGCGAGTTTTACGCCGCGACCACGGTGGTGTTGATCGTCGACCTGTTGTTCCTGGTGGTGTTCGTCGGCGTGATCGCGATTATCGCCGGGTGGCTGGCGCTGGTGCCGGTGGCGATCATGACGGTGATGGCGGCGGCGGGCTTCTACCTCCAACGCCAAGTGGTCGCCGCGGCGCAGGACGCACAGGCCGATCACGGGCTGCAGCAGACCGTGCTGGTCGAATCGCTAGCCGGCATGGAAACCCTGAAGAGCATGGCCGGCGAAGGCGTGATGATCAGCCGCTGGTCTCGCCTGGCCGAAATCGGCAGCCATTCGCAGGCCCGGCTGCGCAATATTTCTTCGCTGGCTGTGGGGCTGGCGCAGGTCTGCCAGCAGGTCTCGTCGATCGCGCTGGTGATCGGCGGCTATTACCTGTTCGCCGCCGGCCAGATAACCATGGGGGCGATCATCGCAATCGTGATGCTCGCCTCGCGCTCGCTGGCGCCGGCCGGACAGATCGCCTTCCTCTTGACCCGCGGCCGCCAGGCGCAGACCACGCTCGACAGCATCGAGCGGCTCTTTACCGGCGGCGATGAGCGCAAGTCGGGCAGCACGCTGGCCCCGTCGCGGATTATCGCGCCGACACTGCAGCTCGAAAATCTCGGTTTCAAGTACCCCGATGCCGATGCCTCGGCGCTGACCGGCGTCAACCTGAAGATCGAGCCGGGTGAGCGAGTTGCCATCGTCGGCCGCGTCGCTTCGGGCAAGAGCACGCTCGGCCGGGTCATCTGCGGCCTATACGCACCGAGCGAAGGCCAGGTTGTGGTCGGCGGGATCGACAGCCGCCAGTATCGTCCGCAGCAACTGCGCGAAGCGCTGCGCTTCGTCGGCCAGGACGCGGCGCTGTTTACCGGCAGCGTGAAGGACAATCTCGCGCTCGGCCGCCACCAGGTCAGCGACGACCGGCTGATCGATGCGATGCGGGCCACCGGTGCCGACCAGTTCCTGTCGCGCGAGGCGGGCGGGTTCGACCGCGCGGTGGGCGAAGGCGGGCGCAGCCTTTCGGGCGGCCAGCGCGCGTTCCTGGCGCTGACCCGCGCGCTGGTTTCGCCGAGCGAGCTATTGTTCCTCGACGAACCGACCGGCGCCATGGATAGCCAGACCGAAAAGGTTTTCGTGGAACGGCTGTCGCAGGCGCTCGACCCGCGTCAGACGCTGCTGATTGCCACGCATCGCCCTGCGCTGTTCGCGGTGTGCACTCGGCTGATCGTCCTCGACAAGGGGCGGGTAGTCGCCGATGGGCCGATCCGTGAGGTCCTTGCCGCCTCGGGTGCCGGCGGGAGCGTGGGCCAATGACTGCACGTCTTCCTGTCTCGGCCCGGCGCCCGGCCGCGATCGCGTTCGTCGCGATGCTGATCATTTCGCTGCTCGCCGCGTCGACCTGGCGCGCCCCGGCCGCGGCGGCAACGCGGTTCAAGCTCAATCCGACGATCCGGATGGCGCTGCCGACCATGTCGACCGGCACGCACCAGGCGCTGGTCGTGTCCGGCGCCGGCGCGCAGCAGCGTAACGCGCTGATCCCGCTCTCCGGCGGCGCGCTGGCGCAGATGGCCGGTTTCAGCGCGATCTCCGCCCAATCGGCGCAATATGCCACCGCGCTCAAATGCATGACGCAGGCGATCTACTACGAGGCCGCGAACGAGCCGGTTTCGGGCAAGCGGGCGGTGGCGCAAGTCGTGCTCAACCGGCTCAAGCACCCGGCCTATCCCAATTCGGTGTGCGGCGTGGTGTATGAAGGCGCCAACGCCCGGGTGTGTCAGTTCAGCTTCACTTGCGACGGCTCGCTGTTGCGCGCCCCCGCGGCGCGCCAGTGGGCGCAATCACGCCAGGTCGCCGAAGCGGCGCTCGCCGGAAGCGTGATGGAGGAAGTCGGCTCGGCGACCAATTACCACGCCGATTACGTTTTGCCGCGCTGGGCCTTTACGCTCGGCAAGATCACCAAGATCGGCGCGCACATCTTCTATCGGCTGCCCGGATCGGTCGGCAACGCGGCGGTGTTCGGCGATCGCTGGGGTGGGGTCGAAGCCATTCCCACGCTCGACATGAACCGGTTGCGCCGCGCGCTCGAGGCTGAAGAGGCGCTGGTGCCGGTCGAAGAGACGCTTGTCCCGGGTCTGACCGTGGTTGCCGATGTCAAGGATCGCCATGCCGACGCCGATGTCGGCGGGCGGCTCGACACCACGCGCGGCTGGACGCTGTCGATCCCCGATCCGCAGCAATTGAGCGCCGGGTACAGCGCGGCGATTTCCGGCCAGGCGGGCACTGCCGCCGAGATCGCCGGCGAGCCGCATCCCGAGGCGAACGCGGAGCGCTGACGATGAAATCGCTCGATCGCTTCAACAGCTGGGATTCCAGCCGCCGGCTGATCGCCGTCTCGGCAGTCGGCATGGCCGTCCTCCTGCTCTGGGCGTTCTTCGCCCCGGTCGACGAGATCACCCGCGGAACCGGCCGCGTGATCCCGTCGAGCAAGGCGCAACTGGTGCAACCGTCCGAACCGGCGACGATCGCCGAGATCCTTGTGCGCGGGGGGCAGACCGTGCGGCGCGGCCAGTTGCTGGTGCGTCTCGACGATGCCCAGTCTTCGTCCGAGCTCGGCCAGCTCGAGACCGAGAACCAACGGCTCGCGGTGCGCGCACAGGCATTGGGTGAAGATGCCGGCGTCGGTTCGAGCGAGGCTTGCGCCGAAGGCAGCGTGTGCGCGGACGAGCAGCAGCTGCAGCAGGCGCGCGTTGCCACGGCCCGCTCACGCCAGACGGCGCTTGGCGCGGCGGTCGAACAGCGGCGGCGCGATCTGCAGGAAGCCAACGCCACCGCATCCGCACTCGAGGACAGCCTGCGGTTGGCGCGCGAGCAGGTGTCGATGATCGAACCGCTGGCGCGCCAGGGTGTGGTCCCGCGAACCGAGCTGCTGACCGCGCAGCGCGAGGTGGTCGATACGCAAGGCCGCCTGTCGGCCGCGCGCCAGGCCTCCGCGCGCGCCTCGGCCAGCATCAGCGAAGCGCAGGCCGATCTTTCGGCGGCACGCTCCGAATTCCGCCAACAAGCGCTCAACGAACGCAGCGAGATCAGCACCCGCATGGCGGTCAACGAACAGACCATTCGCGGCGCTCAGGCCCGCCAGCAGCGCAACGAGCTGCGCGCGCCGGCCGCCGGCATCGTCAACGACGTGCAGATCACCACCGTCGGCGGGTTCGTCAACGCAGGGCAGAAGATCATGCAGATCGTGCCGATCGGCGACAAGCTGCTGGTGGAAGCGCGCGTTGCGCCCAAGGACATTGCTTTCATCAAGATCGGCGACCGCGCCAATGTGAAAGTCACGGCCTACGATTTCTCGATCTTCGGCGGGCTGAGTGGGCGCGTGCAGCAGGTCAGCGCCGACAGCGTGTTCGACGAGGTCGAGCGCCAGGCCTATTACACCGTGCTGATCGAGACGGACCGGTCGTACATCATGCGCGGCGGGCAACGGCTGCCGATCGTGCCGGGAATGATCTGCGATGTCGAAATCATCACCGGCCGGCGCAGCGTGCTGCAATACCTGCTCAAGCCGATCGAAAAGGCTTTCGGCAACGCGCTGACCGAGCGCTGACGCTCAGTAACCGTGCAGCCACGTCTCCTGGCTGCCGAAGCTGAGCACCGGACGATAATCGTGACTCGCCGCGGCGTCGAACACCTCGTCGCTGGCGTTGTCGAGCAGGTGATAGCGCCCGCCCAGCCGCACGATCAGCACCGCGTGATCGGCGTTGCGCGCCAGATCGCGGGCGATGGTCAGGATCATGTCGTCGCGCGGGATCCCGGCGGCGGCAAGCAATTCGAGCTTGGTCAGGGCGATGTCCTCGCAATCGCCGCGGCCGAGCGCGAGCGTGCGTTCGGCACCGGCCCAGAAGTCCCGCCGCCCGAACAACGCGCTGTCATCGACATAGCCGATCGTCCGATTGACCCAGCGATTGACTGTGGCCAGCGTGGCCATGGTATCGCCGCTGGTGGTGCCGAGCAGCGCGGCAGCGCGGCCGCCGCTGATGCGGTCGGCGCTGACCCGGCGCCAGTCGCGATCGAATGCGGTGTGGCCGATGCGCAGCCGCTTGCTGGCAAGAAAGTTCTCGGGGTCGTCACCGTTAACGTCCGGCTGCACCGTCGCCAGCCGGCAGGCCATCGTATCGGGACGCGCGCCGCCGAGCGCCGGAGCGAGCAGCGCCAGATCGATCTGTCCTGCGGCCACGGCTTCGCCCGCAGGCGCTTCATAGGCCGCGGCTTGCGATTCTTGAGCCAGCCGAATGGCGTCGAGCGCGCTGGGCGCGCCGCCGAGGATAGCGCTCGATTTGGCCGCAGCGAGATCGGGGGAGGCGGCCGCGGCCGCCGGCCCATCGAAGCTACAGCTGGTGGAACCGATCGCGGCCGGCGCAAGCGCGGCCAGTCCTTTGTTGAGGCCGAGATCGAACGCCAGTGCCGGGGCAGGCGTCAGCGCGGCCGCCGCCAGCAGAAGCGGTGAGAGAGCGCGGACGTGGAATCGGCTCCAGGTCATGCTGCCTGGCTATGGGGAAACCTCCCAAAGCCAGGTGGCGAAGTCTGGTTAACGCAGATTCAGGGTATGCGGAGCGACTCAGGCGGCGGGGGCAAAACCCAGCGTATCGAGCGCGATGCGCAGATCGTTGAGGTTGTAGGGCTTGCGCACCATGCATTCATCGGCCGGCAAATCGGTCCCGGCATCACCCAGTCCGGTGGCGAAAATGACCTTCAATCCCGGGATGCGCTGCTTCGCCTCGCGCGCGAGGCTCCACCCGTCGGTCTCTCCCGGCATGCGGATGTCGGTGAACAGCAAGTCGAAATCGGCGGCCCCGGCCAGGATACCGAGCGCTTCGTCCCCGTCGCTTGCCGCCGCGACGGTGAAGCCGCATTCGGTCAGATCTTCCCAGGCGACTTCGCGCACCAGAATTTCGTCTTCGACGAGCAGGGCCTTCAACCCCGCGCTGGTCGCACCTTGCATTGATCCCCGCACCCGATAGCCGATCCGAGCCCCCTGAACGAACGGCTCAAAGGAATGTTCCGGCGCGCAAAAAGGCCCGCGACCATGCCGGTCGCGGGCCCTTGTTGCGGCTGCCCTTGCGGGCGAGCGATTGACGTCAGTTGCCGGCGCGCCGGGCGGCCGCGGCGACCGCTTCGGTGGTCGGGTTGCCGAGCGACAGTTCACGCCCGTTCGGGAAGCGGATTTCCGCCGCCGAAGCGCGAGTATCGCCATCGCGGGCGCGGAATGCGTCGACGATGATTTCGGTGCCAGCCGGCAACGAGTTTCTGTTCCAGCCGCGGCGCAGCAGCGCGCTCGGCGCGCCGCCTTCAACGCGCCAGCGCTGGACGCGGCCGTTGACGTTGGCGTCGATGTGAATCCACGAATGCGGGTTCACCCACTCGAACTTGGCGACCTTGCCTTCGAGCCGGATCGGCTTGTTGCGATCGAACTCGGTCGCGAACGAGTGGTGGGCGATGGCCGTGCCGGCAGCGCCGACAGCCAGCACCGCACCGATCGCGGCGACGGTCAATTTCTTGATTTGCATGGCTTCAACTCCTTCAAACATCACGTCTTGCAGGTTCTTTCAGGTCATCCGCGCTCGCCGGAATCCGCTGCGGGTGCGGGGGCAGGTGCGGCGCCGCCTTCTTCGAGGAGGTCACCGTATAGCAACATCTCGCTGAACGGGACGCAACGGAACTCCATCAGCTGCGCGTTCGGCTCGACGTGCTTGTAGAGCGGCATCGAGATGGTCCACGGGCGGGTGTAGAGCTCGGGGTCCTCGATCGTCGCGCTATACATGATGTGGGTATCGTCGATCTTGGTGAAGCGTTCGACGACCGAGGCTGTGGGCGACAGGTAGTTGCCGGCGCGGTCAAGCCAGGTGACGCCGTTGGGCTCCATCACCCCGCCGGGCAGCTTCACTTCGCCCGGACCCTGCGACAGCGTGGTGACGACCAGTGTGTTGCCTTCCCAGCGGCCGTACGACGTGCCCATCCAGGTATCGATCGGCGGGATTTCCACATCGCGCATTTCGATCACGCGGTTGGCGTTGGCGTATTCGTACACCATCAGGATGTCGTCGTTGCCGCCCTGCACGATCTGGAACGGATAGGGCATGTAAGTGGCGCGCGGGATGCCAGGCAGATAGCAGGCGGCTTCCGGATCGTAGTTGATCAGGTGCTGGCGATGCGCGGTAAGCCGTTCGAGCGCTTCGGGCTTGTAGGGGATCGCGCCGCCTTCAACCACGCCGAGACCGGCCGGAATCGCGCCGGTCGCGCCGACCAGCCGATCGGCCACCGGGTTGGGGCCGGCCGAATGCGGCTCGAGGTTCCAGTTGGCGGTGTTCATCGCCTGCCACACGCCGTTGAGATTGGGCTTGCCGTCGATCGCTGCCGGCTGGGCCTGTTGCGCGATGGCGGGGGTAAAGGCCGTGCCGGCCATGACGAAAGCCGCCGCAGTGGCCGCCAGAACGGAAAGTCTCTTCATGCCCCTAAAACCTCTCCTGTTTGGGTATCCCTAGCGGGATAGCGAATAGGTGACGATTGTGCCACCGGCATTGATGGCGACATACTGTTTTCCGCTGCGCCCGCGGTAGCTCATCGGATTGGCGTTGGCGTTGCCGCGCAGTTGCGCTTCCCACAACTGCTGGCCGGTGGCCGAATCGAACGCGCGAAAGCGGCGATCGTTGGTCGCGCCGACGAACACCAGCCCGCCCCCGGTCACGGTCGGTCCGGCGCTGCCCGAATTGCCGACCAGCTGATGGCCTGCAGGCAGCGCCTCCATGAGGCCGAGCGGGACCGACCACTTGATCGCGCCGTTGTTGGCATCGACCGCCACCAGTTCGCCCCACGGCGGCTTGTAGCACGGCGCCTGCGGGCCCTGCGGACGGCCTTGCGCATCGTATTGCCCAGAAATCGGGGCGCTGAACGAGAAGAACGGCCCTTTGCCGTCGACGCTGGCGCGATCGTACGGTTGATCCGAGCTGTTGGCGTCGAAGCTGTAGCTTTCGGTCGAGCCCTTGCGCTCCACCCAGCCGACTAGCGAGGTGTCCTGCGCGTTGAGGTAGACGAGGCCGGTCGTCGGATCAGCGGCCGCGCCGCCCCAGTTCACGCCCCCGGTTCCGCCCGGGAGCTGAATTGTCGAGCGCGGCGGCGTGCCGGCCTGGTGGTGGAAGAACGGCGTGTAGAGCCCGAAGTTGAGATAGCCGCCGGCCTTGTCCCACATCGTCCGGCAGGCCGCGGCATGTTCGGGCGTGGTGTCTTCGGCATCGACGATGTCGTCATAAGTCAGGCTGACGCGGCTGAGCGGCGGGGTATTGACCGGAATGGGCTGCGTTGGAGCGTAGTATTCGCCCGGCACGTCACCGGCGGGAACCGGGCGTTCCTCGACCGGCAGATAGGGTGCACCGGTTTCGCGGTCGATCACGAAGAACAGGCTGGTCTTGTTCGAAGTGGCGATCACCGGGCGGCGGTTGGCGCCCTGGCCAACTTCGAGCAGCGGGCCGGCGAACGACTGGTCGACGTCCCAGATGTCGTGATGCACGGTCTGGAAATGCCAGCGGTATTGACCGGTCTTGTAATCGAGCGCGACCAGCGAGTTGCCGAACAGGTTGGCGCCCGGCCGTTCGCCACCCCAGTAATTGGGGGCGGGCGAGCCGAGCGCGACGATGACGATGCCCCGCTGGAGGTCTACCGGCGCGCCGAAGCCCCACATGTTGGTGCCCGAGCGGCCGATCCAGCCGTTCGATCCCCAGGTCTCGTTGCCCGGGGTGCCGGGCTGCGCGACCGAACTGAATTCCCACAGCTTGCGCCCGGTGCGCACGTCATAGGCGCGGGTGTTGCCGGGGTCGCCCGGTTGGTTTTCAAGCGTCGCCGCGCCGATGATCGCCACGTCTTCGGCAATGGTCGGGGTGCCGCCGTATGAAATTCCGACGTCGATGAAGCCGTCGGTGCCGAACCCTGCCGAAGGCGTGCCTGTGGCCGCGTCGAGCGCGAGCATGGCCGAACCGACCATCACGATCAGCCGCGCCGACGTGGCGGCATCGCCCGGCCAGTAGCTGACCCCGCGGCCCGAGGCGTTGCGCGGCTGCCCGGCGGCGCCGGCCGACGTGCCACGCGCGGGCGGACCCGGCGGAATGGTGTAAACCCACTTTTCCGCGCCGGTATCGGCGTCGAGCGCGATCACCCGGTTGCCGGCAGGCAGGTACATCGTCCCGTCCACCACCAGCGGCACCGCGGTGTTGTTGGCGCGAAAGGCATATTCCCACGCCGGTTGCAGCTGGTTGACGTTGGCGCGGTTGATGTCGGCGAGCGGGGAATAGCGGGTCGCGGCGGCGTCGCGGTTGATGGCGCGCCAATCGCCATCGGGGATGGTCTGCTGCGCGGTGGCGGCGCTGGCCAGCAACATGGTCGCAAGCGTCAACCCTGGGCCCACGCGCATCGGTTGTCCTTCCCCGTGTCGGGCGCCTGTAAGCCTCATGGGCCGGCGCCGCTCGTTGATTCTGTCCCTACGGTCGACCAGGTGCTTTGACAATGCCCTGCGGGGTAATCGAACGCACCGTTTTGTCATATTTTGTATCGCGTTCGCGAGGACGATCGGGCTTCGCGCTGCGAAAATTGCCGGACGGATGTATCAGGCCCGGACTTTGTCAATCTATAGGCGTCGTGAGGGCTTGGCTTGTGTGATCTGTGCCGCTAGCGGATGGGCATGCGGCCGGCTGGCCTCAGCCTGTAACCGCGTGTAACCCTGGTGGTTACCGTAATTTACTCGGCAGGCTGGCCGATCGCGGTGCAAAGGTAGGAAGGCCGAGCGGCGCGGGCACGGGCCCGACCGGAACAGGCCGAACCAGGGGAAGGCTCAGCCATGGGCGATTTGTTGTTCAGCTTTACCGAATGGCTGCGCACCACGCAGCTGGTCGAACTGGCGCTGTGGATTTCGGACACCAGCGCCAGCATGTTCATCGTCACCCATTTCTGGGCGATCCCGATCATCCAGTGCATCCACATCATTTCGATCGCCGCGTCGTTCGCCTCGATCCTGATGATCAACGCGCGGATGTTCAACATCGCTGGGTCGAGCTCGATGGCCGATACCGCCAACCGCTATATCCGTGTGCTGTGGTGGGCGCTGGCGGCGCTGATCCTGTCAGGCATCGGCATGATCATCGGCGAACCGGTGCGCGAGCTGATCAATCCGTTCTTCTGGATCAAGATGGGCTTGGTGGTGTTCGGCATCCTCATCTCCATCTGGTTCCACCGCGGCGTGCTCAAGCATGTCGCCGGCGGGCGCGAGATCGTCGGCACCGACAAGGCCACCGCCGCCTTCCTGGTGCTGCTGTGGATGGCCATCATGTATTGCGGGCGGTTCATCGCCTACGCGCCGGTTTGAGGAGTTCGCCCGATGTCGCTGTATCCTGAACCGACCAATATCTGGGAATCGATCGAGTATTCGAACCTCGGCATCACCATTGCCGAATCGACCTGGATGTTCCCGACCATCGAAACGCTGCACGTGATGGCGCTGGTCACCGTGCTCGGCATGATCATGATCGTCGACCTGCGGCTGATCGGCGTCCATTCGCGCGGCCTCGCCGTGACCAAGCTCAGCAAGGACACGCTGCCGTGGGTATGGGGCGCGTTCGCGATGGCGGCACTGACCGGCGGCCTGTTGTTCGTCAGCAAGGCGACCAGCTACGTCGTCAATCCCTACTTCCTGTGGAAGATGGTGATGCTGGCGCTGGCGGGCATCAACATGATGTACTTCCACTTCTTCACTTACCGCACGGTCGAGCACTGGGATCTCGATCCCTCGGTGCCGACGGCGGCCAAGGTCGCCGGTGGGCTGTCGCTGGTGTTCTGGCTGGCGGTGCTGTTCTTCGGCCGCGCGATCGGCTTCACGCTCGGTATTTTCTACTGAGCGCAGTGTTGCGCGAAGCGGAGGAAGAACAAGGGTTTCGCGCAAAGATCGCAGAGGAAAGGAGACCGCAGAGACAGCACAACATCTCTGCGCGCTCTTTTTCTCTGCGCCCTCCGCGCGAAACAGTTTCTTCCCTGGCGGGACTGGGCAGAGCTACTCCGGCAGCGCGAACACGTAGACAGCCGAGCTGTTGACGCTTGGCATCTGCGTCTCCGGGATCACGTCGGGAATGCCAGAGGACAGTGGGTTGCCTGCGCCGGTGACCATCGCGACGTACTGCTTGCCGTCGACCGAATAGGTGATCGCTGACGCGTTCGGCACGCCGGTAACGCCGGTGCGCCACAGCTCGCGGCCGGTGGCGAGGTCGTAGGCGATGAACTGGCGGTCCATCCAGCCGGTGAACAGCACTCCGCCGGCGGTGGTCAGCACGCCCATGTCCGGTGTCTGGCGGTGGCGGGTTTCCCATCTCACTTGGCCGGTCCGCATGTCGATCGCCTGCAGCACGCCATAGTTGCCGTCCCCGTCACGTGGCGCGGCGTAGACGGCGTTGACGCCGGTGGTGAGGAGGCCGCCGGTCGCCGCCGGGGTCAGGTCGGTGCACACGTCGCGGGCATTGACGTAGAGCATCTGCGTCGCCTCGATATAGCTGGTCGGGCTCCAGTTGCGGCCGCCGCCGCCGTGCGGGCACATGAATTGCGCCGGTCGGTCGCGGCCCGGCGTGTTCATGCCGTCGCGCACATGCTTGGCGCCGGTGACCGGATCGATCCGGTCGATGTAGTCCTGGATGCCCATGTCGACCGATTTGACGTAGCGCCCGGTCGCTGCGTCGATGGCGTCGAAAATGCCGCTTTTGCCACCGGTGATCACCACCCGTCGCCCGTCGAGCGTGCCGACTACCCGGTCGAACACCCAGTCGAGGTCGAACTGGTCGTTGTTGTTGTGCTGGAAGTACCAAACCAACCGCCCGGTGCGCGGTTCGAACGCCAGTGTCGTTTCGGTGAACAGCGCGTCGTTGTTCTGGCCCTGCTGCAAGTCGCGCAGCGGCGCGGTATCGTAGGTATTGCCGACGCCCCACAGCGCCAAGTGCGTGACCGGGTCATAGCTTCCCGAGGTCCACACTGATCCGCCCTTGCGCTCCGTCCCCGGCTGTCCGTTCCAGGTCTCGCCGCCGGGCGTGCCGGGCATCGCGACGGTGGTGAACTCCCACAGTTTGGCGCCGGTTTCGGCATCAACCGCGACGATCAGCCCGCCGCCGGGCCCGTTGTTGGCAAAGCCCTGCATGATCACGCCGTCAGCCGCCAGCGGTCCGCCGGGAATGCGCATGCCGGGCCGATCGGTCAGCACCACGTCCCACACCGGGCGCCCGGTGCGCGTGTCGAGCGCGACCATGTGATTGTCCGAAGTGGCGGCGAAGAGCTTGTCGCCCCACAGCGCGATGGTCTTGCGCGAATTGAGTTGCGTTCCTTGCGCTACACGGCGCTGGTAGCGCCACAACTGCCGGCCATTGGCGGCATCGAACGCGAACACCTGGTCGCCATAGCCGAACACGTAGAGCACCCCGTCGCGCACCAGCGGCTCGTTCATGTTGACCCCGGCTGGCAGCGCTTGCGCCCACGCCACGCGCAACTGGGCGACGTTCCCGGTGTCGATCTGGGCCAGCGGCGAAAAGCCGAGGCCGCGGTGGCTGCGACGCCAGGCGGGCCAGTCCTCGGGCGCGGGATCGGCCAGCTCGGCGGCCGTAACCGGGGTATAGCCGGCGAAGCGGTCGGGGATCGCCGGGCCGGGCGGCAGCGGGGTGACGCGGGTGCTGAGCCCGCCGACCGCGCCCTGGCGCTGGGCTTGGGCGGGGGCTGCCGGCAACGTGACTTGCCCAAGCTGCGCAGCATTGACCGCCGCGCCCGGCGTGCCGCCGTTTTCGTGCACCAGGAACGCGGCGATGGCCGCGTAAGTCGCATCGGGCAGTCCGCCCGGGTTGACCGGCGGCATCGAGCTGTGGACGTATTCGAACAGGTTTTCGATCGTGCCGCCGCCCCACCGAGCGAGGAACGCGGGTCCTTTCAGCGCCGGGGCGAATTGTCCGTTGGTGAGGTCCGCGCCATGGCAAGCGGCGCAATTTTCGGCATAGGCGGTGCGCCCCGCCTCGACTTGCGCCGCGAAACTGCCGCCGCCTTGCGCCAGCGCCGCGCCGCCGAGCCCGGCCGCGGACAACCCGAGGAGCAGCGGCCAGCGCCGCCGGTTGATTGACAGCGCCATCCTAATTTCCTCCCGGCTGGATTACTTCCAGTTGGTTATACCCGCCGGACCCGCAATGTCGCGCTGGAATAGCGCGTCGTACAGCGCCACTTGCGCCGGCGTCATCGTATCCCCCGGCGCAGCGTTGACATCGAGGATCATCGCCTGGTTGCGGCGCATCTGGTTGGCCTGCGGCCACATCGGCAGCCCTGGACCATTCGGGTTGCCGGTGCGCGCAAAGTTGGTCCAGTACGATGCCATCAGATTGGCGAGCGCAATGTCGGGCGCACTGCGGCTCACCACAGCGGGGACCGAATTGTCCGGCACTTCGCGCGGCTTTTCGAGGTTGTTGAACATATAGGCGAGTTCGGCCGCGTGGCTCGGCCCGCCGTTGGTCTTGCCCGCTTCGGACGCCGGGGTGCGGGCGAACTGATAGAGCCAGGCCGCCTTGCCGATCTTGGCCTGCTGATCGGCGAACAGGTGCATGAACCAGGCGATGCCGTCAGTGAACGGGCGGGTGGAGGCGATCTTGGCCTCGGCGTCGGTCGCGGCCGGATAGGCGGTGAGGCCGGTCTCGGCGAGATCGCGCCAGCGCTGCGCCGCGCCGCTGCGCCAGCTTTCGGCGGTGACGTTCTGGCCCGGCCCGCCAAAGCTGCCGCCTTCGTTGGCGTTCGAGCCTAAGAGCACGTCGACTTTGTTCTGACGCCCTTCGGCGAAAGTCTTCGACATGTCTTCAGGCACGATCCAGCCGTCGATGATGATCCCCTGGTTGCGGATCGTGGCGAGCTTCTCGGGCGCGGCGGCTTGCAATTCGGCCAGATTGTGGATGCCCGCGGCCTCGAGCGCGGTGACCGAGCGCGCTTCGAGCGCGGTGCGCTCCTGCATCTTGGTGGCGGTCAGCCCGGCCCAAGCGCCGCTTTGCGAGATCGAGCGCTGGAACAGCCCGGCGGCGACCGGCGAACCGGTCAGCGCGGCGGTGATGCAGGCGCCCGCCGACTGGCCGAAGATCGTCACGTTGCCCGGATCGCCACCAAACGCGGCGATATTGGCTTTGACCCACTGCAGTGAGGCGATCGCGTCCGACAGCGCCTGGTTGCCCGAGGCACGGTGCGGCGAAGCTTCGGTCAGGCCCGGATAGGACAGGAAGCCGTAAGGGCCGACGCGGTAGTTCATCGACACCACGATGACGCCCTTTTCGGCAAGGCGCGTGCCATCGGCAAACGGCATCGAGCCGCCGCCTTCGTTGTAGGCGCCGCCATAGAACCACACCATCACCGGCAGCTTCTCACCGGCGTAGCCCGCCGGGGTCCACACGTTGAGGTTGAGGCAGTCCTCGCTCATCGGCGGCGAATCCGGCATGTCGGTCGCCTGGTTGACGCCGATCGCACGGGTCGGCGCCTTGGGCTGGACGCAGGTATTGCCCCACTTGGTGCCGTCGAGCACCCCGCTCCACGGTTGCGCCGGTTGGGCTTCGCGGAATCGCAGCGCGCCAATCGGGGCGGCGGCGAACGGCATACCTTTGTACACCCGTACGCCCGGTGCGGCTGTCGTGCCGCGCACCGCGCCGAGCGCGGTTTGCACCACGTCGCCGAGCATCGCCCCGCGCGCCGAAGCGATTTCGCCACCGGTTTCGGCGCAGCCGGTAAGCGCGGTCGCAGCGGCCAACGCCAGCGTCAAAGTGCGGAGCGTCTTGGTCATGAGATCAATCCCTGTTCGAATATTGTCAGAAGCCATGCGCTGGATGGCAAAGGGGCGCGCGATCGTCAGCGATCGGCGCGCCCCTTGCCTCGTTCATCGCAGCGATGCCCCCGCCAGCGGCGTTAGCGGCTGCCGCCCGATTCTCCGCCAGCGGCGCGATCCGCCGCGGTGGCTTCCTGCAATGTGCCGGCGCGCGACGAAGTGATGTAGTTGCGCACCTGCACGTCACCTTCATGGCAGGCGTATTCGTAGAATTCGTATTCGCTGTTGCGGGTCCAATCGAGCCGCGCGGTGAACGGCGCGGTGAACACCTGCGGATCGGAGTAGGTCATTTCATAGACCATGGTATCGGGGCCGGTCGGAGTGATCCGTTCGACCACCTTGGCATCCTCGCTGGTCGGGATGGTATTCCAAGCCGGCACGCCCATCGTCGCCATGTTGAGCGGGCTGCCGTTGCGCGCGTACATGTCGCGCGTGGCGCTGTCGCCGGATTTGATGTTGGTGGTTTCGATTACCAGCGTGTTGCCTTCCCAGTGGCCCACGCTGTTGCCCAACCACGCTTCGACGCCCTGCGGCCAATGCTGCGGATCGCCGCTGCGCAGCGGGATCACCCGAGTGCCGAGCATCTCGAGCGCGATCGTGACAAAGCCGGGCGCCTGGTAGACGCGGATACCGTTGTTGTAGCGGAACGGCAGCATCGAGGCCGGGAACCCGCGGCTGACGCAGCGGTCCCAGCTGTCGAAATCGGTCACCCAGTTGTACTTGGTGTTGGGCGTCCAGCTCGATCGGCCAGCGGCGCGCAGCGCGGCGGCCTGCGGCGTCAGTTCGGGCAGCTGGCCGTTCGGCGGATCGACCACCAGGTTGGTGCGTCGGCCCGAGGCATCGGACTCGACCCAGTGGCCCATGCCGATTGTCCCGGCGCGGTCTTCACGCGCATAATTGGCATCGGACCCATTGGCCTGCTGCAGACGGCGGGCGTATTCCTCCTCGGTCTGCCAGGCGCGGCCCTGCGCATTGGCCGGCCGGTTCATCGGCAGGCTGGCGATGTTGTCGATCGGCCAGGTGCCGCGCAAGTCGGGATCGCCCCATTCGGTCTTCTTGGGCACATAGCTGGTCGCAACCGGTGGCATCGAGCTCAGATCTTCGGGCGCCGGCGGCAGCATCCCGGCCGGGACCGGCGGGGGCGGTGGCAGGTTCGCTCCGGGCGGGCCGCCCTGGGCCAGCGCCGCGCCGCCGCCAAGGGCAGCCGCCAGCAGCGCGCCGGCAGCGGTCGAGCGAAGGATCGTGTGCTTCATCATCGGGCCTCTCCTGAATTTTGCCGGACTGTGGACCTGGCGCCGGGCGATTTCAAACGCGTAGTTGTCTAAACTTGTAACGCTAGCGGCTGCCGCCGCCGGCCGCCGCTTCGGCGCGCTCGGCGCGACTGGCGGTGACGAAGTTGCGCACCTGCACGTTGCCTTCATGGCAGGCGTATTCGAAGATGCCGAAATCGTCGTCACGCTGCCATTCGAGCCGCGCGCTCCACGGAGCGGTGAACACCACCGGATCGGTCCAGGTGAATTCGTAAACGATCTGTTCGGGGCCGACCATGGTGAAGCGTTCGGTCATGTGCGCGGCGGGGCTGACCGGCGTGTCGTTTTCGGGCGGCGAACCGGTGGTGCCGATATTGGTGATCGACGGGCCGGGGTGGAAGTTGGCGGTCTCGACCACCAGCGTATTGCCGTTTTCCCAGTGCCCGCGGCTTTCGCCCAGCCAGTTGCCGATAGCCCCGGCGATGCCCGGGCGGCCGTCGGTGGGGATCATTCGCGTTTCGTGGACCATCTCCATCTGCAGCGCGACCACGCCGGGCGATTGAAAGATGCGCATGCCGTTGTTGTACATAAACGGAAACATTGAAGCCGGCAGGCCGCGGGTGATACAGCGGTCCCAACTGTCGAAATCGCTGACCCAGTCGAACGCGCGGCCGCGTTCCCAGGTCGAATGCAGCTCGCCCGACATCCGCTGCCCTTCCGGCGTGTAAGTGGGCAGGCGGCCGTTGGCGGGGCTGGTGATCCAGCTGGTGCGGCGATTGGCGTTGGCCACTTCGGCCCAGTGACCGATGCCCATCCGCCCCTGGCTGTCCTCGTTCTGATAGCGCTGTGCGAGCGCCTGGACTTCGGCGTCGCGGGCGGCAAATTCCTCGTCGGTCAGATAGGCGCGGTCGCCGTATTTGGGATCGCGCTGCAATGGGGTGCGGCCGTTGAGGTGGTCGATCGGCCAGCCGCCGCGGAAATCGGGCTCGCCCCATTCGGTCTTGGCCGCCTGGAAGTCGGTAGGAACCGGGGTCAGCACGGTCAGGTCCTGCTGCGCCAGCAGGGCGGTGGCGGGCAGCGCGGCGGCCACGACCGCCAGCGAGATCAGGACACGCTTCATCTCAGGCCTCCTCAGCGCGCCGGCAGCGCGAACGTGACGTAGCGGCTCGGCCCCGGAGCGGGGTTGCCGCGTTGCGCGAACAGTCCGTCACCGCCGACTGGCAGGGTCACATACTGCCGTCCGCCCACTTCATAGACCGCCGGCACGCCTTCGGTCGCGGCGTCGAGCTTGTACTCCCACAGCACGCGGCCCGTCGCCTGGTCGCGGGCGCGGAAGGTACGATCGCCGGCGGTGCCGACGAACAGCAGCCCCCCCGCGGTCGCCACCGGCCCGGCCCGCGGCGCCTGGCTGCCAACGTCTGCGGCCGCTTCGACCTGCAGGCTGTCACCATCGGGAATGCGGAAGAGGATATTGCCAGTATTCATGTCGTAGGCGGTAAGGAACGAGAACGGCGGCCCCACTGCCACCATCCCGTTGGGCTGCAACATGAAATCGACTGGCGAAGTGTAGGGATAGCGGTCCGGCCCACCATTGGGCATGGCCGCCCGCGCCGCTTCGAGCCGCGCCACCGGTACTTCGTTGAGCTTGATCACCACCGGAATTTCGCGGCTGACGACGAAGAACCGCCGGTTGACCGGATCGACCGCACTGTTGCCGAAGTTCACCCCGCCGTTGTGGCCGGGCATCGAGATCGTGCCGCGCATACTCGGCGGCGTGAACAGACCTTCGTTGCGGCTGCCGAGAATCTTCTCGCGCAGCGCAGCCCGGTCGGCTTCGGGCAGCAGCGGGTTGATGTCGTTGACGGTAAAGCTTTGCCGCGCGAACGGCTGCGGCCAGGTCGGGAACGGCTGTGTCGGGCTGGCGTGTTCACCCGGCACGTCGGAGGCCGGCACCGGCCGTTCCTCGATCGGCCACACCGGAGTACCGTCGCGGCGGTCGAACACGAACACGAAGCCGTGCTTAGCCGCCTGGATGACGACCGGGATGTCGCGCCCGTCTTTATGGATAGTCATCAGCTTGGGCGCGTTGGGCAGGTCGAAATCCCACAGGTCGTGGTGGATAGTCTGGAAATGCCACACCCGCCGGCCGGTGCGCGCGTCGAGCGCAATGATCGAGTTGGCGAACAGGTTGTCGCCTTCGCGGTTGCCGCCGTAGAAATCGTAGCGCGCGGTGCCGGTCGGGATATAGGCGATGCCCAATTCCGGATCGATCGTGAATTCCGACCAGTTGTGCACCCCGCCAAACTTCTCGCGGTCCTGCACCGGCCAGGTGTCGGATCCGAATTCGCCGACGCGCGGCACGACATTGAAGGTCCACTTCAACGCGCCAGTGAGGATGTCGTAGGCCTGGATATTGGCGGGCGCGCTCGGGTAATCGTAGGCCCCGGCGGGCAGCGAGACGATATAGGTGTTCTCGAAGATGCGGCCCGGATTGTTGGTCATCAGCGGGCGCGGGGTGGGCGCGTGGCCGGCGGGCAGCGCATCGCGCAGGTCGATGCTGAAATTGGGCAGGTACTTGCCGGTGCGCGCGTCGATTGCGCGGACCAGGCCGTCGTTGAGGAACACCAGGCGGCGGTCGCTGCCATCGGCGCTTTGCCAGTAATTGACCCCGCGTCCGCTAATCCGGCCCGTGGTCTCGCTCTGCCACAGCTCGCGGCCGGTGGCGGGATCGAGCGCGGCGATCTTGCCGTCACCGCGGGTCAAGTACATCACCCCGTTCGCCACGATCGGATTGAACAGCGGCGGCTGCCCGGCGCCGGTTTCATACGTCCAGGCCACCTGCAGCTGGCTGACGTTGTCTCGGTTGATCTGGCTGAGCGCCGAGTACTGCGAAGAATCCGAACCGCCGAGGTAGGCGTCCCAGCCGGTGAAATCGAATTGCCCGCGCGGCATCGGCGCGGCCGAGGCCGACGCGGTGCCGCCGGCGTCCGCGGTGGCGGTGCAACCGGTCAGCACCAACACGGCCGCCGCCGCTCCTATAAGAAAAGCACTGCTGCGGCGTTGCGGCTTGGTCACTCCCGGCTCCCACATTTCTGATTATGCGCGATGAGGTTAGCCGAACTCGCGCCGCTGCAACAAGCGGGGAATCGGGATTACGTTGACAAAATCCGCTTTGGCGGCGCGCTACTCGGACGCGGGTGGCGTCAGGGCGCGGTCATGCTCACCAGCCGGATCGAAGATTTTCGAACCGGTGAAAGCGCCGGCGGCATTAAGGGTCAGCGTGACCGGCTCGAGGGTGCGGTTCTGCCAGTACCAGCCGTGGATCCCGGTGAACGGCGCGACATAGGCGGCGGTCTGCCCCGGCAGGTCAGCGATGACATAGCTTTCGGTCAGGTCGGTGCCGCCCTGGAAGGGATGCGCGTGCATGTCGACGTTGACCTGTTTGCTGGCGGTCCAGGCAAAGATCATCGGCGCGCCTTGCGCCAACACGTACTTGAGTTCGATCCCCTCGTAAGGCGCCAGCTCGAACGTGAAGCGATCGGTCTTGACCTCCGCGCCCGCCGGCATCGCCAGCTTGTTGGCGGCCAGCACGCGGTCGAGCGTCGCGGCGTTGGGCTTGTCGGTGGTGGGCAGCGCGAACAGCGTGTTGGTGCGCTTCTTGCCCCGCGCCAGGTAGATGTTCTCGGCCGGTTCGGCGAGCTTGGTCAGCCCCAACGCCTTGCCGATTCCCGTCGGGTCGATGCCGTATTCGGCCGGCAGCACGAAGCCGACCACCGCCACGGCGGCGACCGCGACGGCCGCGAGCGAGCCCCACAGCAACGTCTTGCGCGAGGGCGGGGCGGGATTGGCGGCAGTCTCGGTCATGACGCAAAGTATCCTGTCAGTTGATAGGCGATGAGCACCAACCCGGCGGCCATCAGCGCCAGGTTGGCATAGAGCGCGCCGCGCCCGAACGAGCGGTGCGAGCGCCACAGGTTGAGCAGCAGGACCACGAAGGTCAGTACTACGACCTGGCCGAGTTCGACCCCGATATTGAACGAGATCAGATTCGTCAGCAGTCCGTCCTCGGACAACCCCAGGTCGCGGACCTTGGTGGCTAGGCCCAGGCCATGGAACAGCCCGAAGCCAAGCACCGCCAGCTTGGTGTTGATGTTGAGCCCCAGTCGCTTGAGCCCGCCCAAGTTTTCGAACGCCTTGTAGACCACCGAAAAGCCGATGATCGCATCGACGATGTAAGCATTGGCCCCGGTATCGAACAACACGCCGAGCAAGAGCGTGGTCGAATGGCCGATGGTGAACATCGTCACGTAAGTGACCACGTCGCGCAATCGGTAGAGGAAGAACACCACCCCGATCAGGAAGCAGATATGATCGTACCCGGTGACCATGTGCTTGGCGCCGAGGTAGAGGAAGGCGCCGGGCGCCGGCCCGTTGATGCTCTGAACCGCGGCACGGTCGGCCTGCGAAATGTCGTGCGCGTACGCGGCCGCCCCGTCAACCAGCGCGATCAGCGCGACGATCAGCGCGGCCCACAGCAGCGTATGGGGGGCAGGGCGCGCGATCACAGCCGCAACCCGAATCGTGGCCCGACCTGGACCATCGCCAGGTACAGCGCCACGGTCAACGCGCAGCCCGCGCCCAGCGCCACCCAGAACGAATGACCCTGCCGCATCAACCACGGGACAGCCAAGAACATCGGCAGGCTGGGGAGCACGAACCAGAAGGTCGATTCGGCGTGGGCCGCCAGCCGCACCGGATCGTGCGTATCGCGCCACAGCCAGATCATCGCCAGGACCGACACCAGCGGCAGCGACACGATCAGCGCGCCCCAGCCGGGCCAGCGCCGCGCCACTTCCGACGCCACCGCGATGATCACGCCCGATAGCGCCGCCTTGATGAAAAGGTACAGCAATCAGGCCTCCGCGCCCGCTTCCTCGGCCTCGAGCCCGGTGGTGGCGGGATAGACCTGGTGGCAAGCGGTGCAGACGTTGTACATGGTGCCGCCGACTTCGAAGATCTTGTCTTTGTCGTGGTCGCGCGCGGCCTTCGCGGCGAGCGCGGCGACCTCACCGAGCGAGTTGGCGAACGTGGTCCAATCTTCGTTTCGGCCTTCGGTGTAGCCGGGTGTCTTGAGCAGCTCGGCGTATTCGCCGATCTTTAGGGCCGCGTCCTCGGTGCGTTTCCACTCGGCGTCGGTCTTTGGGAAAATATCGTGATCGCCGGTTTCGTCGCTGATGAACTGGACCGAATCCCAATAGACCTTGGCGGTCGGCTGGACGTCCTGCGCCATCAGTTGCTGAATGGTCTTGTCGGGCGTGGCGGGGCCG
>JANOAH010000100.1:0-22195 GCA_031411075.1 Erythrobacteraceae bacterium
GCCATCGCCAGCGGGAAGTTCCACGGCACGATCTGGCCGACCACGCCGACCGGCTCGCGCAGCACGTAGTTGAGCCATTCGCCGGGGGCCGAAATCTCGTTGGTCTCGCCCTGGATTTTCGACGCCCAGCCGGCCTGGTAGCGCAGCTGACCGACCGCGCCGCCGACGTCGATCATGCGGCTGAACTGGATCGGCCGGCCGACGTCGAGCGTCTCGGTCAACGCCAGTTCCTCGCCGCGCGCCTCGATCAGGTCGGCGAGCTTGTTGATGAGCCGGGTCCGCTCGTCGGGCCGCACTTTCGACCACGCGCCTTCGAATGCCCCGCGCGCCGCGGCCACCGCTGCATCGACATCGGCCTCGCCCGCGCTGGCGACATCGGCCAGCTTTTCGCCGGTGCTCGGGTCTTCGGTCGCAAATGTCTCGCCACTCGCCGCCTCGCGCCACTCGCCGCCGATCAGCATCTTGCCCGGCTTGCCCTCCCAGCGCTGGCGGAACGATTCCAGGCGGTTCTCGATCGGGGTCTGGGCGTTCATCGGGTCTCTCCTTTGGCTCACGCTTTACGATCCCCTTCCCGAACGGCAAGAGGCGGGAATGGAAGGCGATTGGGACTATGTGATCGTCGGCGCAGGGTCGGCCGGCTGCGTGCTCGCCGCGCGGCTGTCCGAGAACCCGGCCACGCGCGTGCTGCTGCTCGAGGCGGGCAGCGGCAAGCCCGACCAGTTCCTGATCGAGATGCCGCTCGGCATGATGAAGGCGATGCTCAAGCCCGAGCTGACCTGGCGGATGATGACCGAGCCCGAGCCGACGCTGAACGGCCGCCGCCTGTTCCTGCCGCGCGGCCGGCTGCTCGGTGGGTCGAGCTCGATCAACGGCATGGTCTACATGCGCGGCCATTCGGCCGATTACGACCGCTGGGCGCAAAAGGGCGCGCGCGGGTGGAGCTACGCCGAGGTGCTGCCGTACTTCCGGCGGATGGAGCGCAGCTGGCGCGGGACTGAGAATTATGGCGCGGACGGGCCGCTGCCGATCACCAAGAACAACACGCAGTACCTGCTCCACGACGAGCTTATGCAGGCCATCGCCAACGCCGGGCTGCCGGTGACGCAGGACATCCACGCCGGGGCCGAGGAAGGCGCCAGCTTCGTCGAGCTGACGATCGACAAGAAAGGCCGCCGCGCTTCGACCTTCGCCGCGTATCTCAGGCCGGCGCTGGCGCGACCCAACCTCAAGGTGGTGACCGGCGCGCTGACCCGGCGGGTGCTGGTCGAGCAAGGCCGCGCGGTGGGGGTCGAATACGAGTTGGGCGGCGAAGTGCGCACCGCCCGGGCCGGCGAGACGATCCTTTCCGGCGGGACGTACAATTCGCCGCAGTTGCTGATGCTGTCGGGGATCGGCCCCGCCGCCGACCTTGCCGACCAGGGTATCGCCCTCAATGCGCACGTGCCGACCGTCGGAAAGAACCTTGCCGAACACCCGCGCGTGCCGCTCGAATTCTCCGCCAAGGGCCCGGTCACCTTCGTCAACCAGCTGCGTTTCGACCGGGCGATGCGCGCCGTGGCGCAGTGGTATCTGTTCGGCACCGGCCCGTTCGCACGCCAGCTCAACAGCGCCAACCCGATGCTGCGGACCGACCCCCGCTTGGCCCAGCCCGACATCCAGTTGTTCTCGAACCCGGTGAAGCTCTCCGCGCACCTGTGGTTTCCGGGTCTCGTGAAAAGCCCCGAGCATGCCTTCTCCGCCGACGTGATCCTGCTCCACCCGCAGGCGCGCGGGTGGGTGGGCCTCAAGTCCGCCGACCCGCGCGAGCTGCCGGCGATCCGGCTCAACCTGTTCGACAATGAAGCCGATTTCGTCACCGCCCGCGCCGGCTTGCGCCTCGCCCGGCGGATCTACGCCACCGAGCCGATGGCCGGGCTGATCGCGCGCGAGAGCGTACCCGGCGCAGCCGTCCAGTCCGATGCCGAGCTCGACGCCCATATCCGCGCCACCGCCGCCACCGTGCAGCACCCGGTCGGCACCTGCGCGATCGGGCAGGTGGTCGATGCCGAGCTGCGGGTGCTCGGCGTCGAGAACTTGCGCGTGGTCGATGCCTCGGTGATGCCGGACGTGCCGGGCGGCAACACCAACGGGCCGACGATCATGATCGCCGAGAAAGCCAGCGATATCATCCGGGGCCGCTCGCTCCCCGCCATGGAGAAAGCCGCATGAACGAAGCCGATTTCCGCACTTACATCGCCGCGTTCAACCGGCAGGATTTCGACGGTTTCCGCCGGTTCTACACCGACGATGTCGAGTTCAACCTGGGCGATCGCAAGCAGATCATCGGGCCGCAGGGCATCGTCGATTTCTACACCGGGGTGTTCGAGCACATCGCCGAGGAGCTCGAGATCAAGGCCCTGATCGTTGCCCCCAACGGCGCCGCGCTGCACAGCCGCACTCAATTCACCACGATCAAGGACTGGCCCGATTTCGAGCTGTGGTCGACGATGAAGGGCGACGTGCGGGTGGTCGAAAGCATCAACATGTACCTGACGCGCGATGGCAAGATCGCCAAGATCCTGTCAGGCCGCTTCTCGAGCCAATGAGCGAATCCTCGGACTACATCGTCGTCGGCGCGGGCTCGGCGGGCGCGGTGGTGGCGGCGCGGCTGTCGGAGAACCCCGATGTAACCGTCACCCTGGTCGAGGCCGGGCGGCGCGAGCGGCATCCGCTGCTCGCCATGCCGATCGCCTTCCCGATGGTGATGGGCGACAAGCGCTTCAACTGGAATTACCAAGGCGAGCCCGAGCCGTTCGGCAACCAGCGCCGGCTGCGCCAGCCGCGCGGCAAGGGGCTCGGCGGATCGAGCCTGATCAACGGCATGCTCTACGCCCGCGGCCACCCGCGCGATTACGACGAATGGCGCCAGCTCGGGCTCGAGGGATGGAGCTACGAGGACGTGCTGCCGTTCTTCAAGAAGAGCGAAAACCACTGGGGCGCGGCCGACCGTTACCACGCCCGCGGCGGCCCGCTGTCGGTGACCAAGCACGTGCCCGACGACCGGCTGTTCCCGCGGCTGATGGCGGCGGCCAACGCGCGTGGGTACAAGACCCAGATCGACCACCACGGGCCCGACCAGGAAGGGTGGGGCAGCCCCGACATCTCGATCCACCAGGGGCGGCGCGGCAGCACCGCGGCGCGGTTCCTGGTCCCGGCGCTCTCGCGGCCCAACCTCACTGTGGTGACCGGCGCGCAGGCGACCCGGGTGGTGATCGAACAGGGCCGCGCGACGGCGGTCGAGATCGTCGAGAACGGACAGTCTCGCACGCTCCACGCCGACCGCGAGATCGTGCTGTCGGGCGGGACGTACAACACCCCGCAACTGCTGCTCTTGTCAGGTATCGGCCCGGCCGACGACTTGCGCGACCTGGGCATGACGGTGGTCCACGACCTCCCTGGCGTCGGCCGCAACCTGCAGGATCATCCCTCGGTGGCGATGGTGTGGAACGCCGATCGCGAGGTGACACTGACCGACGAGCTGCGCTTCGATCGGCTGACGCTGTCGGTGCTCGAATGGGCGCTGACCGGCAAGGGGCGCATCGCCAACATGCCGGTCACGGCCAACGGCTTCATCAAGACTCGGCCAGAGCTCGAGCGGCCCGACGCGCAATGCCTGTTCCAGCCGACCAGCATCATGGCCCGGCCGTGGTTCCCGGGTGTGAAGGCGCCGCAACCTGACGTGGTCGCGATGGCGGTTGTGCTGCTGCGGCCCGAAGGGCGCGGCTGGGTCAAGCTTGCCAGCGCCGATCCGTTCGCCAAGCCGCGGATCCTGACCAACGTCCTCTCGGCCGAGGCCGACCGCGAGTTCTTCCGCCGGGTGATCCCGCAGATGCGCGAGCTGCTCGGCACGCCGCCGCTGGCCGATGTGGTCCGGGGCGAGCTGCTGCCCGGCGCGGCCGTGCAATCGACGGACGAGATCGACGCCTGGGTCCGCCAGTTCGTCGGCACCGCGATGCACCCGGTCGGCTCTTGCGCGATGGGCACGGGGGCCGAAGCGGTGTGCGATGCCCAGCTCAAGGTCCGCGGTATCGACGGCCTGAGGATCGCCGATGCCAGCGTGATGCCGCGCATCACCGGCGGCAACACCAATGCGCCGGCGATCATGATCGGGGAAAAGGCCGCCGCGATGATTCGCGAGGGCTGAGAAAGGAAAGGGGTTTCGCGCAGAGTTCGCAGAGGAGCAGAGATCGCAGAGAATGGAGCGATAGCGGCGAAGCGCTTTCCTGTCTCGGACGTTGCCCGCGTCTACACGACGATTATCGAAAGCGGCTTCGCCGCAGACACGACACCACTGCGATCTCTGCTCCTCTGCGGTCTCTGCGCGAAACAACCAGCGCCGAGTTCTCAACAAGCTCGGTAGACCAGACAATTGAAAGCCCGCGCCTGCACCCTCATTTCCTCCCGATACGAGGACGGGATTCGTTGAAGTCATGACCACCCACCACACCAAGATGCTGATTGTCGGCAGCGGCCCGGCGGGCTTTTCGGCCGCGATCTATGGCGCGCGCGCCGGGATGGCGCCGATCGTCGTCCAGGGACTGCAGCCGGGCGGGCAGCTGACCATCACCACCGATGTCGAAAACTATCCCGGCTTCCGCGATGTGATTCAGGGCCCATGGCTGATGACCGAAATGCAGGCGCAGGCCGAACACGTCGGCACGCGCACGATCTGGGACACGGTCGTCTCGGTCGACATCGCCAGCGGCCCGCCGTTCCGCGCGGTGGGCGATAGCGGCGACGAATACATCGGCGAAACGCTGGTCATTGCCACCGGCGCGCAGGCCAAGTGGCTCGGCGCGCCGGGCGAGGCGGAACTGGGCGGCAAGGGCGTGTCGGCCTGCGCCACCTGCGACGGGTTCTTCTATCGCGGCAAGAAAGTGGCGGTGATCGGCGGCGGCAACACCGCGGTCGAAGAAGCGCTCTACCTGACCAACCATTCGGACGACGTCACGCTGATCCACCGCCGCGGCGAATTGCGCGCCGAGAAGATCCTCCAGGACCGATTGTTTGCGCACCCCAAGATCAGCGTGCTGTGGAACAAGCGCGTGGACTCGTTCCTTGGGGCACCGCTTGCCGGCGGGCTGACCGGGCTCAAGCTGATCGATACCGTCACCGGCGCCGCCAGCGAATTCGCCACCGAAGGCGCGTTCGTCGCCATCGGCCATGCCCCGGCGACCGAGCTGTTCAAGGGCCAGCTGGCGATGGACGACAGCGGTTATCTGCTGGTCGAGGCGGGCACGCCCAAGACCGCGATCCCCGGCGTGTTCGCTTGCGGCGACGTGATGGACCCGGTCTATCGCCAGGCGGTCACCGCGGCGGGCACCGGCTGCATGGCCGCGCTCGATGCCGAACGGTTCCTCGCCGCGCGCGAGTTTGCCCCTTCCGCGGCCGAAACCGCTTCGGCCTGAACCCGGCCGCATGCATCTGGGCACGCAATTGCTGTGGGGCGGGGCGCTGACAACCGGCGCGCTGCTGGTGCATGGCCTTGGGTTCGTGGCGATCACCCGCGGGCTGCGGCTCGAAGAAGCGCGGCTGCGCAAGCAGCCGCTGGGCCTCGCCGCCTTTGCGCTGCTGGTCGGTGTGGCGCTCGGTGTGTTCGTGCTTCACGCGCTCGAGATCGGGTTGTTTGCCGGTTTCTACCTCGCCCTGGGCGCGCTGCCGAACATCGATGACGCGCTCTATTTCTCCGCCTCGGCCTATTCGACGCTCGGCGCACCCGAACTGGCCCTGCCCGAACAGTGGCGGCTGATCGGCGCGATCGAGGGCGTCGCCGGGTTCCTGCTGCTCGGCTGGTCGACTGCGTTCTTCGTCACCGACATGAACCTGCTGCTGCGCGACGACCGGGGCTGAGCGCGCGTCAGCGCCGCCGCGTCGTGGCGCGCTGTTTGGTCAGCTCTTCGGGCGCGGCGACGGGTGCGGGCGGGCGGACTTTGTCCGAATCGGTCCGGCCGCCGGGCTTGTCGCTGCCCGGCGTCAGCGCCACTGCAACCTTGGCCTTCTGCAGCATGCTGGCGTCGACCAGCAACGCGCGATCGGCCTGCGGCAGCACGTCGAGCGCGGTTTCGAAGCCGATCTCGGCTTCGGCGCTGTTGTCCGCATCGAGGCTGGCGATATCATAGGGCGAGGCGCTGGTGGCGAACACCACCGCCTTTTGGCTCAGGCCGAGCTGCGACAGGTAGAACCCGACGATGGCGTTGCCGACGCCGGTTTCGACCCGCTGCGAACCGTCTTCGGAATAGCTGGCGTGAAAGCCAAGGCTGGCATCATCGGCAAGGTAACGCGGCGTTCCGGCCAGCCAGATCAGCGCGCAGGCCGATTGGCAGGTGCTGCCGCCGAGCACCGCGGTGGTCCAGCCGGCTCGGTGCACCAGCTTGCCGATCTCGATCGAAGGTTCGAGCACGCCGCCCGGGCTTTCGAGAAACAGCACGGCGTTCGGATAGTCGATCGCCAGTTGTTCGAAGGTGGCCAGGTCGGCCTCGACGATTTCGCCGGCGAGATAGATCCCCTCGCGCCCATCGGCGAGCGGCGCGTGCTGGATCGAGGCTGCGGCGGGAGTGGCGGCCAGCGCCGCCAAAGCCAACGAAACAACCCCTGCTGCCCGCATCGCCGCGCTCCTTGCCGCCGTTGGCCGGCCGATAGCGCGCGCGAGGTTAACGGTCGATGGACCGTTCTTAGCCCCGCGTCAGACGGCGCGGACGTGGCTGAGGAATTCGACCACCTGGCTTTTGAGCACCGAAGCCTGCTGTTCGAGCTCGGTCGAGCTGGTCAGCACTTGGCTGGCAGCTGCGCCGGTGGCAAGCGAGGTTTCGCGCAACTGGCCGATATTGCTGGAGACGTCTTCGGTGTTGCGCGCGGCCAAGTCGATGCTGCGGGCGAGATCCTGCCCGGCGACCGATTGCTGATCGACCGCCGCGGCGATCGACACGCTGGTCGCTTCGAGCTGCGAGATCTGGCTGGCGATCGAGCGCAAGGCTTCGACACTGGCGCCGGTGGTTTCCTGGATCGCGCGGATCTGCCCGGCGACTTCCTCGGTCGCCTTGCCGGTCTGGGTGGCGAGTTCCTTGACCTCGGCGGCGACTACCGCGAAGCCGCGCCCCGCCTCACCCCCGCGCGCCGCCTCGATCGAGGCGTTAAGCGCGAGCAGGTTGGTGCGCTGGGCGATGGTCGAGATCATCTCGACGATGTCGCCGACCTGGCTGGCCGACAGCGACAGCGCCGAAATCGTCACGTCGGCGTGTTCGGCCGCGGTCGAGGCCTTGCGAGCGAGCTCGGCGCTGGTCGAGGCCTGGCGGCTGATTTCGCCGATCGACATCGCGAACTCGTCCGACGCGGCAGCCGCGGCGGTGACCCCGGCGGAGGCCTCGTTGAGGCTCGACGAGACATCGCCGGTCTGCATCGCCGACTGTTCGGCGGCCGAGGCCATCGAGCTGGCGGTGGCCTGGAGCTGGCTCGAAGCCGCAGCGACGCCGCCGACGATGTCGCCGACGGTGCGTTCGAACTTGTCGGCGAGGTCGAGCAGCGAATCAGCCTGGCGGGCGCGCTGTTCCTCGCGCTCGCTTTCAATTTCGGCCAGGCGCCGCGCTTCTTCGGCTTCGGCCGCTTCGCGTTCGCGGCGCATCTTGTCGAACTTGGCGGCGGCCTTCTTGATCACGATCAGATAGCGCGCCATCGCCCCGATTTCGTCATGGCGATGGTCGTGCGGCACGCGAATGTCGCGGTTGCCGGCAGCCAGTTCGCGCATCGCGGCACAGACTTCCTCGACCGGGTGGATCAGTTCTTCCTGGACGTACCGCACGGCGAGCAGACACACCCCCACGGTGGCGAAGGCCACCGCGACCATCGCGATCAACAATCCGCTGGTCGCCGTGTTGCCGCTGACCAGCGCGCCGAGCCCGAGCGCGCCCAGCACGCCGGCCGACGCCGCGGCGGCCCCGAACATCAATTTGAGCTTGCGGCCGACCGAGCCGACCGCGTGACCGTCGATATCGGCTTGCGGCGAGCGCATTTCGGCCTGCAGCCGGTTGCGGTCGAGGGCGAGTTCGTCCGCGTCTGCAGCGGCGATGTTAAGCGGCATATCCATGGCGACGCCCTTTAGCCGGCTTATGGTTGACATTGCGTTGACGCGCCGCGTCGAGTTGTTCCCTGATCTCGCCGGCGGGAATGGCCCGGTAATAATACCAGCCCTGGATCTGGTCGCACCCGGCCAAGCGCACGAGATCGGCCTGGGCTTCGGTTTCGACGCCTTCGGCGGTCACCGACATGTCCATCGCGCGGGCCACCGCGATCGACGAATTCATCATCGCCAAGCTGCCGCTGCTGGTGGCGGCATCGACCACCATCGAGCGGTCGATCTTGAGCTTTTCGAAGCGGAAATTGCGCAAAAACCCAATCGAGGCGTAGCCGGTGCCGAAATCGTCGAGCGCAATGCCGACCCCGAACTTGCGGATCACGTCCAGGTTGCGGTTGGCGACCAGCGGATCGGTGACCAGGTAGGTTTCGGTCACCTCGAGTTCGAGCCGGGCGGCCGGAAAGTCGGTTTCCTCGAGAATCTGGCCGAGCTCGATCGGGAACTCGGGATTGCGCAACTGCGCCGGCGAGACGTTGATCGACAGCTTGATGCCGTCCCAATCGATCGCGTCGGTGCAGGCCTGGCGCAGCACCCACAGCCCGATCGGATAGATCAGCCCGCATTTCTCGGCGATCGGGATGAACACCCCGGGGCTGGTCGCGGCCCCGTCGGCGCGCTGCCAACGTAGCAGCGCCTCGACCGCGACGATGGCGCCGTTCTGGGCATCGACCAGCGGCTGATAGGCGAGGCGGAATTCGCCGAGGCGCAGCGCTTCGCGCAGATCGGCCTCGACCTGCTGGGTCACGTCGCGGTTGCGGTCGAAGTCTTCACTGAACCAGGTGCAGCGGTTCTTGCCGCCTTCCTTCGAGACGTACATCGCCATGTCCGAGCGGCGCAGCAGTTCGGACGACGACAGTTCGTCGCGCCGGCTCGAGCGCGACAGGCCGACACTGGCGCCGATGGTGAGCTTGCGGTCGTCGACCAGGATCGGCTGGGCGAGACGCGCCAGGAGCGAGTGGCACAACCCCTCGATGATGTTGCCGGCGATCGGACCGGAGACCAGAATGGCGAATTCGTCGCCGCCGAGGCGATAGGCGCGCGCATCTTCGCCGCATACGTCGCCGAGCAGGTGGGCGAATTCCTTGATCAGCCGGTCGCCGACGAAGTGGCCGTACTGGTCGTTGACGGTCTTGAACCCGTCGAGATCGAGCAGCGCCAGTGCCCGGTCATGCTCGGGCGCAAGCCGAGCGTAATCGAGATGCAGCGCGCGGCGGTTGGGCATCGCGGCAAGCTGTCGGTGAGGCCGAGGTCCTCGAGCTGGCCGAAATTGGCAAGGCCGAAGCGCACCACCAGCACGACGGCGATCGCATAGGCGAGCCCGCCGACAGAGAGTATGGTGCGGATCGCATCGGTTTCGGATCCGGCCCAGGACAGCGTCAGGGTCAGAATCGTCGCCGCAAGCAGCGTCAGCACCGCCACCGGGGCGATCACCACCACGGCCGGCCGCACCTGCTTGAGGCCCATTGTCTGCGCCAAGGTGCGCGCCCCTTCCCCCGTCTGATTTCTCAGAGCGAAATTCATAGGGACAAGGACTTAAGGACCAGTAACCACGGGTTTACCGCAAGGCGGCCATCCGCTTCGGCAGCAGCGCTGCGGGCGCATTGCCGGCGGCGAGCTGGTGGAAGCCGGTGTGGCCCTTTTCGGGCACGAACAGTTCGGTCTGGCCGACGCTGGTTTCGCCCGCGCCGAGCATGACATAGCCATCGCTAGCCAGCGCCATGCCGAGCCGTTCGAACGCGCGGGCGCGGGTGTCGCGGTCGAAATAGAGCAGCACGTTCCGGCACAGCACGAGGTCGAAGCGCCCCGGATCGGGCGCGGTGTCGAGCAGGTTGTGGACGCCGAAGCGGACCATGCCGCGCAGGCCCGCGTTGGCCTGCCAGCCGGCGCCGGCTTCGTCGAAGAAGCGCACCATCTGTGCAACTCCCAGACCGCGCTGAATCTGGAACTGCGAATAGTTGCCGCGCCGGGCCGTATCGATCACGGCGGCAGCCACATCGGTGCCGACGATGTCGATCGTCCACCCGTGCCAGCGCGCCGGCGCTTCGGCGAACAGCATCGCCAGCGAATAGACTTCCTGCCCGCTCGAACAGCCGACCGACCACAGCGACAGCCGCCGGGTCCGCTGCCGCCGCTCCGCCAGCGCCGGCAGCACCGAATTCGCCAGTTGATCGAACATCGCCCGGTCGCGGAAGAAGTAGGTTTCGTTGTTGAGCAGCGCCTCGACCACTTGCTGCGCCAGCGCCGCCTGCCCCGGGCGGACCAGCTCGGCGGCCAAGTCCTCGAGCGTGTCGAGGCCATAGTGGCGCTGCACCCCGGCCAGCGCGCTCGACACCCGCCACAGCCGGTCGGCGGTGAGCTTCTGCCCCGTGCGCGCTTCGAGCAGCGAAGCGACGATCATCAGCGCGTTGTTGGCCTGATCGATCATGCCGCCCCCGCGACCATGGCGATGCGCGCCGCGATCTGGTCGGGCGGCAGCAGCGCGGCGGCAAGGCCTGCGGCGGCCACCGCGCCGGGCATTCCCCACACCGCCGAGCTGGCAGCGTCCTGGGCCAGGATCGTGCCGCCCGCGGCGACGACTTGCGCCGCGCCCTCGGCGCCGTCGCGGCCCATGCCCGACAGCATGACGCCCAGCGTATGCGCACCATAGACGCCAGCGCAGCTGGCCAGCATCGGATCGACCGACGGGCGGCAGCCGCTGGGCATCGCGCCCTGTTCGAGGCGCACCACCGGCGCCCCGTGCGCGCTTGCGGCGACGGTCAGGTGCGCATCGCCCGGCGCGACCACGATCTGCCCCGGCAGCAATGCCATGCCTTCGTGTGCCACCACCGTGCCGCGGCGCGAAGCAGCGGTCAGCTGGCGTACGAACGGTTCCATGAACGACTGCGGCAGGTGCTGGGTGATGAGGATCGGCAGCAGAACCTGGTCCGGCAAGGCGCCAAGCAACTGGCAGAGCGCGTGGATGCCGCCGGTCGATGCGCCGATCGCCAATACCTTCGGCGGCAGCTTGCCCTGGGCGCGCAGAGGCTGCGACGGTAGCGCGGCCTTGACCCGCGCCCGCTTCGCCACCCGTCCAAGCAGGCGGATCTTACGCATGAGCGTGGCGCGATAGTCCTGATCGAACTTGCCCGGCTGAGGCTTGGCCAGAGTATCGGCCGCGCCCAGCGACAGCGCCGTCAAGGTCTGTTCGGCGCCGCGCACGGTCAGTGAGGATACCACCAGGATGCGCGCCGGCGCGGCCAGTTCGAGCAGCCGCGGAATGGCGTCGAGCCCGCCCATGCCCGGCATGTCGAGATCTAGCAGGATCACGTCGGGCGCGCTGTGCAGCACGGTTGCCAGCGCGCGTTCGGCACTGGCTTCGGCGGCGACCACGGCGAGATCGGGCTCTTCGCCGACCAGCCGCGCGAACACCGCACGCACCGTCGGCGAATCGTCGACCACCAGGACCCGCACCGGATCGGCGGTAGGGCCGGTCCGTTCGCGAACCGCGAGGTCAGGCGCGGTACCCATCGCCAGCGTACCTACGCTGCGCCGATGAGCTGCAGCTTCATCTGCAAGGTATCGTGATCGAACGGCTTCATCACATATTCGTCGGCGCCGGCTTCGATCGCGGCGCGGATGTGGGCGACGTCGTTTTCGGTGGTGCAGAACACCACCTTGGGCGCCGCACCGCCCTCGAGCTTGCGCAGTTCGCAGATGAATTCGATCCCGCTCATCACCGGCATATTCCAGTCGAGCAGGATCAGATCGGGCATCGCCGCGGTGCACTGGGCCAGCGCATCCTGGCCGTTTTCGGCCTCGCACACTTCGAATTGAAAGCTTTCGACGATGTGGCGCGAAACCTTGCGGATAACGCGTGAATCATCGACGATCATACAGTGTTTCATGCAGCCCGATCCCACATTATTCTGGGTGTTTGATCCAGAATAAGCAGAAAGGGTGACTTTTGGCTTAAGCCGCGCGGGCCAGCGACGGTCCTGCCACCAGCGCGGCGACGTCGAGCAGCAGCAGCGCACCGGCGACGGTTTCGATCCGCCCGCGCGCCACCCCCTCCCAGCCCGGTCCAGGATCGGCGCCGAGCGGCTCGGTTTCGTCTCGCGCCGCGACAATGTCGTCGGCGCCATCGACCAGGAGGGCGTAGAGATGGCCCTGATGCTCGACCACCACCGCGCGGCGTTGCCCGGCGCAGGATGGAACGCCGATCACTTGCGAACAATCGATCACCGTCAGCGGCCGGCTGCGCAACGCGGCCAGGCCCGCGACATGCGGCGCGGCGCACGGCACCGGCGTGACCTGAGCCAGCTCGATCACCGAATTGACCGCAGTCGCGGGCAGCGCGGCACGGCGTCCGCCCAGGTTTACGACCAGGAGCATCGCGCTCATGCCGCTTTCCTCGGTTTGCCAAACAATTGCGCGGCATCGATCAGTTCGAGCGGGCTGCCGCCCTGCAGCGCCAGCGCCGCGGGATCGGCGCCGACCGCGCGGGGAGCCTGGTCGAGCCGTTCGATGCCCAGCACGTCACGCGCCGCATAGGCTCCGCCGCCGGCCGCTTGCGACAGGCGCACTACGGCGAGCCGTTCCGGCAGCGGTTCGGACGGTTTGCCGGTGGCCAGCCCGGCCAGCGCAACGATGTCGTCGCCGAGCACGATCTGCGCATGGCGGCCGCTGCGGCGGATAAGCTCACTCGGAGCACGCTCAACCTGTTCGACCAGGTCCATCGCGATTCCCCGGCGGCGGCCGTCGAGGCCGACCACCACGACGACCTCGAGCCCCGGCTCGGCCACGCTCGCCTGATGGGCGGGCAGCGCGGCGGTGCGGTGCAAATCGCGCGGGACCCCGGCGCCGTAACCGATCGACGCGACATCGAGGACCAGCACGGGCGTGCCATCGTCGAGCTGGGTCGAGCCGACGAACTTGCCGCTGGCCATGATCGCCGGGGACAGCGGCTTGATGACGAGGTCCTGGTGATCGAAGATGCGCTCGACTTCGAGCGCGTAGAGATCGCCCCACCCCAGCCGCAGGATCACGAACAGTCCGGCCGGCGCGGGCGAGGCCGGCAGCCCGAGCGCATCGACCAGCGGGACGCACGGCAGCCGCCGGTCGCGGAAAGTGACGAAGCGCCGTTCGCCGACTTCGGCGAATTCGAGGTTGCCCCCGGCGACGCTGACGATTTCCTCAACGTACGACCGCGGCACGGCAAAAGTCTGACCACCGGCCGCAACGGTCAGGCTGGGCAGGATGCTGAGCGTCAGCGGTACGCTGATCAGGAAGCGGGTGCCTTCGCCCGGGGTCGATTCGATGTCGAGCTCGCCGCCGAATTTTTCGATGTTGGCGCGGACCACGTCCATGCCCACGCCGCGGCCTGAAATCGCGGTGACCTGCTGCGCGGTCGACAGGCCGGGTTCGAACACCAGGTCGATCAGCTCGGCCCGGCTCATCGCCGCGACAGCGTCGGCGCTGACGATCCCGGCGTCGATGGCCTTGGCGGCCAGCCGCTCGCAATCGATCCCGCGCCCGTCGTCCATCACGCCTATGCGAATGGTGTTGCCGCTCTGCCGCGCGGTCACGGTCAGCATGCCGGCTTCGCGCTTGCCCGCGGCGATGCGCTCGGCCGGGATTTCGATGCCATGGTCGACCGCGTTGCGCAGAATGTGCAGCAAGGGATCGCGAATCAGCTCGATCATCTCGCGATCGAGTTCGACTTCGCCGTTTTCGATCTCGACGAAGATCTGCTTGCCGAGCTCGGCGGAAAGATCGCGCACCAGCCGCGGGAAGGTGGCGAACAGCCCTTCGATACGGCGCATGCGGGTGCGGGTGATGGCGTCGCGCACTTCGGCGATCAGCGCCGAAAGCCGCGCGAACGGGGCGTCGATGCCGGTATCGCCGCCGGCCGCTTCGAGCCGGCGGGCAATGTCGTTGCGGGCGAGGACCATTTCCGAAACGCCGCTCATCACCTGGTCGATGAGTTCGACCGGCAGGCGGATGGTCCGCTGTTCGGCGACGCTCGATGCACTGGGACCGCTGGGTGAGGGCGCAAGCGGCGCCTCGATGTCATCGCCGGTTCCGGCCAGCGCCGCGATCAGGTCGGCATCCGCACCGTCACCCAGCGGCTCGCCGCGCTCGATTGCCTCGATCATCACCCCGATGCGGTCGATCGTCGCCAGCACTGCGTCGACCAGGCGACGGTCGGGCAGGCGGCGTTCGGCGCGGACATCGGCCAGGGCATCTTCGGCGGCGTGGCTCAGCGCCTCAAGCCGGGGAAAATCGAAGAACCCGCAATTGCCCTTCACCGTGTGGACGAAGCGGAAAATGGTATCGAGCCGGGCGCGGTCGGCCGGATCGGCTTCCCACGCGACGATTTCGCCGGTGAGCGCGGCCAGCATCTCGCGCGTTTCGGCGACGAATTCGGTCAGCAGGTCATCCATCGGGCGAAGCTATGGCCCGGGCGTGGTTAATGCCGCGTATTCACCCGCGTGAGAATTCGGTTTCCTGTTCGGTGATGAATTCAATGAGCGCCGGCTGTCCTGCCTCGATCGCGGCGAGCGCGCGGCGCAGCGCCGGGACGATTTCGGCCGCCTCGGTGACCCGTTCGCCATGGCAGCCGAGCGAGCGGGCGAAGGCGGCGTAATCGCCCGAGATGTCGGTGGCGCGGTACTTCTCGGTCGCCACCGGCATCACCGGCAGCTCGATCGCCATGGCGAAGTTATTGAGCAGGATCGACAGGATCGGCAGCCCCTCGCGCGCCGCGGTTTCGAGATCGGTGCCGGTAAAGCCGATCGCCGCGTCGCCCCAGACGTTGACGCACAGCTTGTCCGGGCAGGCGAGCTTGGCGCCCATGGCGAGGCCGAGGCCATAGCCGAGCTGGGTCGACTTGCCCCAGCCGATATAGCCGTGCGGGCTGCGGCTCTTCCAGAACGGGACGAGCTGATCGCGCGGGCTGCCGGCGTCGTGGGTGATGATCGTGTTCGCCACATCGAGCGTCTGCTGCAAATCCCACAGTACGCGATAGGGCGATAGTGGGCTGGTCGCCTGCTCGCACTTGGCGCGCCACTGGGCGAACCAGTCGGCTTCGACCTGCTTGATACGGGCGGCAACGGCGCTCCTGTCGCGCGGCTGCGGCTCCCGAGCTTTCACCGCTTCGAGCAAGGCCTCCAGCGTCAGCCGGGCATCGCCGACCAGCCCAATCTCGCACGGCACCGACTTGTCGATGTCGAGCGGATCGAGCGTGGCGTGGATCACCCGCTTGCGTGGCGGGATGGCGAGCCCGAACGAAGTGGCGGTGAAGCTGCAGCCGATGCCGAACAGGAGGTCGCTCTCGTCGAGCCACTTGCGCACGCCGCCGTTGATGCCGTTGCCCCCCGAACCGAGCGCCAGCGGGTGGGTTTCGTCGAAGCACGACTTGCCCGGCAGGCTGGACATCACCGGACACGCCAGATGCTCGGCCAGCGCGCGCAGTTCGTCGTATGCTTCGGCCCAGTGCACGCCTTGCCCGGCGTAGATCGCCGGATTCGTCGCCGCGATCAGCGCCTCGGCGGCCACGTCGATATCGGCCTGCGCCGGCCGCGCAGTCACCACCTTGCCCGGCGCGTAATCGAGCGGGCCTTCGAACGGCATCGCCAGCACGTCATACGGCAGCTCAATGACCACCGGCTGCGGTCGGCCATTGCGCAACATCGCGAACGCCCGCCGCAGCACCGGTCCGACATCGCCCGGGCTGGTCAGCGGCTCGACATGCTTGGCAACGCTGGCCATCGAGCGAACCGAGTTGAAATTGTATGGCACGTGCGCCTGGTCCAGCGCATAGCCCTGCGGCATGACCAGCACCGGCACGCTGTCGGCAAAGGCCTGCGCCACCCCGCCGAACGCGTTCTCCGCCCCCGGCCCCTGCTGCATCACGAACACGCCCATCCGCGCGCCCTTGCTCATCCGGCTCAGCGCGTCGGCCATGTGCAGCCCGGTGCGTTCCTGCCGCACGATCACCGTCCGGATATCGATCCGGGCGCAGGCCTCGAGCACCTGGTTGCGCGGATAGCCGAACACCACGTCGACGCCTTCGCGCTTGAGCACCGCGGCGATCGCATCGGCGACGGTGCCGTTGGCGTGGACCGCGAATTCAGGTTGTCCGTTGCCCTGTCTCATTCGATCCCCCAAAAAGGCCGGCGAACGGCTAGAGCCGGGGAGAGAGCAATGCAACCGATCCAGCTAGGCCGCATGCGCGTCCACAAGGTCCACGAGATGGACAGCCCGGTACCGCTGCTCGGGCAATTGCCGGGTACGACATCGGCCGACCTCCAGCGGCTGATGACCTGGTACGATCAGCCCGACGAGATCAATGCCGACCCCGAAACCAGCCTGATGACTTTCTCGGTCCATTCGTGGGTGATCGAACTGGACGGCAAGACTATCCTGATCGACACCTGCTGCGGCAACCATAAGACCCGCGACCTGCCTGAGGTCAACCAGCTCAACACCGACTATCTCGGCAATCTCCGGCGTGCCGGATTCGCGCCCGAGGACATCGATATGGTGATGTGCACCCACCTCCACTTCGATCACGTCGGCTGGAACACCCGGCTGGAGAGCGGCAAGTGGGTGCCGACCTTTCCCAAGGCTCGCTATGTGTTCGGGCGGCGCGATTTCGAATACTTCAGGACCGACCCCGAAGGCGAAGGGCTGCACAACGCGGCGTTCGTCGATTCGATCGTGCCGGTGATGGAAGCGGGCCAGGGCGACATCGTCGAGGAAGACAGCGTCGCCCACCGCGAGATCGGCAACGGTGTGTGGCTCGAGCCCGCGTTCGGCCATTCGCCGGGGTGCTGCACCGTCAACGCCCAGGCCGACGGGCCGCCGGGCATTTTCTGGGGCGACGTGATCCATCACCCGGTGCAGCTGATCCGCCACGACCTGCCATTCGCCTTCGACACCGACGGCGTGGCGGCGTGCAACGTGCGCAAGAGCACGATGGACCGGCTCGCCGATACCGACACGCTGTGCTTCCCGGCCCACTTCCGCCGCACCAGCGCGGGCTATGTGAAACGCGACGGCGATGCGTTCCGGTATGAGTGGTTGGCGGAGTAGGGACCCTCACCCTCCCACGCCCTGCGGGCGCGGGTCCCTCCCTCTCCCAACGGGAGAGGGAGGAGGTGGCGTAGCTGCCGAAGGGTGAGGGTGATGGCAATTGATTGCCGCTGAAACCGGGTGCAGGGCGATGCAATGATCGACCGTTCCGCCCTGCGCGCCGTCTATCGCCAGGAAGAAGCCGCCTGCCTGGCCGAACGCCTGCGCCAGGCCGCGCCCGCCTCCGCCGCCCACGCCGAAGCCGCCGCGCTCGCCAGCCGCCTGATTACAGGCGCCCGCGAGCGCAAGGCGGGCGGGCTCGACGCGTTTCTCGCCACCTTCGGGCTCGGCACCGAGGAAGGCATCGCGCTGATGTGCCTCGCCGAAGCGCTGCTGCGGGTGCCCGATACCGAAACCGCCGACGCGCTGATCCACGACAAGCTGGCCGGGATCGACTGGTCCGAACACTTGGGCGATTCGGATTCGACCTTCGTCAACGCCGCCACCTTCTCGCTGATGCTGACCGGACAAGTGCTGCGCGGCGGCGCGCGCGAGGAGGCCGGGTTCGCTAACGCGCTGCGCCGCGCCACCGGGCGGCTGGGCGAGCCGGTGATCCGCCAGGCGACTTTGCAGGCGATGCGCATCCTCGGCGGCCAGTTCGTGTTCGGCCGCACCATCGACGAAGCGCTCAAGCGCGCGGGGCCGGAACGCAAGGCGGGGCTGGCGCACAGTTTCGACATGCTCGGCGAAGCGGCGATGACGTTTGCCGACGCCGACCGCTATCGCCGCTCCTACGCCTCGGCGATTGAGCGGCTGGCGCGCGAGAGCGGCGCGGGAATGCGGGCGAGCCCGGGCATCTCGGTCAAGCTCTCGGCGCTCTATCCGAAATACGATTTCCTCCATGCCGAGGCGGCGAAAGCGGCGCTGGTGCCGGTCGTGCGCGAATTGGCCATGGCGGCCGCCAAAGCCGACATTCACTTCACCATCGACGCCGAGGAAGCCGAGCGGCTCGAGCTGTCATTGGACATTATCGAAGCGCTGGTCGCCGACGACGCGCTGTTCGCGAACGGGTGGGAAGGGTTCGGGCTTGCCCTGCAGGCCTACCAGAAGCGCGCCGTGCCGCTGTGCGACTGGATCGCTGCGCTCGCCCGGCGGCACGCTGGACGGTTTGGGCGCCGGCTGATGGTGCGGCTGGTCAAGGGCGCGTACTGGGATGCCGAGATCAAGCTCGGCCAGGTCGGCGGCTTTGCCGATTACCCGGTGTTCACGCGCAAGGTGGCGACCGACGTCAGTTACCTCTCCTGCGCCACCAAGCTGCTGGCGGCAGCCGACGTGATCTACCCCGCCTTCGCCACTCACAACGCCTACACGATCGGGGCGATCAAGGCGCTTGCTGGCGCACGCGAGTTCGAGTTCCAGCGCCTCCACGGCATGGGCGAGCAGGTTTACGAGGAGCTCGCCGAAACCGAAGGCGACAAGCCGACGCGGGTGCGCATCTATGCGCCGGTCGGCGGCCACAAGGACCTGCTCGCCTATCTCGTCCGCCGCCTGCTCGAAAACGGCGCCAACTCCAGCTTCGTCAATCGCATGGCCGACGCCGACGTGCCGGTGGCCGAACTGGTCACCGACCCCGCCGCCGATCTGGCCGCGCTCGAGCCGAAGCGCAATCCGGCGATTCCACTGCCGGCGGACATTTTCCCGGGCCGCGCCAACAGCGCCGGGATCGACCTGGCTGATCCTCTGGTGCGCGCGCCGCTGGTGACGGACTTGAAGGCCTTGCGTGATCGCGACTGGGCGGCCGCCCCGACGGCCCTCGCCGGGGCGGGCGGCGAAGCGCATGGCGTTCCTTCGCCCCAGGATGGAGCCGAAGTCGGCCAATCGCTCGACGCAAGGGCCGCCGACATCGACCTGATGCTCGTCCGCGCGGTGGCGGCGCAACCGGCATGGGATGCGCTTGGCGGGGCCGCGCGTGCTGACCTGCTTGAAGCGGCGGCCGACCTGTTCGAAGCGCACATCGCCGAATTCCTCAGACTGGGCCAGCGCGAGGCGGGCAAGACACTGACCGACGCCGTGCTCGAACTGCGCGAGGCGGTCGATTTTTTGCGCTACTACGCCGCCGAAGCGCGGGCCCATTTCGAAGGCGCGCGAACGTTGCCCGGCCCGACCGGCGAGCAGAACACCCTACGCCTCCACGGCCGCGGCGTGTTCGCCACGATCAGCCCATGGAACTTCCCGTTGGCGATCTTCAACGGCATGGCGAGCGCCGCCGTCGCTGCGGGTAACACGGTGATCGCCAAGCCGGCCGAGCAGACCCCGCTGATCGCCGCGCTGGCGGTCAAGCTATGCCACGAGGCGGGCATCCCCGACGACGTGCTGCAACTCGCGCCAGGCGACGGCAGGGTCGGCGCCGCGCTGACCTCCGATCCGCGCGTGGCCGGCGTTGCCTTCACCGGTTCGACCGCGACCGCCCACGCGATCAACCGCGCGCTGGCGGCGCGCGAAGGGCCGATCGCCACGCTGATCGCCGAAACCGGCGGGCAGAACGCGCTGATCGTCGACAGCTCGGCACTGCCCGAACAGGTGACGCGCGACGTGATGTCGAGCGCTTTCCAGAGCGCCGGGCAACGGTGCAGCGCGCTGCGCGTGCTCTACCTGCAGGACGACGTCGCCGATGCGATGCTCGAGATGATCCGCGGCGCGTTCGAAGCGCTGGTAATCGGCGATCCGGCCGAGCTTGCCACCGATGTCGGCCCGGTGATCGACGCCGAAGCCAAGGCCTCGCTCGACGCTCACGTCGCGGCGATGCGCACAGCCGGGCGCAGGGTGTGGCAGCGCGACCTGCCGCCTGAGTGCGCGAAGGGCACGTTCGTCGCCCCCGCGATCATCGAAATCGACTCCATCGACGACCTGACGGCCGAGAACTTCGGCCCAATCCTCCACGTCGCGCGCTTTGCCGCCGATGAGCTGGAGGACGTGATCGAAGCCATCAACGCCACCGGCTACGGCCTCACGCTCGGCCTGCACAGCCGCATCGACGCTACCCGCCGGCTGGTCGAAAGCCGCGCGCGGGCCGGCAACTTCTACGTTAACCGCAACCAGATCGGCGCAGTGGTCGGCAGCCAGCCGTTCGGCGGCGAGGGTCTGTCGGGCACCGGCCCCAAGGCCGGCGGCCCGCACTATCTGCCGCGCTTCGCCACCGAGCGCGTGACGACGATCGACACCACCGCCGCGGGCGGCAACGCCAGCCTGCTCGCGGGCGGCTAGCCGCCGAGCGCCTGGCGGCTGACGTCGAGCTTCGCGCCGACCGGCAACGCGCGCGCCGGCTGTCCCGGCGGGCCACCAGCGCCGGGCGACACGGTCAGCCCGGCGGCGTTGTCGATCACCAGTTTGGCCCACAGCGTTTCGCCGTCCTTGAACCACGCGGTCTGCCGCGCCCCCTTAAGGGCGGCGAGGCTGGCGACCTCGACCCCGCCGGTCGCCGTGGTGAACCCCGGAAACTCGAAAATCACCGCCGAGCCGTTGTCCATTTCGGTCAGCGACAGGCCTAGCGTCTCGCGCGAGGTTTCGACCCGCACTTCGGCGCCGGCGCCGATCGTGGCCTCACCGACGAATTCGAACCGGCGGCCGTTGCGCTGGAGCACGATCGGGTCGGTGATCGGGCCGGCCTGGAAGCCGCTGAAGTTGCCGGCGATGTTGAATCGGCCGATGTCGCCGCGGCAGATCGCCGCGTTCCAGGCGGCGCGCATCTCGCAAGCGTCCTCGCTCGCGGCGATGCCGTTGTCGATCACCACATAGGCGCCGGGCGTGCCGGTGACCGAGCCGTCGAGATCGTGGAACGCGGCGCTGCGATAAGCGGCGCTGCGGCCATAGTCGGAGGCCCAGCGGCGCTGAATCGGCGGGAAGCTGACCGGCTGGGCGTTGACGAACTTCAGCCCTTCGACTGAGTTCGAAGTGCTCATCCCGAAGCTGGTGAACAGCAGGTACGACAGCCCGCCGGCATCGCGCAGATCATTGGGCACGAAGTTGACGAAGGTCGAATTCACCACCTCATGGTGAAAGTCGTAGTATTCATAGCCGCGGATCGGGAAGTCCGGCGCGGCCGACGGCAGCGTCCGGCCATAAGCGATCTCGGCCGGGGTGCGCGGATTGCCGACATTGTCGCTTTCGCCCACGAACAGCGAATCGACCACGCGCGAGGTGAACGGGGCGAGGCCCGGAATGCCCGAGGCGTGGGTGAAACCGATCGCGTTGTCGGCCAGCTTGAGGCCGCGATAGACGTGCATCTCGCCCCGGCCCCACACCGCGCCGTTGCGATTCTTGTAGCCGGTGAAATCGGTGAATTCCGAGGCCACCAGCCCGCTGCCGGTGTCGGTCGAATCGTTGTAACTGGTCAGGTTCGGGCCGGCGATGCCGAAAGTCCCATCGGGCCGCGGCCCGCGATCGAGGACCATCCCGTCGAAAGCCGAGTGGACGACGTTGCCGGAAAACTCGCGCACTTTGGTCCGCCCGGGCCACACATTCGCGCTGCCCGGACTATCCAAATGCGCGCCGGTCGGGTGCTGCGGCAGCGCGAACCAGAAACCGATCTGGTCCGATCCGGCGGCGACATTGTCGCGATAGATATTGTCGGGATTGGTGATCCAGAACGCCGACACGGTGTTGTCGCTGGGGATCAGGATATTGGGCGAGCGCTGCCCGTCGGTGGTCTGGTGCGCCAGGAATAGATTGGTCGGCTCGCACGGCAGTGTCGGGTGGCACTTCACCTGGATGGCGAGGTTTTGCACGAACTGGTTGCCGTGCTCGACCGCGTCTTCGAGGAAGAAACAGTGGCCGACGGTGTTGAACGTGACGTTGTTCTCGACCCGCAGGTTGTTGGTGCCGTGGACGGTGACGCAGCGGCTGTAGGTATCGTGGATCGCGGCGTTCTCGATGTACTGGCCCTGGCCTTCGCCCAGGATGTGCCAGTGGATCGGA
>JANOAH010000101.1:0-18509 GCA_031411075.1 Erythrobacteraceae bacterium
AGCGAGATCGAGGTCGAGGCCGGCTATCGCAACTTGTGGGACGTGGCCATCGCGGTGCGGCGCGACGGTAGCCTCGTCCACGAAAGCCACCCCGGGGCGACGATCGCCTATCCGCGTTCGATGCAGCGGATGACCATGGCCATGCCGGCGGCGCAGCGCGGGCAATGGCAGCGCAACAGGCTGCCGCTGCTGGTCGACCTCGCCAGCGGGGTGTTCTTCTTCGTGGTCGCCAAGCAATGGGGGCTGACCAGTGCCGCGATTGCCGGGGCGGGGCTGGCGCTGGTGCTGGTGGCGCTCGAGAAGTTTTTCAAGAAGGACCTCACCGGCGGGCTGGTGCTGTTCGGGGTGGTGATGTCGCTGGTCGCCGCGGGCTTTGCGCTGGCCTTCCAGAGCGATGACGCGGTGAAGTGGCGCACCAGCGTGGTCGGCGCGATCGCCGCCGTGGTGTTCCTGAGCGACGGGTTCCTCAACCGCGGGCGCTGGATCGGGCGCGGCGTGGCGCGGTATATGCCGTTCGCCTTGGTCCCGCGCCGGATGGCGATCGGGATGGGACTGGCGGGGCTCGCCATGGCTGGGCTCAACCTCGTGGCGATGCGCTGGCTCAGCACAGACGGCTGGCTGGTCTACCACAGCTTCCTCGACAACATCGTAGCGATGGCGCTGGCCTTCGCGGCGATGGGCTGGGCGCGCGACAAGTCCGCACCCGGGGTGCCGCCGGTTCCGTGAACCCCCGTCCTCAAGTAGCGGATGCGAAGCACAGCCGCAGGCTGAACCGATAGGACGCCAAGGATCCCTGGAGCGGGTAGCGGGAATCGAACCCGCCTAGCTAGCTTGGAAGGCTAGTGCATTACCACTATGCTATACCCGCGCCGGGGGCCGCGCTTGCCACCGGGGGGCGGGGCGCGTCAAGCGGCTGGTCAGCCGATAGGGAGAGCGGATGGACCTCGGGATCGCCGGCCGCAAGGCCATCGTCAACGGCGGCAGCGCCGGCATCGGCAAGAGCGCGGCACTGGCGCTGGCCCGCGAAGGCTGCGCGGTGTGGGTCTCGGCCCGGGGTGAAGGGCGGCTGCTTGCGGCCTGTGCCGAGATTGCCGAAGCAACCGGCGCGCAAGTCATCCCGATCATCGCCGATCACTCGGCGGCCGCCGGACGCGCGGCGATCCTGGCCGCCTGTCCCGAACCCGACATCCTCGTCGGCACTTGCGCCCCGCCGCCGATGACTCCCGACTACCGGGCCATCACCGAGGACCAGTGGCACGAAGCGATCCGCATCTCGCTGCTCGGCCCGGTCGAATTCATGAAGGCGGTGGTGACGGGGATGGCGGCGCGCAAATGGGGCCGCATCGTCAATATCGCCACGGTGGCGGCGAAATATCCGCATGAAATCCGCATCCTGTCGGGCGGCACCCGTGCCGCGCTGGCGAACTATGCGGTCGCGGTGGGCAAGGTCGTGGCCAAGGACAACGTCACCATCAACACTGTGCTGCCGGGCATGCATTACACCGCCACCGTCGACGCGCTTTTCAATGCCCGGGCTGCGGCGAAAGGCATCACTATCAATGAAGAAGTGGCCGAATTCATCGCCCAGTGGAACATCGCTTCGGGCACCTTCGGCGAGGCGGACGATTGCGGGGCGATGGTGGCGATGTTCTGTTCCGAGCAGGCCAAGTACACCACCGGCCAGAGCCTGGTGATCGACGGCGGGGCGACCAATTCGACCTTTTGAGGAGACTGCGATGGACGCCCCCGACTACGCCAGCGATCGGGCCCGGATCGAAGACCTGATGGGCCGATACATGTTCGCGTTCGATTGGCAGGACGGCGATGCCTACGCCGCCACCTTCACCGAGGACGGGGTGCTCGAATTTGCCGGCGGGATCGAGCAGGGCCGCGCCGAACTCAAGCAGGTGATGGTGGACATGGCCGCGCGCGAGGCCGCCAAGGCCGCCGCCAGCTTCCCGCCGCGCCGCCACCGGGTGCGCCACTACGTCAGCAACCTGGTGCTCGAGATCGACGGCGACCGGGCGCGCTCGACCTCGTACTGGTGGGAATTCAACAACGACGCGCGCGCCGGGCGGCCGTACCTCGGCACCTACGGCCATTACGAGGACGAACTGGTGCGCGTGGATGGCGAGTGGCTGTTCGCCAAGCGCAAGATCTTCAACGAGGAGAACCCGGCGCTGCGCGCTTCGGACGAGAACCCGCTGCGCCGGCCCTAGTGGCCAGGATAATCGACCAGCGCCCAGGGCTCGACGCCCGCGGCGCGGAGCGCGGCGCCGCCGCCGAGGTCGGGCAGGTCGATCACGAACAACGCCAGGTCGATGGTTGCGCCGGTTTCGCGCAGCAGCCCGGCCGCGGCGAGCGCGGTGCCGCCGGTGGCGAGCAGGTCGTCAACCAGCAGCACGCGCTCCCCGGCCGGCACGGCGCCGGGATCGATCTCGATCCGCGCGGTGCCGTATTCGAGCGCGTAGTCGATGCCGAGCGTCGGCACCGGCAGCTTGCCCGCCTTGCGCACCGGAATGAAGCCGAGCCCCAGCCGTGCCGCGATCGCCGCTCCGAAAATGAACCCGCGCGCCTCGATCCCCGCCACCGCCGCCGCCTCGGCCGCTCTGGCGCGATCTACCAGGTGGTCGATCGTCGCGGCCATGCCCGCGCCGTCGGCGAGCAGCGTCGTAATGTCACGGAACTGGATCCCCGCCGCCGGAAAATCCGGCACTGTGCGGATCAGCGCCTTGATCTCGGCGGGGCTCAAGCCTTGCGGGCGCGCTTCGGCTTCACCGGCGCCCAGACCTGCTTCTTGGCGAGGTAGGCGAGCACCGTGGCGAAGATCAGGAACCCGAGCCACCACCAGCCGACCGCGGTGCGCTTCACCTTCGAGGGTTCGGCGGTCCAGACGAGGAACGCGGCGACGTCCTTGGCCATCTGGTCGGCCGAGGCCTGGGTGCCATCGGCATAAGTCACCGCGCCATCGGTCAGCGGCGGCGGCATGCCGATCGCCAGCGACGGGAAGTACGGATTGAAATAGCCACCGTTCGGCACTTCGAAGTCGGGGAATTCCTCGCCAATCGTGCGGCCCGCTTCATTCTTGTAGGTCGCCACGTCGCGATAGCCGGTGAGCAGCGAATGGAGGTACGCCGGGCCGCCTTCGCGCGCCTTGACCACCAGCGACAGATCGGGCGGAATCTTGCCCCCGTTGGCGCCCGCCGCGGCGACGTCGTTGGCGAACGGCGAGGGGAAATAGTCGGTCGGCGTGCCCGGGCGGGTGTTGACCTCGCCGGTGGTCGGATCGATCCCCGGCACCGTCCATTCGGCCGCTGCCGCCTTCACTTCGGCTTCATTGTAACCGAGCTGCGCAAGATCGCGGAACGCCACGAACTTGAGCCCATGGCAGGCCGAGCAGACCTGCTTGTACACTTGATACCCGCGCTGCAGCTGCTGCACGTCCCAATGGCCGAACGGCCCATCGCTGGCGAGATGCAGCGGCCCCGGTTCGCGGTGGAACTCTTCGGTCGCGGTCGCTTCGACGAATTCACCCTGCTGGATCACTGTCTTGGCGCCGGGGATGAACGACCACAGCAGCACCGCGCCGGCGAAGAACAGCCCGATCAGAATTCCAAGGAGGCGGATCATGGTCTCTCTAGTCCTTCGAACCTGGGCTCAAGCGGCCGGCGCCGGGCTGGCGGCGAGCACGGCCTTGTCGTCATCACCCAGCACCGCCTCGGTAATCGAGAACGGCAGCGGATCGGGCCTCTCGAGCCACGACAGCACCGGCAGGATCACCAGGAAATGGAGGAAGTAGTAGCCCGTCGCGATCTGGCTGAGCATCAGATAGGGCTCTTCGGCGTGGGCCCCGCCGCAAAAGCCGAGCACGGCCACGCACGGGATCAGGCCGAGCCAGAAGAACTTGCGGAACAGCGGGCGATAATGACCCGAGCGCACCGGCGACTTGTCGAGCCAGGGCAGGAAGAACCACAGCAGGATCGAGGCGAACATCGCCATCACGCCGAGCAACTTGGCTTCGACCAGGATCACGTTGGTGAAGGGGATGGTGAGATCACCGGTGAACGCGCGCAGGATCGCGTAGAACGGCCAGAAATACCATTCGGGCACGATGTTGGTCGGCGTTGCCAGCGGGTTGGCCTGGATATAATTGTCGGCGTGGCCGAGGTAGTTGGGCAGGAAGAACACCAGCACCGTGTAGATGATCATGAACACGCCGAGCCCGAACCCGTCCTTGGCGGTGTAATAGGGGTGGAACGGAATGGTGTCGCTTTCGGCCTTCACCTCGATCCCGGTGGGGTTCGACGAACCTGTCAGGTGCAGCGCCCAGATGTGCAGGATCACCACCCCGGCGATCACGAACGGCAGCAGATAGTGCAGGCTGAAGAAGCGGTTGAGCGCGGCGTTATCGGGGGCATAGCCGCCCAGGAGCCAGATCTGGATCGGCTCGCCGACCAGCGGGATCGCCCCGAACAGCCCGGTGATGACCTTGGCGCCCCAGAAGCTCATCTGCCCCCACGGCAGGACATAGCCCATGAAGCCGGTGGCCATCATCAAGAGGAAGATCACCACGCCCAGCAGCCACACCATCTCGCGCGGGGCCTTGTACGATCCGTAGAACAACCCGCGGAAGATGTGCAGGTAGATGACCATGAAGAACATGCTGGCGCCGTTGGCGTGCAGATAGCGCAGCATCCAGCCCCAGTTGACGTCGCGCATGATGTGTTCGGTCGAGGCGAAGGCGATGCCCGCGTTGGCGGCATAATGCATCGCCAGGACGATACCGGTGACGATCTGCAGCACCAGGCAGAACCCGGCGAGCACGCCGAAATTCCACATGTAGTTGAGATTGCGCGGCACCGGATAGCCGCCCCCGATCGCGTTGTAGACCAGCCGCGGCAACGGCAGCTTTTCGTCCAGATAGCGCATCAGCGCCAGCTTGGGTTGGTATTCGCGGGCCCAGGGGAAGCTCATCAGGCGTTCTCCTGCCCGATCACGACCGTGGTATCGGTCTTGAACACATATTCGGGCACTTCGAGGTTCTTGGGCGCCGGGCCTTTGCGCACGCGCGCCGCGGTATCGTAGTGCGAGCCGTGGCAGGGGCAGAAGTACCCGCCGAATTCGCCGCGCGGCTCACCCTCGGCGGTGCCGAGCGGGACGCAGCCGAGATGGGTGCACACGCCCATCGTGATCAGCCAGTTGCCGTGGCCTTCCTTGGTCCGCTCTTTCAGCGTCTGCGGATCGCGCAGGCTGGCGACATCGACGTTCTCGGCCGCTTCGATTTCGGCCGCGGTTAGGTTGCGCACGAACACCGGCTGCTTGCGGAACACCGCCTTGATCGCCATCCCCGGCGTGATCGAAGCGATGTCGAGTTCGGTGGTGGATTCGGCCAGCACGTCCTTCGACGGGGCCATCTGGCTGATCAGCGGCACCAGCGTGGTCACCCCGCCGATCGCGGCCGCGGCGACGGCGCCGATCTCGATGAAATCGCGGCGGCGCACACCGTCCCCAAGCTGCTCTGCCGCGGCCAGCGCTTCGGGATGGGCGTTGCCAGTGGTGGTTGCCATTGCCTTGCCTTGCCTGCCAGCCCCGACGGACGCGGAGCCTGGGAAAATCGACCTGCCGCACACTCGAAAACGGGCCCCCGGGGCGCGGCTTGGCGCGGCTGATAGACGAGCGGCCCGAACATGCCAACAGGCATTTTGGCGCGATTGTGACGGGCTAGTGAGGCAGTCCGATCAGCGAGATTTGCCGCCCGTAATTGGGCTCGCCGCGATGCGTCGCGCGGCGGTAGGAGAAGAACCGCGCGGCATCGGTATACGTATCGAGGCCAAGGGCTTCGACATGCCCGACACCGAGCCCATCGAGCCTGGCTGCGGCGTAGCCTTCGAGGTCGAAGAACCAGTGTCCTTCGCGACCCGGGGCGAAGAAGCGTCCGTCGGACTGGGTGAACTGCGCACGGAAGCCATCGTCGACCTCATAGCTTTCGAGCGCGATCGCCGGGCCGATTGCGGCCGCCATATCCTCGCGGTGCGCGCCGAGCGCCTCCATCGCCTCGACCACCGCCTCGAGCACCCCGCCGTGGGCCCCGCGCCACCCGGCATGCGCCGCGCCGATCACCCCGGCGCGGGCGTCGGCGAGCAGCACCGGGGCGCAATCGGCAGTGACCACGCCGAGCAGCAGGCCCGGCCGATCGGTGACCAGCGCATCGGCCTGCGGGCGTGCGGTGTCGGACCAGTCCCCGGCGACCACGCAGTCGGCCGAATGGACCTGGTAGAGGGTGACCAGCCGCGCGTCCGCCAGCACGGCCTGCACTGCGCGGCGGCGATTCTCGGCGACGGCCGCGGCATCGTCATCCGCGCCGTGACCGACATTGAGGCCGCCGATCACTCCTTGCGAGACACCGCCGCGCCGGCCGAGAAATCCGTGCGGCAGCCCGGCCAGCGCGCCCGCTTGAATGACCTCGACGGCGTCAGCCAAGGCTGCGCGTGACCTGCTCGTAGGTATCGCGGCTGAGCTTGGGCGCGGCGGCGATCCGCTCGAGCTCGGCGCGCATCAGCGCCGCGCGGCCCGGTTCGGTCCGACGCCAGCGGCCGAGCGGCGGCACGAACCGCGCCGCGGTCTGCGCATTGGTCGGGTCGAGCGCGAGGATCAGGTCGGCGATCAGCCGGTAGCCCTCGCCGCTGGCCGCATGGAACCCCTGCGGCGCGCCGGTGAACGCCATGTATAGCGAGCGCACCCGGTTAGGGTTCTTGAGGCTGAAATCGGGATGTTCGGCCAGCGCCTTGACGTGTTCGAGCACGTGGGGATGCAGGCTCATCGCCTGGAGCGCAAACCACTTGTCGATGACGAGGTCGTTGCCGCGATAGCGGTTGTAGAAATCGAGCAGCCGCGCGGTGCGTTCGGGCGTCTGCAGCCCGGCCAGCACCATCAGCGCGCCCTGACGGTCGGTCATGTTGTCGGCGCCGTCATACTGCGCGGCGGCGAGGTCGTTGGCCTTAGGCAGGGCGCCGGCGGCGAGATAAACCAGCGCCTGGGTCTTCAACTTGCGCGCGCCCTTGGCTGCCGCATCCATCCCGCTTCCGGCTGCGCTGGCCCGGCCGTGCAGCGCCACCAACTCTGCTTCGAGCGAGGCGCCGAGCCACGCTTTGAGCGCCTCGCGCTCGCGGAAGATTGCGCCCGGATCGGCGATCTCGACCTGTTCGGCGAGGTAGGCTTGGCCGGGCAGGATCATCAGCTCGCCGCGCATCAGATCGTCGAGCGCGGGATCGGCCAGTGTCGCGGCGAACGCGGCGCGGATCGCCTCACGCCCGCTGGTGCGATCGGCATCAGCCAGCCGGCCATCGGCAGCATCGCGCAAGTGCGCGACGACGAGGTCCTGCATCGCCTCGTAGCGGGCGAACGGATCGTCGTCGTGCTCGGCGAGGAACACCAAGTCGGCGGTCGGCGTGGTGCGATCGATCGCCACCGGGGCGGAAAAGCCGCGGTTGATCGACAGCACCGGCGGCGCGGCGAATCCCGGATAGCTGAGCGTCGTTTCGGCCTGATCGAGCACCACCAGTTCCTCGCCGCGATGCGCCCCGGCGGCGCGGTCGAACAGCGCCAGCTTGAGCGGGATCGGCACCGGCTGCTTGTCGCTCTGGCCGGGGGTTTCGGGAACCTCCTGCGTCAGCGTCAGCGTCGCGGTGTCGCCGTCATGTTCCTGCCGCACCGTCACCCTGGGGGTCCCGGCCTGGCTGTACCAGCGGCGGAACTGGCCGAGGTCGAGCCCGGCGCCGTCCTCGATCGCGGTGACGAAGTCCTCGCAGGTTGCCGCTTCGCCGTCATGCCGCTCGAAGTAGAGGTCGGTGCCGGCGCGGAACCGGTCTGCGCCCGCCATGGTGCGCATCATGCGGATCACTTCGGCGCCCTTGTTGTAGATCGTCGAGGTGTAGAAGTTGGAGATCTCGCGGAAGCTGTCGGGGCGGATCGGGTGCGCCAGCGGGCCCGAATCCTCGGGGAACTGGACGCTGCGCAACACCCGCACATCCTCGATCCGCTTGACCGGCGCGCTGCCCATGTCCTGGCTGAACAATTGGTCGCGCAGCACGGTGAAGCCTTCCTTGAGTGAAAGCTGGAACCAGTCGCGGCAGGTGACGCGGTTGCCCGACCAGTTGTGGAAATATTCGTGCCCGATCACCCCCTCGATCGCGTCGTAATCGCCGTCGGTGGCGGTTTCGCGGTCGGCCAGCACGTATTTGGTGTTGAAGACGTTGAGGCCCTTGTTCTCCATCGCCCCCATGTTGAAGTCGGACACCGCGACGATATTGAACACGTCAAGGTCATATTCGCGCCCGAACACCTGTTCGTCCCACGCCATCGATCGCTTCAATGACGCCATCGCGTGCTCGGTCCGCTCGAGATCGCCGTCGCGCACCCAGATGCCGAGATCGACCTTGCGCCCACTGCGGGTGGTGAAGCTGTCGCGGTTGGCGACGAGATCGCCCGCGACGAGCGCGAACAGGTAGCAGGGCTTGGGCCAGGGATCGTTCCACTCGGCCCAATGGGTGCCGTCGCCATTGTCGCCTTCGGCTACCTTGTCGCCATTGCACAAGAGGGTGGGGAAGGCGTCCTTCGGCCCGGTCATCTTGACCCGGTAGGTCGAGAGGACATCGGGCCGATCGGGGAAGAAGGTGATGCGGCGGAACCCTTCGGCCTCGCACTGAGTGCAGAGCATGCCGTTGGAGGCGTAGAGGCCCATCAGCTGGCTGTTGGCCGACGGGTCGATCTCGGTGACGATCTCGACCGTGTGCGCCGCGCCGGAGAGGGGGACGAGCAGATCGTCGCCGTCCATCGTCCAGCTGTTGATGGCCTGCCCATCGACCGAGACTTCGAGCGGCGACAAGCCATCGCCGTTCAGTTTGAGGGTCGGCACGGTCGGCACGGCGTCGTTGCGTTCGACCCGCAAGGTCGAGCGGACGCGGGTCTTGGCCAGGCCGAGATCGAAGGCGAGCGCGATTTCGGGCACTTTCCAGGCGAACTCGGCATAGTCCTCGCGCCGGATCAGCGCGGGTTCGGCGGGCTGCTGGGCGGCGTCGGCCATTTGGGGGTTGCCGTCGGGCGTCGAAGGGGTGCGGGCGATATCCATGATTGAGCCTTTAGGTGCTTTCGCTGCTGCTTCCAACGCGTAGAACGCCGCCGCGATGCATCTGTTCATTTTCGGACTCGGCTATTCGGCCAAAAACATTCGCGCGGCGACCGAGGCCCTCGGCTGGCGCGTGACCGCGACGGGCCGCGACGGCGAGCTCGACTTCGCGGAAGAGGCCGGGGTGCGCTCGGCGCTGGCGGCCGCCAGCCATGTGCTGTCGTCGGTCCCGCCGGACGATTCGGGCGACCCGGTGCTGGCGCGGTATGGCGATGCGCTGGAGCACGAATGGCTGGGCTACTTGTCTTCGACCGGGGTCTATGGCGACACCGGCGGCGCGTGGGTCGATGAGAGCGCGCCAGTTGGAACCGGCCGCCGCAGCGCGCGGGCCGCGGCCGATGCTGCCTGGCTCGAACGCGGGGCGCGGGTGTTCCGGCTACCGGGCATTTACGGCCCGGGCCGCAGCGCGCTCAAGCGAGTACGCGAGGGCAAGGCGCATCGCATCGACCTGCTCGGTCAGGTGTTCAGCCGGGTGCATGTCGAGGACATCGCCAGCGGCGTTTTGGCCGGGTTCGACGCTCCGCCGGGCGCCTACAACCTAGCCGACGACTTGCCAGCCAGCCAGAATGCGGTGATCGAGGAGGCGTGCCGGCTGCTTGGCCTAACCCCGCTGTCGCTGCTTTCGCTGGATAAAGCCGGCCTCAGCCCGCAGGCGCGCGCGTTTTATGCCGAAAACCGCCGCGTCGCCAACGGCAAGGCCCGGCGGGTGCTTGGCTGGCGGCCGCGCTATCCTACGTTTCGCGAGGGCTTGCGGGCGTGCTGACGGCGCGGCCGCGCATTGCCACGACCATGCCGAGCATCGCCAGCGCCGCACCGGCGACCGCCATGCCGGTCCAGCGATAGCCTTCCACCACGGTCGAAATCGCCATCGCCACCACCGGGACCGCCACGCTGGTATAAGCGGCCCGACCCGGGCCGATCGAGCGGATCAAACCGAAATACATCGGGAAGGTGACCACCGAGCCAATGATCGCCAGATAGCCGACGGCCCCCCAGTAGCGTGGGCTGGCGGGAAACGGCGGCGGGCCGCTGGTCAGCCAGGCCAGCGCCGCGTCGAGCAGCGTTCCGTACAGCATCGCGAAGGCGAGCATGGTCAGCAGGGGCTGGCCCCGCGCGCGCTCGCTCGCCTGCAGGACATTGGCGACAGACGCCGACAGGATGCTGAGCGCGGTCAGCGCGACCCCGAGCGCCACTTTGTCTCCGCCCAGCGTGGCACGGGCTTCGTTCACCGCCAACAGCGCAATCCCAGCAACCGCGATCAGCGATCCGGCCATGAAGCGGCGGGTGATCGGCTGGCCGAGAAACAGGCGGCTGAACAGCGCATTGGGCACCATCAACAGGCCGAACAGCACCGCGACGATGCCCGAGGTCAGATGCACTTCCCCGCGATAGACGAGATTGAAGTTGAGGCAGAACTGGAACAACCCCAGCAGCAAGGCCAGCAGGTGACCCTGGCGGGTCAGGCGCAGCGAGCGCTGCGCCACGGCGGCGTAGATCAGCATCCCCGCGGTGGCGATGGCGAAGCGGTAGGTCACCGACCAGCTCGGCGGGGCGCCGCCCAGCTGGTCCTTGATCGCATACCAGGTCGAGCCCCAGATTAGCGACACCAGCAGGAACGGAACGGCAATTTCGGGGCGCAGCAGCGCGTGCCTGGGGGCGGACGGGGGCTCGCTCACAGCCCGGCGATGGCGCGGCCGAGCGCCTCGGCATGATCGCCGCGAGTGTTCCACGCCGTGACCAGCCGCGCGGCATCGTCGCCCCAGTCGTAGAACGCGAAACCCTGCCCGCGCAGGCCGCTGCGCTCGGCAGCGGTGCAGCGCACGAACAGCTCGTTAGCCTCGACCGGATGGAGCAGCCGCTCGCCCGCGCCCGCGGCCACCGCCTGCGCGGCGGCATTGGCCGCGGCGGCGTTGTGCAGCCAGACATCGTCCGCCAGCATCGCCAGCAGTTGCGCCGACAGGAACCGGCCCTTCGATTGCAGATGGCCCGCGCGCTTGCGGCGAAACCGCACCATGTCGGCCAGGGCGGGATCGAAGAACACCACCGCGTCGGCGTTCATGCCGCCGTTCTTGACGAACCCGAAGCTGAGCGCGTCGACCGGCCCGGCGCATTCGGCGGCCGGCCGGCCCAGGTGCACCACCGCATTGGCAAACCGCGCCCCGTCCATATGCAGCTTCAATCCGTGTTCGCCCGCGATCATATCCAGCCGCGCCAGTTCGCCCGGGGTGTAGACGCAGCCGTATTCGCTCGCCTGGGTGATCGAGATCGCCTGCGGGTGGACCTGGTGGATGTCGTGCGGATTGCGGATCGATCCCATCACCGCGGCGATCGCCTCGGGCGCCAGCTTGGCGTGTTCGCCGTCGGCCAGAAGCAGCTTGGCGCCGTGGAGGAAAAAGCCGGGCGCCCCGCCTTCGTCCATCTCGATATGCGCCTCGCGATGGCAGATCACCGCCCCGTGCGGCGGCACCAGCGCGGCGAGCGCGAGGCAATTGGCGGCCGTCCCCGTCGCCGCCCACAGCACCGCCACCTCACGGCCGAATACCGCGGCGAAAGCATCGTCGAGCCGGCAGCTGAGCCGGTCGGTATCGTAGGGCGTGTCGGCCTCGTCGGCCGCGCGCATGGCGTCCCATACAGCGGGATGCACCGGGGCAGCGTTGTCGGACAGGAACTGCATCGCGGAACGCCATGGCTGCCCGGCTCGTTCGGTGCAAGAAGGAGACCGCGCCTGATGCCCGATCCGATCGAAGTGACGCGCACCGGCGATGCCAGCCACGGCCGCTACAGCGCGCCCGTCCCCGGCTCATCGCGGGAGGCCGAGCTGACCTGGCTTGCCAACGGCCCGGTGCGCATTGCCAATCACACCTTCGTGCCGCCCGAAGCGCGAGGCAAGGGCATCGCCCAGGCGCTGGTCGAAGCGTTGGTCGAGGACGCGCGGGCGCAGGGTTTCACTATCGATCCGGCGTGCAGCTATGTCGAAGCGCAGTTCCGCCGCCATCCCGAATGGGCCGCGCTACGCGCCGGCGGGGCCAACGATTAAGCTGCGTTGAGCCGCGAGAAGTCGACGCCGGAAATGCTGTCCAGCACTGCGGCGCGGATCGCCCGCGCCTCGGCCAGCGGCACCCCTGCCATCGCCAACGATCCGCCCGCCACCCCGAGATGGAGCGTGGCATAGCCGCGGCGCCGGGCCAGCGGGCCCTGGGTTATCTCGACCGACTGCAGCTTGACCCGCGAAGCGATGTCGAGCCGCGGCGCCAGCCAGCCGTGACGGGAGAACAGATGGCGCGCATCGAGCGCATGGCGATCGTGCTTCCAGCGGAAATTCTCGCGCAGCAGCACCAGCAACGCGGCTGCCGCCATTCCCGCGATGCCCAAGGCCAGCGTCGCCGGCGGCACGCCGAGCCGAGGGCCGGTAAACGCCACGAAAGCCGCCGCCAGACCGAGTGGAATGGCCGAGAGCAGGGCCTGGTCGACCCGGTGCTTCGCGCTCGAGCGCTGCCACGCCTCGTGAGTACCGGGCAGCGCAAAACCGGTGGCGTCGACCACCGGCCCGATCTCGTCCATCTGCGCGAACGGCACGATCGTGTGATTGCCCGATTTGGCATCGGTGGCGAGGCTGACCACGCTCAGCCCGTGCCAGCCCCATAGCCGCCGAAAAACCCCGGTGGTGAGCTTGAGCGCCTGGACCCGGTGCACCGGCATGACCGTGTCCGAACGGTTGAGCAGCCCGCGCCGGCGGCGCAGTCCCTTGGCCGTGTCCTCCAGCCGGAAGCCGTAATCGCGCAGCACCGTGCGGCCGAGCCCGGTCAGGAGCCCGAGCAGCCCGAGCACCAGCAGCGCGAACGCGGCACCGATCGCCTGTGCCATCATGCCGAGCTCTTGCAGCCGGTGACCCGGGCCGGCGATCAGATCGACCCAAGCGCGATAGTTCCACAGATCGAACGGTAGCAGGAAATCGAACTGCTGCGCCGCGCCGCCGAGCACCGCGAACACCACCAGCGAAAATTCGAACAGCCCGAACGTCGCCAGGCGCCGGAGGTTCATCGCGAACAGCGAGTGCGCGGACTCCTCGGCCGGCGCCGTCTCGCCCGACGGCAGCGCCACGCCGCTCTTGCGCGCTCGCACCGTTTCGCGCAGCGCTTCGGCTTCGGCTGGGGTGACATAGCGGATGCGGACTTCGTCCTTGCCGCCGGCACCGGTCTCGAATTTGACTTCGGTCATCCCGAACAGCCGCGGGATCAGCGATTGTTCGAGCGCGACATCCTGGATCCGCTCGTACGGCACCGAGCGTGCGGTGCGGCTGAGCAGCCCGCGCTCGACCCGGATGTCGCTATCGGAGAGCCGGTAGCGGAAATGGCGCCACGCGAGCCACGAGAAGAACGCGCTGAGGCCAAGCATGATCAGCAGCGGCGGCACGACGTAGCGCCAGCCTTCCTGCCACAGCCCGGTGCCGAAAATGCCCGCCAGCACGCCGAGCCCGGCCTGCCGCAGCGACATCACCGCGGTCACGACAAAGCTAAGCGGGCTGGTGCGGCGCCAGTCCTCCGCCGGGACGGCTGCGGCGTCGGTCACAGCGTCTCGCGCTTGACGTGGGCGCGGATCGCCTCGCGCATCGCCAGCGCGTGATCATGCGCGAGGCCGGGCAGCGCGACCGAGGCGTTGTGATTGCCGGCGGTGTGCAGCACCAATGTGCCAAGGCCATAGGCGCGCTCGATCGGGCCCTGGTGCACGTCGATGTGCTGGACTCGGCCGAACGGCACTACGGTGTCCGAATTGAAGATCAGCCCGCGCACCACGCGTAGCCGGTCGGCGCCGAGCTGATAACCGCGCGCGTGATAGCGCCTGAGAGGAACGCGGACGATCAGAAACAGCGCCACCAGCAGCACCGGAATCAGGAACGCGCCGCGCGGCAGTTGGCCCGAACTTTCGAGGATCAGCGCGCCGGCCACGAACGGCAGCGTCAGCACGATCGTGCGCAGCCGCACCGCCTTGACATAATTGGGATGGAGCGGGGTCAGCGGATCGCCGTCCCCCGCATCCGTCGCCACGACGCTGTGTTCCACGGCAACCTGTGCCCCCGCACTCTCGGTCATGGTGCTCTATATGGACAATACACCGGGTAAAGGCAAGCGCGGGAAATGGTGCTGCTGGAGAGGATTGAACTCTCGACCTCACCCTTACCAAGGGTGTGCTCTACCACTGAGCTACAGCAGCCGCTGAGAAGGCGCGCGCTATTGTCGCGCGCCGCTTTTCTGTCAAGCCACGCTTGAGTGGCAGCGGCCTTAGCGGCAAGGCGTTGCCGATGGATGAACCCGGCCCCGCCCCCTCGCGCGAAGAACGCCTCGCCGCCAAGCTGCGCGAGAACTTGCGACGCAGGAAGGTTCAGGCGCGCGTGCTCGCGGGTAAGGACGGCGCGCTTTCCAAAGCGGCTGAGGAAAGCTAACGGGCGGGGCTCCTTGGGGAAGGAGCCTTCGTTGCCTACGCTGATCCTTGTGCGCCACGGCCAGAGCCTGTGGAACCTGGAGAACCGCTTCACCGGCTGGTGGGACGTCGACCTGACCGAGCAAGGCGTGGCCGAAGCCACGGCGGCCGGCGAACTGCTCGCCGCCAGGGGCCTGCTGCCGACGCGCGCCTTCACTTCGCTGCAGACCCGCGCGATCAGGACCCTGCATCTCGCGCTCGAAGCGTGCGGGCGGCTGTGGATCCCCGAAACCAAGGACTGGCGGCTCAACGAACGGCATTATGGCGGCCTGACCGGGCTCGACAAGGCCGAGACCGCGGCCCAGCACGGCGACGAGCAGGTGCGGCTGTGGCGGCGCAGCTTCGACTTGCCGCCGCCGACGCTCGAAGCCGGGAGCGCCTACGACCTCGCCGCCGATCCGCGCTATGCCGGGATCGCGATACCCGCGACCGAAAGCCTCAAGCTGACGATCGAGCGCGTGCTACCTTATTGGGACAGCGCCATCCGCCCGGTGCTGGCGAGCGGCGAGACGGTGATCGTTTCGGCCCACGGCAACAGCTTGCGCGCGCTGGTCAAGCATTTGTCGGGGATTTCCGATGCGGACATCAGCGGGCTCGAGATTCCCACCGGCCAGCCGATCGTTTACGACTTCGATGCCGAGATGCGCGCGGGCGAGCGCCATTATTTGAAGGACCGCTAGAGTGAGCGCACCTGTCGCTATCGTCATGGGCAGCCAGTCGGACTGGCCGACCATGCGCTGCGCCGCCGAGGCGCTCGACAAGCTCGGCGTGGCGCACGAAGCGCGGATCGTCTCGGCCCACCGCACCCCCGACCGGCTGGTCAAGTTCGCCAAGGGCGCGGCCGGCGAAGGGTTCAAGGTGATTATCGCCGGGGCCGGCGGCGCGGCGCACCTGCCCGGCATGGTCGCGGCGATGACGCACCTGCCGGTGCTCGGTGTGCCGGTCGAATCGAAAGCGCTCAAGGGCCAGGATTCGCTCCACTCGATCGTGCAGATGCCGGCCGGCATCCCGGTCGGCACGCTGGCGATCGGCGAAGCGGGCGCGACCAACGCCGGGCTGCTGGCGGCCGCGATCCTTGCCCTGTCCGACACGGCGCTGGCCGAACGGCTCCAGGCCTACCGCGCCGCGCAGACCGACGCGGTGGCCGAGCGGCCGGCCTGAGCGTGGTTCCGCCGGGCGCGACGATCGGCATCCTGGGCGGCGGCCAGCTCGGCCGGATGCTGGCGCTGGCGGCGGCGCAGCTCGGCTACAAGTGCCACGTCTACTCGCCCGAACGCGACAGCATCGCCGCCGAAGTCAGCGCCCGATTCACCTGCGCCGACTGGCACGACCGCGCCGCGCTGGCGCAGTTCGCCGCGTCCTGCGACGTCGTCACCTACGAGTTCGAGAACGTACCCGTCGCGCCGCTGGCGGCGATCCCCGCAGTGCTGCTGGCGCCCTCGCTCCGCGCGCTCGAAGTGGCGCAGGACCGGGTGCGCGAGAAGCGCTTCATCGAGGAGCTGGGCGGGCGACCGGCGCCTTACGCGGTGGTCGATACCGATGCCGATCTCGGCCCGGCGATCGAGCGGATCGGCACCCCCGGCGTGCTCAAGACCCGGCGCGACGGGTACGACGGCAAGGGCCAGTGGCGGATCGAGTCCGCGGGCGAGGCGGCAGGCCTCAGAGTGCCGAACGCGGGCCTGGTTTACGAAGGCTGGGTGCGCTTCGAGGCGGAGTTTTCGGTGATCCTGGCGCGCGGCGCGAATGATGAAATTACTCACTGGGACAGCGCTGAAAATCGACACCAGGGCGGCATTCTCAGCACCTCGACTCTACCACCGGCGCCGATCGTGCTGGCGCAAATGGACGAAGCGCGCGCGCTCGCCGCCCAGGTGGCCGCGGCGCTCGGCTATGTCGGGGTGTTGACGCTCGAATTCTTCGCCACCGATCAGGGCCCGGTGTTCAACGAGATGGCCCCGAGAGTGCACAATTCGGGCCACTGGACGATCGAGGGCGCGGTCACCAGCCAGTTCGAAAACCACATCCGCGCGATCTGCGGGTGGCCGCTGGGCGACACCGCGACCCGGGGCCGGATCGCGATGACCAACCTGATCGGCGACATCGCCACCCAGCTGCCATCGATCCTCGCCGATCCGGCGGCGCACCTCCATCTCTACGGCAAGACCGAGGCACGCGAGGGGCGCAAGATGGGGCATGTCACGCGTGTCGAATAACCGCGATGTGGTGTTCGTCGTCGCCCGCGCCGACAATGGCGTGATCGCGCGCAACGGCCAGGTGCCGTGGCGGATTCGCGAGGATCTGCAGCGCTTTGTCGCCCACACCATGGGCACGCCGATGATCATGGGGCGCAAGACGTTCGACAGTTTCCCGTCCCCCTTGAAGGGCCGGCGGCACATCGTTTTGACCCGCAATCGCCACTGGCACGCCGAGGGCGCCGAGGTCGTCCACAGTGTCAATGAAGCGCTTGATCGGGCCGGAACAGGCGCCGTCACAGTCATTGGCGGCGCCGAAGTGTACGAACTGTTCGAACCGCTCGCCACGCGCATCGAGCTGACCGAAATTCACGAGGACTCGGTCGGCGACGTCACCATGCCCTACCCCGGCCCCGAGTGGGTCGAGACCGCGCGCGAGGCGCGGGCAGCGGACGGAAAGTGGCCGGCGCACAGCTTTGTGACGCTGGAACGGCGGCGGTGAAGCGGCGCTGGGGCTGGGGGCTGCTGGCGCTGCTCTCGCTTGTGGCGATCGGCGTGTTCGGGGCCCTGCCGCAGTGGTTCGACGCGACGCACAATCGGGTCGACGGCGAGCCGCCGATTCCGGTCAGCGCCGCGGCCCGCGCGCTCCATGCCAGCCTCGAGATCGTCGACCTCCACGCCGACAGCCTGATGTGGCGGCGCGACCTCTTGCAACGCCACGATTACGGGCATGTCGACCTGCCCCGCCTGATCGAGGGCAATGTCGCGCTGCAGGTGTTCTCGTCGGTGACCAGGAGCCCCCAGGGCCTCAATTACGACCGCAACAGCGCCCAGGCTGCGGACGACATCACCCTGCTCGCCTTGGCGCAGCTCCAGCCGCCCCGGACCTGGACCTCGCTCACCGACCGCTCACTGTTTCACGCCCGGCGGCTCGACCGTGCGGTGGCCGGATCGGGCGGGCGGCTGCACAAGGTCATCACGCCGGCCGATCTCGGCCGCCCGGTCGGCGCGATGCTGTCGATCGAAGGCCTGCACGACCTCGAAGGTCGCGCCGCCAACCTCGACCGGCTCCATGCCGCCGGATTTCGCATGGCCGGGCTGACGCATTTCTTCGACAACGCGCTGGCCGGATCGATGCACGGCGAAACCAAGGGCGGGCTGAGCGCGTTCGGGCGGCAGATCGTGCGGCGGATGGAAGCGCTGGGCATGATCGTCGATGTCGCGCATTGCAGCCACAAGTGCGTCGCCGAGGTATTGGCGATGGCGCGGCGCCCGGTGGTGTCGAGCCACGGCGGCGTGCGCGCGACTTGCGCGGTCAACCGCAACCTCACCGACGCCGAAATTCGCGGCATTGCGCGGACCGGCGGAGTGATTGGCATCGGCTATTGGGACGGCGCGGTCTGCTCGACCAGCCCCCGCGCCGTGGCCAAGGCGATGGCCCATGTACGCGACCTCGTCGGCATCGAACACGTCGCGCTCGGCAGCGACTTCGACGGCACGGTGACGACCCGGTTCGACGCCTCGCAACTCGTCCAGGTCACCCAGGCGCTGATGGATGCCGGGTTCAGCGAGCCCGAGATCCGTGCCGCGATGGGCGGCAATGCGCTGCGGGTGATTCGGGCCGGCATCCTCCCCTCCCGCTTGCGGGAGGGGCC
>JANOAH010000102.1:0-6682 GCA_031411075.1 Erythrobacteraceae bacterium
ACCGATGCCGAAGGCCGGCTGATCTACCTGTCCGAAAATGCCGCCGAAAAGCTCGGCCGCCCGCTCGACGAACTGCTCGCCAAACCGCTTGTCGGCGTATTCGAGACCGATCCCGACAACCCCGACGAACGCAGCGACCGCCCGCTCAATTTCCAGGTCAATTCGCGCAGCAAGCTGCACGATCTGACCGTGCGGGTGGCGGGCAGCGGCGGGGCCGGGCGGCCGGTGTGGTGGTCGATTTCGGGCCATCCCAAGTTCGACAAGGGCGGCCGGTTCCACGGCTATCGCGGCAGCGCCAAGGACGTGACGGTCGAATACGAGCGCAAGGTGCAGGATTCGCACCTCGCCGAATACGATTCGCTCACGGGCCTGGCCAATCGCCACCGCATGGGCCGCCGGCTCGATTCGATCCTCGGTGCCTACAAGACCGCCAAGCGCAGCTGCGCGCTGATGATGCTCGATCTCGACCGCTTCAAATACGTCAACGACACCATGGGCCACCAGGCCGGCGACGATCTGCTCGCCCAGGTGGCGGAGCGGCTGCGTTCGATCGTCGGCGACCGCGGCGAGATCGGCCGGCTCGGCGGTGACGAATTCCAGGTCATTCTTCCCGACATCGACGATCGCGGCAAGCTCGGCGAACTGGCCGACAAGGTCATCCAGATCGTCAGCCAGCCCTATCCGCTCGATGGCAAGCGGGCGATCATCGGCACCAGCGTGGGCATCGCGGTGGCGCCCTACGATGGGCTCGATCGCGACGAGCTGACGCGATCGTCCGACCTGGCGCTTTATGCCGCCAAGAATGGCGGGCGCGGCCAGTTCCGATTCTATTCTTCGGACTTGAAGGACGAGGAGGAAGAGCGCCGCCTGCTGCTCGACGACTTGCGCGAGGCGCTGACGGCCGAACAGCTCGAGCTGCATTACCAGCCGGTGGTGCGCACCGCCGATCATCTCGTGGTCGGGTTCGAGGCACTGATGCGTTGGGAGCACCCGGAGCGCGGCTTCGTGTCGCCCGGCATTTTCATCCCGGCGGCCGAGGAGTCGAACCTCATCAACCAGCTCGGCGAATGGGCGTTACGCCGCGCGTGCGAGGATGCCGCCGGCTGGCCGGACACGATCCGGGTCGCGGTCAACGTCTCGGCAGTGCAGTTCAACAACGTCAACTTCCTGTCGGTGGTCACCAATGCGCTGGCGCAGGCCGGGCTTGCGCCCGACCGGCTCGAGCTCGAGCTGACCGAGAGCGTGTTCATGGGCGACAGCGAAGCGACCGACCGGACGTTCCGTTCGCTCAAGGAGCTGGGCGTGCGCCTCGCGCTCGACGATTTTGGCACCGGCTATTCGTCGCTCAGCTATCTGCGCTCGGCCCCGTTTGACAAACTTAAAGTGGACAAGAGCTTCGTCGATTCGTGCACCCAGAAAGACAAGAACAGCGCCAAGATCATCACCGCGATCATCGGCCTGTCCGAAGCGCTGGGGATGGAAACCACGGTCGAAGGGGTCGAGGCGTTCGACCAGTTCAACCTGGTGTGCGAACGCGGCGCCAAATACATCCAGGGCTGGATCTATTCGAAGGCCCTGCCGGTCGATCAGATCAACGAGCGGATGGCGAACGGGGCGATGAAGATCGAGCCGAGCGGTCCGGAAGTGCATCGGCCCGACCGACGCAGCGTGTTCCGCCGTGTTGGCCTGATCCACGACGATCACCGTTACGACGCGGTGATGCGCAACCTGTCGAAGACCGGCGCCGCGCTCGAAGGAATCATCGGCATTCCGGTGGGTACCGGGCTGGTGCTCGACCTGGGCGAAGGGCAGCTTGCCGTCGGCACGGTCAACCGCAGCCAGGACGCGACGATCGGGATGGAATTCGAAACCCCGCTGGTCAGCGACGGCGCCGGAGGGCTGTGCACGCGGCATCGGATATCGCCTTACGCGCTAGCCGCCGCGGGCATGCCGCTGGCTGCGCTGCCACCCGGGCATTATCCGCTGACGGTGGCCGCCGGGGCCGAAAAGGCGAAGCCGCAATTCATGCAGGTCACGGTCAGCGGCATGGGCTGAAGGACTTGGCGCGAGGCGGGGTTTGCGCCTAGCGTCCGCACCGATGTCTCCTGCCCCATATCGCTTCGCCGGGTTCGAGCTCGATCTCGCCGACCGTCGGCTGTGGCGCGATGGCGCGCCGGTCGAGCTCAATGCGCGCTATCTCGACGCGCTGGCGCTGATGCTGGCAGAACCCGGGCGGCTCGTGACCAAGGACCGCTTCATGGGCGAAGTGTGGCGCGGCGTGCCGGTGACCGATGAGGCGCTGACCCAGTGCATCAAGACGCTTCGCCGCCAGCTTGGCGACGACGCCGCCGCCCCCCGCTTCATCGAAACGGTGCCCAAGCACGGCTATCGCTTCATCGCCCCGCTCGACGGCGCTGTGCCGGCTGTGCCGGTCCACGCCGCGCCAGGGCGCCATTCGTGGCGCGATATGCTCCAGTTCGGCGGCGCGGGCACGGTCGGCGGCGCGCTGGCCGGGCTGATCGGCGGCACGATTTACGGCCTGGCCGCCGCCACGCTCGCCCCGGCCGGGATCGGCGCGCTGTCGGTACTGCTGGTGATGGTGGTGGTGACGATGGCGGTCGGGCTGATCGGCGGGGCCGGGGTTGGCTTTGGCGTCGCGCTGGCGGGGTTTGCCGACAGCGACCGTTATCCATGGGCCGCGGCAGGCGGGGCGCTCGGCGGCATGCTGGTCGGCGCGCTGGTCAAGCTGATCGGGCTCGACGGCTTCGTGCTTCTGGTCGGGCGCTCGCCGGGCGACATCACCGGCGCGGCCGAAGGGCTGGCGATCGGCGCCGCGGTCGGGTTCGGCGCGTGGCTGGGGCTGCGCCGGTCCAGCGGGTTGTCGCTGCGGCAGGCGGTGGCGGCGGCGGCGCTGACGACTGGAACTGCCGGCGCGACGATCGTGCTTTCGGGCGGGCGGTTGCTGCTCGGCAGCCTCGACCAGCTGCTGCGCCGCTTCCCGCAATCGCGTCTCAGGGTCGACGATTTCGCCGCGCTGTTCGGCCAGGACGCGCTCGGCATCGTCAGCGGTGCCGCGCTCGCCGCGCTCGAAGGCGCGCTGTTCGGCGGTTGCGTGGTGGCGGCGATGATCGCGGTGCGCCGCGGCTATCTGCTCGCCCCGCCGGCCGCAGCGCAGCCAACAGGGCGCTTGGATTAGCTCGGCCGACAGGGCATTGGGGGCGCCAAGGTCGCGCCTGAAGGGAAATTGCCATGGGATTGCTCGACAGTATTCTGGGCCAGGTCGGCGCGCCGGCCGACGTCGCCAACATGGCGGCCAAGCTCGGCATCGATCCGGCGCTCGCCGAACAGGCCGTGGCCGCGCTGGGTGCCGCGCATCACGCGCCGGGCGACACGGTGGCGACGGCTGCGGCGCAGACCGGGCTCGACGCGGGCATGCTCAACCAGGTGATCGAACAGATCGGCGGCGAAGGCTCGCTCGGCCGCTTTGCCGATATGCTCAAGGATCATCCGCAGGCCGCGGGGATCTTCAATCAGCTCGACCGCGATGGGGACGGCAACCCGCTCGACGATATCGCCGGGTTCGCCAAGGGATTGTTCGGCAAGGGCTAGCGGCCCGGCGATGGACCTGATGCTGTCGCTGATCATGCTTGCCGCGCTGGCGCTCGGCGCGGCGGCGCTATGGCAGTGGCGGCGTGGCTCGCGGCGGCAGGCCGGCTTGCTGGCAGTGCTGGTGTTCGTGATGCTGGCCAACGTGCTGCTGTGGCCAAAAAGCAGCGGCACGGCCGCGGTGGACCGTGCCGCCGAGGGCGGGGCGCAAAACTAGGGCCTAGTTGGGAATCTCCCACTTAACGCTGCCGGCATAAGTGCCCACGACCTTGCCGCCGGTCCCGTCGGTCGCCGCCTCGAACCGGGCGCGCTGGGTGATGCGCCGACAGCTCATATCGTCGAGCGATCGGCTCCCCGACGAGCGGACCACTTCGCAGCTCGAGACCCGGCCGTTGGTGCCGACGACCACGCGATAGCCGGTGGTGCCCTCGATCTCGTTGCGGATGTCGCTGGCCGGATAGTCGTCGGCGGTCACCCAGCCGCCGGGGCTGTTGCTGGGGGCCACCTTCTTGGCCGCGAATGCCGGGCGCGGCGGGTCGGGGATGATGACCGGGTCGGGGCGGGGGACTTCGACCACCTGATCGGGCACCACGTCGGGCGCGATCGGCACGATCAGTGGCGGCGTAGGGTTGAGATCGAACGACGGCCGTGGCGCGATCACGACCGAATCGGGCTTGGCCGGGTCGGGCGGCACCGGGTCGGGCGGCGGCGGTTGATCGGGATCGACGTTGAAGGTGGGGATAAAATCGCGCGGTTTGATCGTGCCGTTGATCGTCAGCCCGGTGACAATCGCCACGCCGATTAGCGCGTGGATTGCCACCGTCGCGGCCAGCGCGACGGCGCGTCTCCTCGGGTCCTGCGCGTGATTGCGATACGACATGCTCGCCTCCTCTCCATTTGCGGATCGCCCTCTTGGGCTGGAGGACGACTCATGTAATGATGTAACATTACTGTAAGCGAAGCGTTCCCGCAAGCCGCGATTTTTGCATCGCGCCGGTCAGCTCAGCGGATCGTGCATTCCGGCGAGAGGCGGAAGTCGAGGTAGTTGTCGACCGAGGCCATCAGGTCTTCGATCTCGTTCTCGAAGAAGTGGTTGGCGCGCGGGATCTCGTCGTGGTGGATGGTGATGTGGCGCTGGGTGCGCAGCTTTTCGACCAGCTTCTGCACCGCCACCGGCTGCACCACCGTGTCGGCCACGCCTTGCACAAAGATGCCGCTGGCGGGGCACGGGGCGAGGAACGAGAAATCGTACATGTTGGCCGGCGGGGCGATCGAGATGAAGCCGCGAATCTCGGGCCGCCGCATCAACAGCTGCATCCCGATCAACGCGCCGAAGCTGACGCCAGCCACCCAGGTGGTCTGCGATTCGGGATGGATCGACTGCACCCAGTCGAGCGCCGCGGCGGCGTCCGACAGTTCGCCGATGCCGTTGTCGAAGCTGCCCTGGCTACGCCCGACACCGCGGAAGTTGAACCGCAAGGTGGCGAAGCCCCGGTCGACAAAGGTCTTGTACAGCCGCTGCACGATGCGGTCGTTCATCGTCCCGCCGCCCTGGCTGTGCGGGTGGAGGATCATCGCCACCGGCGCGCGCGGGCGCGGGGCGGGGGAGTAACGGCCTTCGAGACGGCCTTCGGGGCCGGGAAAAATGACTGAGGGCATGGTTTGGCTCGAAAAATGGAGTGCGGGCACACAGGTGGCGCGCCCGAAGTGGGCGGCTATATAGTCACGGTGCCGATTTTCGCAATTCCAACATGACCCGGGTGTATCTCGACCACGCGGCCACTTCGCCGCTGCGGCCCGCCGCGGCCGAGGCAGTGCGCGACGGGTTCGAACGCTGGGCCAACCCGTCGAGCCCGCACGGCGAAGGCCGCGCCGCGCGCGCCGCGCTCGAAGACGCGCGCGAACGGGTCAGGGCCGCGCTCGGCTGGCCGGGCGAAGTGATCTTCACCTCGGGCGCGAGCGAGGCGCTGGCGCTCGGTCTCGGCCGCGCCAAGGCGGAGCGGCGGCTGATTTCGGCGGTCGAACACGAAGCGGTGTTCCGCGCCGCGCCCGAATGCGAGATCGTTCCAGTGACGGGCGGCGTGGTCGACGCGGACGCGCTTGCCGCGTCGCTCGCCCGGCCGGGGCGCTGCGTGCTGGCGGTGCAGGCGATCAATTCGGAAACCGGCACAGTGCTGCTGCCGCATGACGGCGCGCCGTGTATCGCGGCGGTGCGCGCCGCGGGCGGGCTGTTCCTCGCCGATTGTTCGCAGTCTGCCGGCCGGGTGCCGCTACCCGACGCGGACCTGGTGGTGGTCTCGGCGCACAAGCTCGGCGGGCCGATCGGCGTGGGCGCGCTGCTGGTGCGCGATTTCGCCATGCTCGAGGCGCCCGGCGGGCAGGAGCGCGGCTATCGTACCGGCACCGAAAATTTGCCCGGCGCGCTCGGCTTTGCCGCCGCGCTCGAAGCCGGCGACATCTGCAGCTGGCCGACCAGCTATCCCGACCGCTACGAATTCAAAGACCTGCTGGGCCGAGCCGGCACCGTGCTGCATCCCGGCATCCAGTGCTCGCACATCCTCGCCGTGGCGCACGACCGGCTGAACGCGGCGGTGGCGGTGATCAAGCTCGACGCGCTCGGTTTCGCGGTCTCCGCGGGCAGCGCGTGTTCCTCGGGCACGCTCAAACGCAGCCGCGCGCTCGCCGCGTTCGGCGTGCCGCAGGATCTGGCCGACCGCACGATCCGCGTCAGCCTCGGCTGGAACACCACGCTGAGCGAGATCGATGCGTTCGCCCAGGCGTGGGCGGGCCTGGCATGATCTACCTCGATTATCAGGCCACCACCCCGCTCGCGCCCGAGGCGCGTGAGGCGATGCTGCCGTGGCTGGGCGGTCCCGACAGCGCAGGCTTCGGCAATCCGCATTCGAGCCACCCGCTCGGCCGCCGCGCCGAGGCGGCGGTCGAACACGCGCGCGATCAGGTCGCGGCGCTGTTCCCGCCGGGAGGGCGGGTGATTTTCACCAGCGGCGCGACCGAAGCGCTTAATCTCGCGTTGCGCGGCTCAACGCCGGGCCGGGCGGGGCGGCCGGTGGCGGTC
>JANOAH010000103.1:0-2588 GCA_031411075.1 Erythrobacteraceae bacterium
GGCTGGGAAATCTTCACCCACGGCGGGCGTAGAGCCACTGGCATCGACGCCTTCGAACACGCTGTAAAGCTGGCCGAATTGGGCGCGGGCGAATTGCTCGTGACGTCAATGGACGGCGACGGGACGCAAGCCGGGTACGACCTCAAGTTAACTCGAGCTATTGCCGATGCGGTCTCGGTGCCGGTGATCGCCAGCGGCGGGGTCGGCACTTTGCAGCATCTGGTGGAGGGTGTGACCGAGGGCCACGCCAGCGCGGTGCTGGCCGCCTCGATCTTCCATTTCGGCACGCATTCCGTGGCCGAAGCGCATGCCGCGCTGCGAGCGGCGGGCTTGCCCGCCCGAGTTTAAATCCAACTATGCGCGCCGCCGGGCTGCCCGCGCGCGGATAATGCGTCCGTCCCGGCGCGGGACAGCGGCGACCCAGAGATTGCTTGTCCGGCCAGTGCGCCCACTGCCGGGCCATGCCCGCTCGCATCGCCCTTGCCGCCCTGTTCCTCGCTGCCGCCACACCGGCCTGGGCAGGCGATGCCACCGCGGTTCCCGAAGGCTCGCACCTGACGCTGTTCGCGCTCGGCCTCGCCGGAGTACTGATCGGCCGCCGCGCTTCAGCCAGGCGCAAACGCGATTGACGCCGCGGCGCGGCTTGCCCATGCCGCGCCGATGGACACGCTCCAGCGCCTCGAAACCACGATCCAGCAGCGGCTGACCGCCGCGCCCGAGACGAGCTATGTCGCCAAACTGGCGGCCAAGGGCACCGAGGGCATCGCGCAGAAACTGGGCGAGGAAGCCACCGAAGCGGTGATCGCCGCGCTGTCGGGCGTCGAGGCGGATCTCGTCGGCGAAGCGGCCGACGTGATGTTCCACCTCATGGTGCTCCTCGCCCACAAGGGCGTGGCGTTCGACCAAGTGCTGGCCGAACTGGCCCGCCGCGAAGGCACTTCGGGGCTGGACGAGAAAGCCGCGCGGAGCGCCTGATGCCAATCGACGCGACGCTTCCGTATGACGAGCAGAACGTGTTCGCCAAAATCCTGCGCGGCGAGATCCCCAACGACACAGTCTACGAGGACGAGTGGGCGCTCGCTTTCCACGACATCGCACCGCAGGCGCCGGTGCATGTGCTGGTGATCCCCAAGGGCGCTTACGTCAGCTGGGACGATTTTTCGTCCCGCGCCCCGGCCGAAGCAATCGCCGGGTTCGTGCGCGCGGTGGGGCATGTGGCGCGCGAACGGGGCCTCGTCGCGCCGGGCTATCGGCTGCTGGTCAATCTTGGGGCCGATGGCGGGCAGGAAGTGCCGCACTTGCACGTCCACCTGTTCGGCGGCCGCCCGCTTGGCGCCATGATCGCGCGTTAGGGCGCGGTTTCGCAACATTTCGGGCGCGCGCAGTTGCCAGCCGACTCGCGCCGTGGCTAAGGCCGCACCACGCGATGGCCGATCCTGCGCTCTTACCCCCGATGGGCACGCTCGAACCGGGCGTTCACCGTTTTCCGGTGCGCGTCTATTTCGAGGACATCGACGCCGCGGGCATCGTCTATCACGCCAAGTACCTGCACTGGTTCGAACGCGCCCGGACCGAGCTGCTGCGCCTGCTCGACATCCATCAGCGCGAAGCCAACGACGCGGGTGAAGGCGTCTACGCGGTGGCCGATCTCGCCATCCGCTATCTCACCCCCGCCAAGCTCGACGATGCGCTGGTGATCGAGACCCGCGCGCTCGAGCTCGGCGCGGCCAGCGTGCGGGTGCGCCAGCAGGCCTGGCGCGGCGAGACGCTGCTCGCCGAACAGACCGTGCGGGTCGGCTTCATCGGCCCCGACGGCCGCCCGCGCCGCCAGCCCGCCGCGTGGCGCGCCCGCTTTGCCCAATTGACCGAACCGGAGAGCCCATGACCCCCCTTTCGCTGCTGGCCGCCGGCGCTGCGCCGAGCCGGCTCGATCCGCTGCAGCTGTTTCTCGACGCCGACATCGTCGTCCAGGTGGTGATCGCCGGGCTGGTGCTGGCGAGCATCTGGGTGTGGACGATCGTGGTCTCGTTCTCGCTCAGGATGGGGCGTGAGCGGCGCCGCACCGCCGCGTTCGAGCAGGAGTTCTGGGAGCACGACCAGCCCGAGACGCTCGTCTCCGGCAAGCGCCGCCCCGATACGCCTTCGGGCCGGGTCGCTGCCGCGGGGCTGGCCGAACTGCGCCAGTCGACCAAGGACGGCGCGCGCGGGACAGGCGCACAGGCGCGCATCGCGCTGGCCATGGAAGGCCAGGTCGCCGCCGAGGCCGACGCGCTGGCCGAGCGGCTCAATTTCCTCGCCACCACCGGCGCGGTGGCGCCGTTCGTCGGGCTGTTCGGCACCGTGTGGGGAATCATGAACAGCTTCTTCCAGATCGGGCAGCAGCAGAATTCCTCGCTGGCGGTGGTCGCGCCGGGCATTTCCGAAGCGCTATTCGCCACTGCCATCGGGCTGTTCGCGGCGATCCCCGCGGTGATCGCCTACAACCGTTTCAGCCACCGGGTGAACGCGTTCGAGGCCCGGCTGCAGCGGTTTGCCGACCGGGTCGGCGCGCAGATCGGCCGCGAGCTGGAGCGCGGGTGATGGGCTTT
>JANOAH010000104.1:0-24485 GCA_031411075.1 Erythrobacteraceae bacterium
GCCTGGACCTGCTCGATTTTCCCACCTACGAAGCGGAACAGCACCACGACCTGGTAAGTCTTGGGATAGCCGCTGCCGATCCCCGGCAAGTCCTCGAACATGCGATAGGCGACCAAGCCGCGCGCCTCGTCGGCGGCGAGCAGTTCGCGGTCGCGAATGCGCTCGATCGCCGCCAAAGGCGCGCTGCCGAAGGCGTCGGTGCAGGCGGTCATGTCCTGGCCGTTGACGAACCAGCGGCATTGCGAGGCAAGATTGGGCGGCGCGGCGCCGTGCGCGGCCATGGCGGTGGCGAACAGGTCGGCACCGCGCTGCATGTCGAGCCAGCTCGTGCGCTGCCGCTGCGGGACCTCGGCGAACACAGGCCCCCCGGCAGGCTCGGCGAACGGCGCGCCGTATTCGCGGCGGCGGATCAGCGCGTCGATGCCCTCGACCTGGCGACCCGCGTTGCTGACCGTGATCGCCGCCCAGGCCGGCTGACCATGTTCTTCGATCCGGCCGATCCACACGCCTTTGCCGGTCGCCGCGTCGGTGATCACCAGCGGCGCGACGTCGACCGCGGTCACCCCCTGCCAGATGCCTTCGTTGACACGTATGCCGATGCTGTTTTCGGCATACCCCACACGCTCTGCCCACGGCAGCGCGGCATAGGCGCCGCGCACCGGATAGGCCGCCATCACCGCCAGGGTGTTGGCGCGTATGCAGGCCGCATCGCAGGCGTCGGGATCGGGCGAGAGGCGCGGCGGACTTGAGTCCGGACCCCAGAATGGGTTGTTCATGAAGTACGGCACGTACGTGAACACCGCCTCGATCCGGGCGATCTGGCCGTCGCGAATGCGGAACGCTTCGAGCAGGGTGATCGAGTTAGGCCACTTCAGCGCGGTGCGCATCTCGCGTCCGTCGGTCAGCTTGTAGCGGTCCCATTCGTTGGCATGGTCGAAGAACCCGCGGCCCACGGCGACGCCGCGTTCCTCGTCGATGATGAAGAAGTCGCGGCGGATGCGCTTGTTGATGCGGTAGAGGCCGAGCAGGAATTGCGCGCGGCAACCGCTGGCGATCGCCGCCGCATTGCCGCCGCTTCCCGCCGGCGGCGGCGCGGTGGTCGAGATGCCGTTTTCGAGCCGGGCGCAATCCTCGGAAAAATCGGTCAGCACTTGCCCGTCGTTGAGCTCGACGGTGCTGAAATAGCCGTCGGCCACCGCCAGCATCCGTTCGCGCGGGCGCCGCGCTTCGGGCGGCAGGACCGCGTTGAACTCGGCATCGTGGACCATCCGCGTCACGTCGCCGAACGGCGCGGGCAGCGCGGTCTTGCGGTGGACCACGCTCTCGATCTCGTCGATCCGGCCGCCGCTGACGTGCACCCGCACCGCGTAGATCGCCGGCTGGCCGTTTTCCTTGACCGAGCCGAACCAGGCGGCATTGCCCGTGAGCGGATCGGCGGCGGTGAGGCCGGTCGCATCGACCGCGGTGACGGTGCGCCACAGCCCTTCGCCGACCGGGATCAGCACGTTGTTCTCGGTAAAGCGCACCCCGTCTGCGAGCGGAAGCAATGCCGGATCCTTTGCCGCCAGCGCGCGCATATGCGCTTCGACCTCGCCGATCAGGCAGGCGCGGTCGCACGCCGGGCGCACCACCGCGCTCGGCTCCCCCGGCGCCTGCGCGGCGAGCGGCGTTGCGAGCAGCGCCAGCCACAGGGCCGCCCACCAGCCTTGGAAGGTCACGCGGAGCGCGGTGCGAGGTGTCATCTTTCGGCGGCCCTTCCCATCCGTAAATCGGCGCGAACGCCCGTTTCGACTGTCACCTTTGCGAATCTGTCGCCAGGGCCCTCGTCGGCTGGGCATCGTCACCCTGCTGGCACAACCGTAGGGCTGTAGGAAAATACTATCGCGCCGCGGCATCGGCATAATCCTCGTTGCCGCGCGCGATCAGGTAGGCGTGGATCGCTTCGGCGTCCTCGCGGCTGAGCACGTCGGCGAAGCTCGCCATGCCGCGTTCGCGATAGAGTCCGTCGAGAACGATGGCGTTGAACAAGTCGTGCGTTTCGCGCGCCATGAAGCGCAAGTCCTTAACCCCGCCGATGGCGCTATCGCCGTGGCAGCGGACACAGGTTTGCGCGTAGAGCTGGCGGCCGCGGGTCACTTGCGCCTCGCTCGCGCGCAGCGGCGGCGGCGCGGGCAAGGCGCTGGGCGGGGGCATCGGCGGCAGCGTCACCCCCCGCGCGCCGAGGCGGAACACCAGCAGTTTGGCGGTCGCAGTGCGGAACGGGCCGTTGCGGTTGAGGTTCATCACCGGCGAGCCGCCCCACCCGGCGTTGAGCGCGATGTATTGCACGCCATCGACCAGGTAGGTGATCGGCCCCGCCACCGCCGCCTGATCGACGTTCATCTCCCACAGCTTGGCCCCGTCGCTGGCGCGATAGATCGCCACCGTCTTGTTGATCGTCCCCTGGATCACGAGGTTACCGGCGGTCACCAGCACCCCGCCCGAGCCGGGAATGCCGTAATCGACCCGCCACGCCTCGCGCTGGGTCACCGGGTTCCAGGCGAGCAGGTAGCCTTTTTCCGCCGCCACCGCTTCGGCCTGCAGCCGCGCGCGCAGTTCGGGTTCAGTGCCGTACGCCTGGCCCGAATTGCTGCGGCCTTTGGCATAGCGGTATTGCCCGTCGGCCAGCCGCGCATAGACCGAGCCCTGCTCCTGCGCCGAGAAATAGACGAGGCCAGTGAGCGGCGAATAGCTCATCGGGTGCCAGGTATGCCCGGCCATCCAGCTCGGGCTCATCAGGTGCGGCACCTCGGTGTTGTGCGCGCCGGGCATCAGGATCGGGCGCCCGTTGGCATCGAGCCCGCTCGCCCAGGTGTTGACCGTGGTATAGCTCTTGCCGCTGATCAGCTCGCCGGTTGCCCGGTCGATGACATAGAAAAACGCGTTCTTGGGCGCGTGCATGATCACCTGCCGGGTCCGCCCACCGATGGCGAGGTCGGCCAGCACCATCGGCTGGGTGCAGGTGTAGTCCCAGTCTTCCTCAGGCACTTCCTGGTAGTGCCACTTGTATTCGCCGGTGGTGGCATCGACCGCGACGATCGAGCACAGAAACAGGTTATCGCCGCGGCTTTCGCTGCGAAAATGCCACATGTGCGGGCTGCCGTTGCCGGTGCCGATGTAGACGAGGTTGAGCTTGGGATCGTAGGCGAAGCTGTCCCACGCGTTCCCGCCACCGCCCGCCGCCTGTTCCCACCACCGGCCCGCCCAGGTGGGCGTGGCAAGGCGCATCGCGCTGTCGCTCGCCTCGCCATCAGGACCGGCCGCCGGATCGCCGGGGACGAGGTAGAACTTCCACAGCCTGGCGCCGGTTTCGGCGTCCCAGGCGGTGACGAAGCCGCGGCTGCCGTAGTCCGCGCCGCCGTTGCCGATCACCACTTTGCCGTCATAGACGCGCGGCGCGCCGGTTATCGAGTATTCGTGGCCCGGCGGGAAGGTCTGCACGGACCAGATCTCGTGGCCATCGCGGGCGTCGATCGCAATCAGCCGCCCGTCCAAGGCGCCGATGTAGAGCCTGCCGTTCCACGCCGCGAGCCCGCGCGCCGACGGGCCGCAGCACGCCAGCCGCGCCCATTCCGGCCCGACCTTGGGGTCATAGGTCCACAGCTTCTCGCCCGTTGCGCCGTCATAGGCGGTGACGATGTTGTAGATGCTCTCGTTGTACAGCACCCCGTCGATGACCAGCGGGCTGGCTTGGACCCCACGGAAGGTTTCGAGATCGGCGTACCAGGCGAGGCCGAGATCGCCGACGTTGCGCTCGTTGATCTGGGTCAGCGGGCTGAAGCGCTGTTCGTCCCAGGTGCGGCTGTAGCTTTGCCAATCGCCCACATTGGCGGCGGTATCGGCGGCGCGCATCGTCGCGCCGCTGACCGCCGCCGGGCCGCGCGGAGCAGGCGCGGTGGCGCAGCTGGCGAGCAGGACCAGCGCCATGATCGCGCCCAGAAAGCTTGCCGCCCGTTCCATCCCCGTTCCCGCCTGTATGCGTTGGCAAACCTTGTCGCCGAGCCCGCGCGCGCTGGCAACCGCCCTTTCAAGTCCCGCCGCGCCCACTATGATGGCGCCCGGTACAGGGGGAGATGGCAATGCGCAGGTTGATGGTCTTGGCGGCGCTGCTGGCCAGCGGGTGCGTGACGGTGTCGCGGGCGCCGGCGGGCGACGTGACGATCAACGGAAGCCGGGTGTTTCCCGAAAGCATTACGTCCGACGCCGCCGGCAACCTGTACAATTCGAGCAACGGCGGCACGATCTATCGCACCCGCGCCGGCAGCCGCACCGCCGAACCGTGGATCGTGCCGAGCGCCGCCAACGGGCTCAAGAGCCTGTTCGGCGTGTTCGCCGACGAGCGCCGTGGGGTGCTGTGGGCGTGCAACAACCCCAACCTGTTTGCGCGCGAAACCGGGCAATCGAGCCTGCTGGCGTTCGATCTGGGCACCGGCGCACCCAAGGGCAGCTACGACCTGCCCAGCGATGCGCCCGCCGCCTGCAACGATATCGCCAGCGCCGCCGACGGCGCGGTGTGGATCAGCGAAACCAGCGGTGGCCGCATCTTCGTGCTGCGTCCGGGCGCCAGCGCGCTGACGCTGTTCGCCCAAGCGCCCGAGCTGGTCGGGATCGACGGGCTGGCCTTTGCCGGCGACGGCACGCTGTACATCAACAACGTGCGCAAGAACCTGTTGCAGCGGGTCAACCGCGCGGCCGATGGCGCTTATGCCGGGCTGACCGACCTGACGCTGCCCGTCGCGCTCGGCGGGCCCGACGGGTTGCGCAGCCTCGGCGGCAACCGTTTCCTGCAAGGCGAAGGCAGCAGCGGCCGGGTGGCGGTGATTACCGTCAACGGCAACACCGCCACGCTCGCCGACGTCGCCACCGGCCTCAACGGCCCGGTCGGGGTGACCGCGGTCGGCGGCACCGCCTATGTCGTCGAAGGCAAGATCGGCTACCTGTTCGACGCCGCGCTGCGCGACCAGAACCCCAACCCGTTCACCATCCGCGCCTTTCCGATCACCCGCTAAGCCGAATCGGCTGGCCCGACGCGGCAGGCGCGGATAAGGCCGGGCGCGATGAGCTCCGGCCGCGACATTCCTGCCTTCGGCATCGTCGTGGCCCTGGCGGCGGTGGCGGTGCTACTGTTCGCCGGCGAGAACCCGTGGCTCGCGCTCGCGGTGCTGCCGGTGTGGATCGCGACGCTGTGGCTCGGCGCGCCGCCCCCACCGCCCGCGCGCGGCGACGAGGACGAAGCCGCGCGCCTCACGCCCGCCGGGGTCAGCACGCTGATCGAGCATTCGGGCCTGCCGATGTTCGTGCTCGACGGCGAACGCATCGCCTTTGCCAATGCCGCCGCGCGCGAGGCGATGGGCGCGCATGTCGTCGGCCAGGACGCGCGCGTCGCGTTCCGCCATCCCGCCGCGATCGACCTCCTGGCGCAGCCGGGCAGCGCCAGCACCACGATCGAGGGCCTCACCGGCCCGCGCAGTTCCTGGCAGATCAGCCGCCAGCCGATCGACGAACGGTTCGCGCTGGTCGAACTGCTCAACCGCACCGCCGAAGCCGACATCAGCCGCGCGCATACCGATTTCGTCGCCAACGCCAGCCACGAGCTGCGCACTCCGCTCGCCTCGATCATCGGCTACGTCGAAACGCTCGCCGATGCTTCGGTTGATGTCGAGCCGGAGCGGCGGGCGCGGTTCCTCGACATCGTGCTCAGAGAAGCACGCCGGCTGCAGAGCCTGGTCGAAGACCTGATGTCGCTGTCGCGGATCGAGGCGGAAAAACACGACCAGCCGCGCGAGGTGCTCGATCTGGCCGCGCTGGCGCAGCGCGGCGCGCGCGATGGCGCTGGGCCCGAGCGGCTCGAGCGGCTGCAGTTCGAAGCCAAACCCGCCAAACTGACTGTGCGCGGCGATGCCAACCAGCTCGAACAATTGGTCCGCAACCTGGTCGACAACGCCATGAAATATGGCGCGGCGGGCGAGCCGGTGAGTGTTGCGGTCGGCCGCGGGCGCAAGGGCTGGGCAGCGCTGACGGTGCGCGACCACGGTGACGGCATCGAGGCTGAGCATATCCCGCACCTGACCCGGCGGTTCTATCGCACCGATCCCGGCCGCAGCCTGGCCGCCGGCGGCACCGGGCTGGGCCTGGCGATCGTCAAGCACATCGTCGAGCGGCATCGCGGCCGGCTCGACATCGCCAGCCGCAAAGGCGAAGGCACCACCGTGACGGTCAGCTTGCCACTGGCCGAATAAGGTTGTCGTGGATAAGTCGCCGCGGCGTCACACAGCTGTAACAAAAGCTACATAGCGCGCCGGTCAGCGAACCAGCTGATCGAAAGCCGACCCATGCGCGCCTTGCCTGCCCTGCTTCTCGCCACCAGCGCGATGGTCGCGCCCGCCCCGGCGTTCGCCCAGCAAGCCGATCTCGAGGCGGTACAGCGACAGCTCGCCACGATGCAGGCCGAGATCGCCCGGTTGACCGCCGAGGTCGCCGAACTGCGCGCCCGCGAAGCGGCGCAGGCCGCGGTCCCCGCCCCGCCCCCGGTGCCGCCCGCCGTGGTGCCCGCCGCCGCAGCGCCCGCCGCGCCTGCCACCACGATCACCTGGAAAGGCGCGCCCGAGCTGGCGCTGGAAGGCGGCTGGACGTTCAAACCGCGCGGGCGATTGCAGATCGACAGCGGCGTAGTCTCCGCGCCGGCCGCGATCGGCGGCAACAGCCTGGGCTTCGGCACCGAGTTGCGCCGCGCGTTCCTCGGGTTCGAGGGCACAATCCCGGGCAATATCGGCTATCGCTTCGAAATCGACGTGGCCAATTCCTCGGTCGACATCACCGACTTCTATTTCACCTACAAGGCCTCGCCCCAGCTCACCCTGACGCTGGGCCAGCACAAGCCGTTCTGGGGCCTGGACGAGCTGACCAGCGACCTCCTGACCCCGTTCATGGAGCGCGCCGCGTTCGTCTCGGCATTCGGGTTCGAACGGCGCGTCGGCGCCAGCGGCACTTACACCAACAAGGACGTGATCGTGCAGGCTGGCTTGTTCACCGACAACGCCGCCGATCTCAACGCCGACACCAACAACAGCTACAGTGCCGACGGGCGCGTGGTCTTTGCTCCCAAGGTGGGCGACGGCCAGCTCCACCTCGCCGCTTCGGCGCACCTGCGCGATTTCAACGACGCGTCGCCCACCGCCCGCTATCGCGCCCGGCCGTTCCTGCACACCACCGACGTCCGGCTGGTCGATACCCGCGCCTTTTCCGCCACCGGCGAGCGCAGCTTCGGCGCCGAGTTCGCCTATATCCGCGGGCCCTTCCACGCCACGCTCGAAGGCCACCAGATCACCGCCCTTCGGCCCGGCCTGGCCGACCCGACCTTTCGCGGCGGTTATGCCGAAGTCGGCATGCTGCTGACCCCGGGCGATGTCACCGCTTATCGCGCCGGCGCGTTCGACCGCATCCGCCCGACCAACCCGATCAACAAGGGCGGCATCGGCGCGATCCAGCTCAACGCGCGCTACGATTACCTCGACCTCACTGACGGTCCGATCGTTGGCGGGACGCAGCAGGCGGCGGGTCTGTCGCTGATCTGGATTCCAACCGATTATGTCCGCTTCCTGGTCAATTACGGCCACTTGTGGATCGGCGATGCGGCGGTGCCGGCGGGGACCGATCGCGATTACCAGGTCGATAGCTTCGGCATGCGTGCGCAGTTCGATTTTTAGAGCGGCGCCGCTGTCTTGCGCGTGTCATCAATCCGCAACATGCCGCGCCTAGCGGGACGGCATTTCAAGGGGAAAATTGCCATGAACTCTTACCTGCGCTTCACCATCGCCGCGCTCGGCGCGGTCAGCCTCGCTGCGTGCGGCAGCAATAGCGGCGGTTCCGGCGGCGGCGGCACGCGCGATTCGGTCCGCGCGGTCGGCTCGTCCACCGTCTATCCGTTCGCCAAGCTGGTGGCCGAAAACTTCGCCAAGTCGAACCCCGATTTCGGTTCGCCGATCATTGAATCGACCGGCACCGGCGGCGGCATCGAACTGTTCTGCAAGGGCGTGGGCGCCGAACATCCCGACATCGTCAATGCCTCGCGCCGGATGAAGGCGAGCGAATTCGAAACCTGCCAGACCAACGGCGTCAAGGACGTGACCGAGATCCAGGTCGGGCTCGACGGGATCGTGTTCGCTTCGGCCAAGGGCGGGATCACGATGAACCTGTCGCCCGAAATCGTCTATCGCGCGCTCGCCGCGCACCCGTTCGGCGGCGAGCAGACCGCCAAGACCTGGCGCGATGTCGATCCCTCGCTGCCGAACCAGCCGATCCTGGTTTACGGCCCGCCGTCGACCTCGGGCACGCGCGATGCGATGAAGGACCTGGTGTTGATCCCGGGCTGCGAAACCAACGCCGAAATGAAGGCGCTGAAGGACAGCGACAAGGACAAACAGGAAGCGACCTGCACCGAACTGCGCACCGATGGCGCCTATGTCGACCAAGGCGAACAGGACAACCTGATCGTGCAGAAGATCGAGGGCAACTCCAACGCCATCGGTGTGTTCGGCTACTCCTACCTTGAGGAAAATGCCGACAAGGTGCAGGGCCTGACCATGAACGGGGTCCAGCCGACTTACGACAACATCGCCAGCTTCCAGTATCCGGGGGCGCGGCCGTTGTTCATCTATGTCAAGAACGCCCACCTCGATGCGATCCGCGGGCTGCGTGAATTCGTCGCCGAATGGGCCAATTCGTGGGGCAAGGACGGCCCGCTCGCCGCGATCGGCTTCGTCTCGAACCCCGACGATGTCGCCACCCGCAGCCAGGCGGCCGCCACCGGCTTTGCCGCGATGACCGCCGACGGGCTGAAGTAAGGACCACCGCCCACCGATGTCGCCGGCCTTCCTGCTCCTCCTGGCCCTGGGCCTGGGCCTGGCAGGGTGGCTGGCGGCCCGTGGGCGCGCGTGGAGTTTCCGCCGCGCCGCACCCGGCCGCCGGCTGGCGGCGCTGCCGGTCTATCATGCCTGGTATGTGGCGTTGTGGATCGTCGTCCCGGCGCTGCTGTTCGCCGCGGCGTGGAACGTGATCGCGCCGCAGCTGGTGCTGCAATCGGTGCTGGCCGATCCGGCCGCGTCCGCCTTGCCCGACTTCGGGATGCAGCGCGAGACGCTGCTGGCCGAAGCTCGCGCGGTGGCCACCGGCGCGGCGCCAGGGGTGTTCAACCCCGCCGCGGGTAGCCTGGTCGCCCCGTTCCGCGACGCGCTGATGCGCTTCAACCTTATCGGCCTCGCCATCACACTGGCGATCGCGCTCGCCGCCGGGGCGTTCGCGTTCCTGCGCCTCAAGCCCGATTTCACCGCCCGCACCCGGGTCGAACGCGCGGTGATGAGCGTGCTCCTGATCGCCTCGCTGGTGGCGATCCTGACCACACTCGGCATTTTTGTCAGCCTGGTGTTCGAGACGGTGCGCTTCTTCGGCATGGTCTCGCCGCTCGATTTCCTGTTCGGGACGCAGTGGGGTCCCGATCCGATGAGCGATGCGGCGCATCCCGATCCGAGCCGCTACGGTGCGCTGCCGCTGTTCTGGGGCACGATCTACATCGGCGCCGTGATCGCGATGATCGTGGCCATCCCGCTCGGCCTGATGAGCGCGATCTACCTGACCCAATACGCCCGCCCGGCGTGGCGCAAGGGGCTCAAACCCGCGCTCGAGATTCTCGCCGGGGTGCCGACCGTGGTCTATGGCTATTTCGCCGCGCTGACGGTGGCACCGGCGATCCGCGATGCGGCGCAGGCCGTGGGCATCGCCAACGCCAGTTCCGAAAGCGCGCTCGCCGCCGGGCTCGTCATGGGGGTGATGATCATCCCGTTCGTCAGCTCGATGGCCGACGACAGCATCGCCGCGGTGCCGCAGGCGATGCGCGACGGCAGCCTGGCGATGGGCGCGACCACCAACGAGACGATCCGCCGGGTGCTGGTGCCCGCAGCGCTGCCCGGCATTGTCGCCGGCGTGATGCTGGCGGTCAGCCGGGCGATCGGCGAAACGATGATCGTGGTGATGGCCGCGGGCGCCGCCGCCAACTTGTCCGCCAACCCGCTCGAAGCGATGACCACGGTTACCTTCCAGATCGTCGCCATGCTGACCGGCGAAGGCAGCTTCGACCATCCCGCCACGCTCAGCGCCTTTGCGCTTGGGTTCGTGCTCTTCCTCGTCACCCTGGCGCTCAACGTGGTGGCGCTGCGCGTGGTGCGCCGGTTCCGCGAAGCCTATGAATGACGCGCCCTCCCCCACCCGCACGGCGGCATTCGAAGCGCGGCTGAAGAAGCGCTACTCGGCCGAACGGCGCTTCAAGGCGTTTGGCCTGGGCGCGATCGGGTTGTCGATCGCGGTGCTGGTGTTCCTGCTCGTCAGCATGACGGTGAACGGCATCGGCGGCTTCCAGCGGGTGACGGTCGAAGTGCCGATCGATTTCACTAAAGTCGGGCTGACAATGCCCGCGGGTGTCTCCGACCGGCCGGCGATCGTGCGCGCGCTGGGCGATCAGGGCCTGCCGCAAGTGGTCGAATTCGGCGCCGAACAGGCGCTGGGTAGCGCCGCCGCCAGGGAACTCAATTCGGATGCCTGGCGCCAGGTGGCCGAGGCGATCGCGGACGATCCGGTGCTGCTGCGCGGCCGCGGCGAGTTCACCTTACCGACCACCAATGACCTCGCCGCCGCTTATGTCGAGGATCGGCCGGGCGAGCTGGGCGATGTGGCGCGGCGGCTGGCGGCCGAGGGCAAGCTCGAACGCTCGTTCGATTGGGGCTTTCTGACCCGCTCCGACGCCACCGATCCGCAGCAGGTCGGCATCTGGAGCGCGCTCAAGGGCTCGATGCTGACCATGCTGGTGACGCTGCTGCTGGCCTTCCCGATCGGCGTGCTCGCCGCGCTCTACCTCGAGGAATATGCGCCCAAGAACCGCTGGACCGACGTGATCGAGGTGTCGATCAACAACCTCGCCGCGGTGCCCTCGATCATTTTCGGGCTGCTCGGCCTTGGCGTGTTCCTGACGCTGTTCCCCTACATGCGCTCGGCCCCGCTGATCGGCGGGATGACGCTGGCGCTGATGACCATGCCGGTGATCGTGATCGCCGGGCGCAACGCGATCAAGGCAGTGCCGCCGAGCATCCGCGACGGGGCCATGGCGCTGGGTGCGAGCCCGGTGCAGGTCGTGTTCCACCATGTCCTGCCGTTGGCGCTGCCGGGCATCCTCACCGGCACGATCATCGGCATGGCCCGCGCGCTGGGCGAAACCGCGCCGCTCTTGATGATCGGCATGCGCGCCTTCATCGCCACCCCGCCCGATGGCTTCACCGACCCGGCCACCGTGCTGCCGGTGCAGATTTTCCTGTGGTCGGACGAGATCGACCGCGGCTTCGTCGAACGCACCAGCGCGGCGATCATCGTCCTGCTCGTGTTCCTGCTGGTGATGAACGGGCTTGCCATCTACTTGCGCAACCGCTTCGAGAAGACATGGTGACCAACGCCCCTCCCAAAATGTGCACGCGCGACGTCAGCGTGTGGTACGGCGAGAAGAAGGCCGTCGATGCGGTGTCGATCGACATCCCGGCCGAATTCGTCACCGCCTTCATCGGCCCATCGGGCTGCGGCAAGTCGACCTTCCTGCGCGTGCTCAACCGGATGAACGACACCATCCCTTCGGCTCGGGTCGAAGGCTGTATCGAGCTCGACGGCGACGACATCTACGCCTCGAGGATGGACGTGGTGCAGCTGCGCGCCCGCGTGGGCATGGTGTTCCAGAAGCCCAACCCGTTCCCCAAGTCGATCTACGAGAACGTGGCCTACGGCCCGCGCATTCATGGCCTGGCCGAAGGCAAGGTCGAGCTCGACGCGATCGTCGAACAATCGCTCCGCCGTGCCGGGCTGTGGGACGAGGTCAAGGACCGCCTCGCCGACAGCGGCACCGCGCTATCGGGCGGGCAGCAGCAGCGATTGTGCATCGCCCGCGCCATCGCGGTGCAACCCGAAGTGATCCTGATGGACGAGCCGTGCAGCGCGCTCGACCCGATCGCCACCGCCAAGATCGAGGAACTGATCGACGAGCTGCGCGGCCGCTATGCGATCGTCATCGTCACCCATTCGATGCAGCAGGCGGCGCGGGTCAGCCAGCGCACGGCCTTTTTCCACCTCGGCAAGATGGTGGAATACGGCGAGACCTCGCAGATCTTCACCAACCCGCGCGAAGTGCGGACCAAGGACTACATTACCGGGAGGTACGGCTGATGCCCGAACATACAGTCAAGGCGTTCGACGAGGACATCACCCGGCTGCGCGGCCTGATCGCCGAAATGGGCGGGCTCGCCGAAGTGGCGATCGAGGAAGCGATGCGCGCGCTCGTCACCGGCGACGAGGACCTGGCCGAAGCGGTGGTCGCGCGTGACAAGCGGCTCGACGCGCTCGAGGCCGAAGTCGACACGATGGCGATCCGCATCATCGCGCTGCGCGCGCCGATGGCCGACGACTTGCGCGAGATCATCGCCGCGCTGAAGATCGGCGGGGTGGTCGAGCGGATCGGCGACTATGCCAAGAACATCGCCAAGCGCGTCGGCGAGATCGAGGACCGCAAGCGGTTCGAACCGTTGACCCTGATCCCGGCGATGGCGGAAGTCGCCGCCGAAATGGTCCACGACGTGCTCACCGCGTTCGCCGCGCGCGATCCGGTGCTGGCGCGCGAGGTCATCGACAAGGACGAGAAAGTCGACGCGTTCTACGACAGCATCTTCCGCAACCTCGTCAGCTACATGGTCGAAAACCCGGCCACGATCAGCAGCGCGGCGCAATTGCTGTTCGTCGCGCGCAATATCGAGCGGATCGGCGATCATGCCACCAACGTCGCCGAAATGGTCCATTTCGCCGCGCTCGGCACATTGCCGCCCGATCGGTGAGCGCGCTGTCACGGCGCTGTAACATCGCTGGGCGATAAGGCGGTCCGATGCCCGCCCCCAAGCTGCTCCTGGTTGAAGACGACGCGCCGCTCGCCGAGCTGCTCGAATACCGCTTCTCGGCCGAAGGCTATGCCGTGCGCGCGACCGCCAACGGCGACGACGCGCTGCTCTACGCCGCCGAAGATCCGCCCGACCTCGTCATTCTCGACTGGATGATCGAAGGCACCAGCGGGATCGAGGTCTGCCGCCGCTTGCGCCGGCGCGAGGAAACCGCGCATGTGCCGATCATCATGCTGACCGCGCGCGGCGCCGAGGATGACCGGGTTCGGGGGCTCGAAACCGGCGCCGACGATTACCTGACCAAGCCGTTTTCGCCCCGCGAGCTACTGGCGCGGGTGGCCGCGGTGCTGCGGCGGGTGCGCCCGGCGCTGGCCGGCGAAACGCTGAGCGTGGGGGACATGACGCTCGACCCGGTGGCCTTCCGGGTCGAGCGCGGCGGCGCTCCCTTGCACCTGGGGCCGACCGAATACCGGCTGTTGAAGTACTTGATGGAACACCCCAAGCGGGTGTTCAGCCGCGCGCAACTGCTCGAAGCGGCGTGGGACAATGCCGACGAGATTTCGGAGCGCACCGTCGACGTCCACATCCGCCGGCTGCGCCAGGCGATCGAGGTGGCCGGCCGCGACGACCCGATCCGCACCGTCCGTTCGGCCGGCTACGCGCTCGAACCGGTTCGTTAGGCGGGGCGGCGGGCGTAGAGCCCGAAGCCCGCGATCACCGCATAGCACAGCGCCGGCAGGATCAGCGCAGTGGCCAGGCTGCCGCTGGCGTCTGCGATCATCCCGGTTAGCAGCGGGATCACCGCGCCGCCGAAGATGGCGATGTTGATGATCCCCGATCCGTCGGCAGCTTTCGCGCCCAGTTTTTCGCAGGCGAGGCTGAAAATCGTCGGAAACATGATCGAATTCATAAGCCCGATCATCAGCAGGCTGTAGCCCGCGGTCGTGCCGGCGGTGTTGGTCGAGACGAAAAGCAGCGCGATCGCGCCGACCGCCACGCCGGCCAGCACCAGCCCCGGACTGACCACGCGCAACACCGCCGAGCCGATCAGCCGCCCGACCAGCGCCCCGCCCCAATAATACGCGATGAGATTGCCCGCCGATCGTTCGGCCAGCCCCATCACATGATCCTGCATCAGAAAGCTGACGATCAGCGAGCCGATCGCCACTTCGGCGCCGACATAAAGGAAGATGCACAGCGCCCCGAACCCGAACCGCGGCCGGCCAAGCAGCCGGAACCCGCCGGCGAGCGAGGAGGCTTCGTGCCGTTCGCCCTGCAGTCGGCCGCGGAACGCCCAGACGACGCCCGCGATCACGGCAAGCGCCACCGCCAGCCCGACGTAGGTGCTGACGATCGCCTGGCTCTCGGCGGTGCGATAGGCGTCGAGTTCTGCCCCGGATAGTTCCGCCGCCGTCACCCCCGCCAGCCCGCCGAGGATCAGCGCCGAGCCGACGCGCGGGAACACCGTGGTGCCCAGGCTATTGAAGGCCTGCGCAAAGGTCAGCCGGCTATGCACCGTCGCGGCCGGGCCAAGCAGGCTGATCAGCGGATTGGTCACCACCTGCACCACCACCACCCCGCTCGCCAGCACGAACAGCGCCAACAGGAACAGGCCGTAAGTCGCGGTCTGGCTGGCGGGAATGAACAGCAGGCACCCAGCCATCATCGTCAGCAGACCCACCACCGCGCCGCGCATGTAACCGATCCGCTTGACCAGCTGCGCGCCGGGAATGCCGATGACGAGATAGGCGGTGAAGAAGCAGAACTGGATCAGCATCGCCTGGGTGTAATTGAGCGTGAACAGCTCTTTCAGCTTGGGCAGGATCACGTCGTTCAGGCTGGTGATGCCGCCGAAGATAAAGAACAGCGCGAAGACGAAATAGTTGAGGCCGGGCGCATCGATCGGCGGCCCGGCGTCGTCGCGCGGGACGGCATCGGTGCTCGTCGCCAGATCCGGTGCCAGCGCCATCGGCCATTCCTCCCCCCGCACGCCGTAATCAAACGGCGCTGTCCTGAGGCTTGCCTCGCCGGCGCGGCGAGCGCAAGCGCGCCCGGTCGCCTACAGAACGACGAAGTAATGGATGCGATTGGCCCCAGGCATCTTTTCGGCCACGCCGACGAAGACGTGCCGGCTCATCCATTCGTGCGGGCCGGCCGGCGCATCGAACTTGGGCGTGACGCGCATGTAGTAATCGTCGAACGCCGCGGCGCCGTTCTGCGCCATGGTCCGGGCCACGGCGTCGTTCCTGGCCCAGCGATAACCGCGGTTTTCGAGATAGATCACCGCGCCGTCATCGGCCTCTATCAGATAGCGCGCGTCGAAATCGATCACCCCGTTCGAGCGCGTCAGCGGAAAATCACCGCCCGACATCGGAATGATCCGGCCGTTGAGGCGCGGCCCTTCGACAAGCCCGGAGGCGGCGTATATAGCCGCGCGAATTTCGTCACGCGCGGACGGCTTGACCCAATAGGGCTTGGTCAATTCGATCGAGATCGAAAAGGCGTGTTCGAACCGGGGGGCAAAGGGATGGGATTCGCTCATCGCCCGATTACAGGACTTCTGTGTTGATGAGTCAACGTGATCGAAGCTCGGTGGTCGAGGAGCCCGAAGGCGAAGAGCTGCTGCCGGCCACCTGGACGCTGTTCGGCGCCGGGCACCTGCCCTATCGGCTGCTGCTGCTGGCGCGGATGATCGACCGCCAGGCGTCGCGCAAGTTGCAGTCCGAGTTCGACCTTTCGCTGGCCGAATGGCGTGTGCTGGCCTTCCTCGGCGTATCCGGGCCGAGCACCGCGGCCACGATCGGCGCGCAAGGCCGGATCGATCGCGCCGAGATCAGCCGCGCGGTCGGCGCGCTGGAGAAAAAGCAGCTGGCGGTGCGCGAACCGCATCCGACGCACCGGCGCAAGCTGATCATCCGGCCGACCGAACGCGGCCGCGCGCTGTTCGATGCCGTTCGCCAGGAACGCCAGGCCTTTTTCCAGAGCATGCTGGCGACAATCCCGGCCGGCGATGGCGACGTGGTCGACCGCAGCCTCACCGCGATGGCCAGCTGGCTGCAACGCTTGCCGGATTGAGCGCCCGCTGACCCCGCGATTCGCAAGGCAGCGTCCGACACAATTTGTTGACTCCTCAACGCAACAACTTACACATGCGCGTGCGGCGACTGGTAATGGGCAGCTCCGCCGCCCGCCTTGTGCAGCTTCGGGGCACGGACGGACTTCAGGGAGGGGATACTATGCTTCGACGCCGTTGGGTCGCGCTTGCAGCGCCTGTCAGCACGCTTGCCGTTGCGTTCGGCTTGGCCTTCTCCGCCTCGCCGGCGCTGGCGCAAGAAGCCGCTGCCGAGGACGAGGCCGCGCCGGCGGAAGAAGGCCGCACCCCCGAAATCGTCGTGACCGCGCAATTCCGCGAACAGAACCTGCAGGATACCCCGATCGCGATCACCGCGGTCAACGCGGAAATGCTCGAGGCGCGCAGCCAGACCGACATCAGCCAGATCGCCAGCCAGGCGCCCTCTGTTACCCTGAAGCCGCAAGGCGCCGCGTTCGGTCCGGCGCTCGGCGCCAATATCCGCGGCGTCGGCCAGTTCGACTTCAACCCCGCGCTCGAACCCGGCGTCGGCTTCTATGTCGATGATGTGTACTACGCCACGCTGACCGGCTCGATCTTCGATCTGCTCGATCTCGACCGGGTCGAAGTGCTGCGCGGGCCGCAAGGCACACTGGCCGGGCGCAACTCGATCGGCGGCGCGGTCAAGCTCTACTCGCAGCGGCCGACCGGCTCGAACACCGGCTCGATCTCGGCCGCCTACGGCAGCCGTGACCGGCTCGACTTGCGCGCCAGCGCCGATTTCAACCTCGCCGAAGGCGTCGACGTGCGCCTCGCCGGGGTCTCGAAGCAGCAGGACGGTTATGTCGACCGACTCGATTTCGGGTGCCTGTTCCCGGCCGGCGGCGCGGCCACGTTCGTCCCAGCTTTCCCGACCGCGAGCAATCCCACCCAGGCGCCGCAGCTGGTCAATCCCGCCGGCGGCGTACCGGCGCGGACCAGCGATGCCGGCTGCCGCCTTGCCCGCGAAGGCGAAGTCGGGTTCATCGCCGGACGCGCGCAGATCCGCCTGCGGCCGACCGATACGATCGATATCAATCTGATCGGCGACTATACCGACGACGATCGCGTCACCGCCGGCACCGTGCTGCTGCAGCGCAATTATCCCGATGGCTCGGTTGCCACCCCGCGCTTTCCGCTGCCGCTGATCCCCGCGCCCGGCACCACGCCGGCACAGAACTTCGCCACCGCCTCGCCGGCCTCGCGCGACATCAACCCCTTTGCCGCGCCCAATACGCTGCTGGCCTACGACAACCGCTTCCTGTGCGGGCCTTATTGCAACTACGCCACTTACGAGAACGGCGCCGACGGCGCCTTCCGCGCGTCGAGCGCCGATGGCCGCGTACGGTTCAAGGGCTGGGGCGTTTCAGCGCAAGTCGATTGGGAAGCGTCCGACACCATCCAGGTCAGCTCGATCACCGCCTATCGCCATTACCTGTCGCGGTTCTCGAACGACAACGACGTCTCCCCGCTGGCGCACAGCCTGGGCTACGGGCCGCTGTCGTTCGATTTCTTCAGCCAGGAACTGCGCCTCAACGGCAGCATCGGCGATCAGATCGAATATACCCTGGGCGGCTATTATTCCGACCAGAAGTCGGTTTACGCCACCTTCCAGGATCTGCGCACCTCGGGCCTGCAGTTCCAGGGTGACGATCCGGTCACCGCCGACAGCAAGGCGGTGTTCGCGCATGTTGCGTGGAACCCGTTCGAGGCGCTGACGCTGACCGGCGGGATCCGCTACACGAAGGAATCGAAGGCCTACACCTATGGCCGGTTCCGGCCGTACAACGATCCGACCTCGACCACCGCGACCGCGGTGCTGCCGCTCAACGGGGTGACCGGCGTGTATCAGGGCGACCGCTTCGATTTCCGTGCCAACGTGCAGTACCGCTTCACCCCCGACTTGATGGCCTACGCGCAATTTTCGACCGGGTTCAAGGGCGGCGGCGTCAACCCGCGGCCGTTCTTCGTGCAGCAGGCGGTGCCGTTCAATCCGGAAACGCTCGATTCGTACGAACTTGGCGCCAAGGCCGATCTGCTCGACCGCCGCGTGCGGCTCAACGTCGCGGCGTTCCTGAGCAAGTACAAGGATATCCAGCTGACGCTGGCCAATTGCACCGCGATTGCCGGGGCCGGGTTCGGCGTGCCGTGCGCGCTGCCGGTCAACGCCGGCGACGCCGATGTGAAGGGCATCGAGATCGAGACCCTGATCAACCCGTTCGACGGCCTGTCGATCGACGGATCGCTCAGCTACATCGATTTCGAATATACCCGCTTCGGCTCGTTCACCTCCGGCACCACCACGGTGTTCGTCGGCGGCCCGACCAATATCAACGCCCCGCAGTTCGGCAATTACCCGACCTTCACGCCGGAGTGGAAGTGGAGCGTTGGTGCGCAGTACGAAATCGAGCTCGGCAACGCCGGTTCGCTGACGCCGCGGTTCGACGCCGCGCACCAGAGCACGGTGTTCACCAACGCCACCAATCGGCCGACCAACCAGATCGATGCCTACACCGTGGCCAATGCGCGGCTGACCTGGCGCAACGCCGACCGCGATCTCGACGTCTCGTTGGAAGTCACCAACCTGTTCGACAAGTACTACTTCCTGACCATCTTCGATCAGACCACCTCGGGCGGCGGCTTCGCCACCGGCCAGCCGGCCCGCCCGCGCGAATGGGCGGTCTCGGTCAAGAAACGGTTCTAAGCCAAGCGGCAGCGACAGCGGGCGGCCTTGGCGGGCTGCCCCCGCGGTAGCGCGACCGCTATGTCCGCGGCTCGCTGGAAAGCATCGGCCGCCCTCTCGACCCGTTCAGTCGACCCGCGTTGCCTTGGGCCCGGGTTTGGCTAAGCTGCTGCAGCGAGGGGGGAGCAAGGGGTCATGGCACAGTGGACGCGAAGCTGACCGCCCAGCGCAGCAGCCTGCGCGCCATCCCGCGCAACCGCTTGATCTCGATCGTCGGCGGATCGGCCGGCAATTTGGTCGAATGGTACGACTGGTTCGCCTACGCCAGCTTCGCGATCTACTTCGCGCCGGTGTTCTTTCCCGCGGCCGATCCGACCGCGCAATTGCTCAGCACCGCGACGATCTTTGCCGCCGGGTTCATCATGCGGCCGTTCGGGGCGTGGGTGATGGGGCGGTTTGCCGATGCCAAGGGGCGCAAGGCCGGGCTGACATTGTCGGTCGGACTGATGTTTTCGGGCTCGCTGCTGCTGGCGGTGGCACCCACTTATGCCATGGCAGGGCTGCTCGGCCCGGCGACTCTGCTCACCGCGCGGATCCTGCAGGGTCTGTCGCTCGGCGGCGAATACGGCGCCAGCGCGACGTATCTCAGCGAAATGGCGCCCAAGGCGCATCGGGGCTTCTGGGCCAGCTTCCAGTACATGACGCTGTGCGGTGGGCAGCTGTGCGCGATTGCCGTGGCGGTGCTGCTGCAGGGCTTCTTGACCGAAGCCGAGCTGACCGCATGGGGCTGGCGGGTGCCGTTCTTCATCGGCGCGCTGCTCGCGCTCGGGGTCTATGTGCTGCGCCGAAGGCTCGCCGAAACGCCCTCGTTCACCAATCAGGCGGTCGATCGCCCGGTCTCGACCGCGCGCATGCTGTGGCGCGAGCATCGGCGCGAGAGCATTCTGGTGGCGATGCTGTCGGCGGGCGGGGGCCTCAGCGCCTACACTTACACCAGCTACATGCAGAAATACCTGTTCAACACCGTCGGCTTCGACAAGGCGACCGCGACCTACATCGTCGCCGCCGCGCTGGTCTGGTTCACCGCGATGCAGCCGCCGTTCGGTGCGCTGGCCGACCGGTTCGGGCGAAAGCCACTGCTGCTCCTGTTCGGCGTGGGTGGGGCGCTGGCGGCGGTGCCGGTGTTCCTGACGCTCGAACAGACGACCTCGCCGGTCTGGGCGGCGGTGCTGGTGATGATCCCGCTCACGCTCGCCAGCGGCTACAGCGCCAACAACGCGCTGGTCAAAGCCGAGCTGTTCCCGGCGCATATCCGCGGCCTCGGCGTCGCGCTGCCCTATTCGATCGGCAACGCGGTGTTTGCCGGCACGGTCGAGATGGTCGCGCTGGCGCTCAAGGGCGCCGGCGTCGAATGGCTGTTCTACATCTACGTCGCGCTGGTCATCGCGATGGCGGGGGTGGCGATCGTGCTGCTCCCCGAAACCCGCGAACGCAGCCTGATCGTCGAGGACTGAAGGCCTGCACATCGGCCAAAGCCTGACCGGTTGCGGTTGAAATCATCGCCGCCGCGCCGTAAGCGCGCCCCCGTCCGGCGAACCGGCGGAGATGCGCGCCTGCGGAGGTTAGGTGCGCCAGCGCCCCGGCCTTTGCCCCACGCTCCTGCCTTCCTGGGAGCGCGATGATAGGAAGGAGCTGCGCCATGGCGGAGCCGATCGACACCCCCACCCCGCGGCGCAAGCCCAAGCCTGCGGCCGGCAGTATCGCCGGGCGCGCATTGAAGCCCAGCACGCTGATGATGGGCTACGGCTATGACCCGATGCTCTCCGAAGGCTCGCTCAAGCCGCCGATCTTCCAGACCAGCACCTTCGTGTTTCCCAACGCCGCAGCGGGTAAGCGCCACTTCGAAGGCATCACCGGCAAGCGCCCGGGCGGGGCCGACGGGCTGGTCTATTCGCGCTTCAACGGGCCCAACCAGGAAATCCTCGAAGATCGCCTGTCGATCTGGGATGGGGCCGAGGATGCGCTGGTATTTGGCAGCGGGATGAGCGCGATCGCCACGCTGCTGCTTGCCGCGGCCGAACAGAACGACGTCATCGTCCATTCGGGTCCGCTGTACGCCGCCACCGAAGGGTTCATCGCCAAGCAACTGAAGAAGTACGGCGTCCGCTACCTCGATTTCCCCGCCGGAGCGAGCCGCGAAGAGCTCGACGCGGTGTTGAGCAAGGCGCGCGATCTGGCAGCCGAACAGGGCGGGCAGGTGGCGCTTATCTACCTCGAAAGCCCGGGCAACCCGACCAACGCGCTGGTCGATGTCGAGGCGGTCGCCGCCGCGCGCGATGCGCTGTTCGGTGCGGACACGTTCCAGCCGCCGATCGCCATCGACAACACCTTTTTGGGGCCTCTGTGGCAGCGCCCGCTCGATCACGGTGCGGACATCGTCGCTTATTCGCTGACCAAATATGCCGGCGGGCATTCGGACCTTGTCGCCGGCGGTCTCTCGGGCGCCAAGAAGTGGCTCGATCCGATCCGCTCGCTTCGCAACACGATGGGCGGAATCCTCGATCCCAACACCGCGTGGATGCTCTTGCGCAGCCTCGAAACGCTCGAAATCCGCATGCAGCGGGCGACCGAGAACGCGATAAAGGTCTGCGATTTCCTCAACGCCCATCCCAAGGTCGAAGGCGTCGGCTTCCTCGGCCTGCTGCCTGAAGGGCGGCAGAGGGACATCTACGATCGCCACTGCACAGGGCCAGGCAGCACCTTTTCGCTGTTCATCCGGGGCGGCGAGGCGGAAAGTTTTCGCTTTCTCGACAGCTTACGCATCGCCAAGCTTGCGGTCAGCCTCGGCGGCACCGAAACGCTCGCCAGCCACCCCGCCTCGATGACCCACCTGTCGGTCCCCGACGCGCGCAAGGCGGCGCTCGGCATCGCCGACAACCTGGTGCGAGTAAGCATCGGGATCGAGGATGCCGACGATCTGATCGCCGATTTCGAGCAGGCGCTGGCGGCGGTCTAGGAACCTTCTCCGGCGCGCGGGGGTTTGCCTCAACGAGGTCGAAACGTCCCAACCGTCAGAGAGGATTTCCCATGAAAAGCTTCGCCATCCTGGCTGCCACCGCTGTGCTGGGCTTCACCGTGTCGGGCTGCGACAGCCAGGCTGAAAACGAGGTCGAACAGACTGCCGAGGCGATCGATCAGCGGGCCGAGGCGGAAGCCGATCTGCTCGAAGCGTCCGAAGCGGGCGGTCCCAACGAAGCGGCTGCGGAACAGCGCGCCGATCAAATCCGCCGCGACGGCGAGGAAACCAAGGACCACCTCGAGGACGAGGCCGACACGATGGACGCGACGCCGCAGTAAGTCAGCGCGTCAGCCGCGCCACTCGCGCCGTTCCTCGGCCTGGCGCAGCACTTCGTAAGCCAGGCTATAGGCGTGGAACGCCTGGGCGGCGTCCTCGTCGTTGGGGGCCACATCGGGGTGGACTTCCTTGGCCTTGGCGCGCCAGGCCTTGCGGATGTCGTCCATCGTCGCGTCGGGATCGAGCTCGAAAAGCGCCAGCGCGCGCATCTCGTCGGCGCTGCGGCTGCCGTCGCCCGAGGCGGCCCAGCCATAGTGCGCGGCTTCGGCAAAGCCGGCGTTGTCGCGCCGTTCGGTGCGTTCACGCGCTTCGGCGTCGGCCTTTTCCAGCCCTTCGAAATAGTCCCAGCGGGCGTTGTATTCGGCCGCATGGCGCTGGCAGAAGTGCCACCGTTCGGGGCTGTTGGGGGCCTTGGGGGCGGGGCAGTTCCCCGCCTCCGCGCACCCATGTCGGTCGCACAGGCGCACCTGCACTGCGTCGCGCGAGCTGCCGTAGCCACGCCAGCGCGGGAAACCCCAGTCGATCGAGCGTTTGGAGCCGGCCATCAGGTGAAGTTCGCAGGGCGCATCGTTTCCGCCATAGGCCGTCGCGCTACCGGCGGACAATACCGATGGATACAAATCACGACCATTTGTGCGTTGCAAAAACGAATTGGCGACCTATTTGCTGCAATGCAACACAAACGCCGAGACCGCTCATGTCCAAGCAGCTGAAAATCGCTTCCGCCCTGTCGATCGCCGCGTTCGCGGCCGTGGCGCTGTTCGCACCCTCGATCGGTGCCCAAAACGCGACGGGCGCGACGAGCGAACTCGCCGCACCCGCGCTCAGCGCCGAGCTTCCGCTCGCCGACTGATCAGTTGAGCACCACCGTGACCGCGCGGCGGTTGCGGGCCCAGGCTTCCTCGTTCGAGCCGAGCGCCACCGGGCGTTCCTTGCCATAGCTGACCGCGGTTAGCCGATCGCCGGCAACCCCCAGGCTGACCAGATAGTTCTTGGCCGCGTTGGCGCGCCGGTCACCCAGCGCGATGTTGTAATCGCGCGTGCCGCGCTCGTCGCAGTGCCCTTCGATCGTGGCGCGCACGGTGGGATACTGCTGGAGATAGGCGGCCTGGCTGCGCAGCGCGGCGATGTCCTCGCTGCCGAGGTCGAACTTGTCGGTATCGAAATAGATCGTATCGGCGCCCTGCATCACCTCTACGAAGTGCTGCTGGGTGCCCGGCACCGCACCTTCCGGCCCCAACGGCCCGGTCGGCGTGGGCGTGGTGTCGACGGTATCCTGCGGCGGCGGCGGCAGGTCGTCGGGCGGATCCTTCTTGCAGGCCGACAGGGCCAGCGCGCCCGCCAGGGTCACGGCGATGGCGATTGTTCTCATGCGGTCTCTCCTTCGAAACGGAATTGAGGCGGTGCGACCCGCACGGATGGAGTAGGGCTCAGGGCAGCACCGGGCCCCAGGCGGGGTCCGAGGCACCGACCGGGGTGGGCAGGCGGCGTTCGTTGCGGCCGGTCAGGTCGACCTGCCAGATCGAGGTCTCGCCCGAATTGCGCGCGGTGCGGAAGAACTGCACGATGCGGCCGTTGGGCGCCCAGGTCGGTCCTTCGTCCTGCCAGCTGTCGGTGAGGTAGCGCACCCCGCCGCCCTGCGGGTTCATCACCGCGATGCGCAAATCGCCGACGATATGGGTAAACGCGATCTGATCGCCGCGCGGGCTCCATTCAGGCGTTGCGGCGCGGCCGCCGAAGAAGCTGATCCGCCGCTGGCTGCCGCCGCTCGCTGCCATCACATAGATCTGCTGGCTGCCCGAACGATCGCTTTCGAACACGATCTGGCTGCCGTCGGGCGAATAGGACCCGCCGACGTCGATCCCCGGCGCATCGGTCAGCCGCTGCGGGGTGCCGCCGCCGGCGCTGACGCGGTAGACGTCGGTGTTGCCGGCGACCGCCATCGAATAGAGGATCGTGCGCCCATCGGGCGACCAGCGCGGCGCGAACGTCGGGTTCTGGCTCTGCGTCACCAGCGTCTGCTGGCCGCTGTCGATGTTGTAGACGAAGATCCGGGCAAAGCCGTTGAGATAGCTGACGTAGGCGATGCGCGAATAATCGGGCGAATAGCGCGGGGTGAGCGCGGTCGATTGGCCGTTGGTGATGAAGCGGTGGTTGGCGCCGTCCGAATCCATGATGGCGAGCCGCTTGACGCGGTGATCCTTGGGCCCGGTCTCGGCAATGTAGGCAATGCGGCTGTCGAAGAACGGGCTCTCGCCCGACAGGCGCGAATAGACGAGGTCGGCGCATTTGTGCGCGGCGCGGCGCCATTCGGCGGGCTGCACC
>JANOAH010000105.1:0-1941 GCA_031411075.1 Erythrobacteraceae bacterium
TCGCCGCCGAAGCTCAGCGAAAAGTGGCTCGCGTCGGGGTCCGGGCTGACCCGGGGGTCGTAAGGTTGGCCAAGCCAGGCATCCTTGTCGGCAAACGACTGGATCCGCTGCCACATCAGCGTTTCGAAGGCCTCTTCGCCGAGATCGTAGGGACCATCGAACACCACGGCCAGGCTGCGCAATCCGCTGGGCTCGGCACGATAGGCATGAGCCCAGTCAAGCAAGGCGCGGTGAATCGTCAAATCGTCCCAGTTGCTGTCGAGGCTATGGCAGGCGAGCACTTTGAGAGTGCCACGTGCCAGTGCCGATTTCGCACCGACGCACGGGAACACCGGGTCGGCGATCCGTTCGAACAGTTCGTCCTCACTGGTTTCCTGGCGGGTAGTGTCTTCAAGCATCGTCTCTGCCTTTCGTGGAAGCATGACGAAGACAGGCCCGGTTGGTTCCGAAATTCAGTGCCCTGCGGCTTCGCCCCGCTCCAGCCCGGACGCGGCGAGTTGCGCGTCGATCTGCTCCATCAACCGGTCGAGCCCGGCCTGGTCGCTGCTTTCAGCGCGCGCCACCAACACGTCCTGGGTGTTTGAGGCGCGCAGCAGCCACCAGCCGTCGGGGGTCGACACGCGCACCCCGTCGGTGTCGTCGACGCTCACGCCCCCGTCGCGCGCCAGCCGTGCCTTGACCTCGTCGATCGCAGCGAACTTGCGGCTCTCGTCGACCTGGAAACGCAGTTCTGGCGTGTTGAGCATCGGCTGCATCTCGCTGCGCAGCTGGGTGACCGACTTGCCGAGATGCACCGAGGCGGCGATCAGCCGAATCGCGGCATAGAGCGCGTCGTCGTAGCCGTAATACCCATCGGCAAAGAACACGTGCCCGCTCATCTCGCCGGCCAGCGGCGCGCCAGTCTCCTTCATTTTGGACTTAATCAGGCTGTGCCCGGTCTTGCCCATCAGCGGCTTGCCGCCGAGTTCGGCGACGCGGTCGAACAGCGCGCGGCTGGCCTTGACGTCGGCGATGATCGTCTCGCCCGGGCGCCGCCTAAGCAGTTCCTCGGAATAGATCATCAGCAGCTGATCGCCCCATATGACCCGGCCTTCGCCGTCGATCGCGCCGATCCGGTCGCCGTCGCCGTCGAAAGCCACTCCGAAGTCGAGCTTCTTCTCGGCGACGAGTGCCTTGAGATCGGCGAGGTTCTTCTCCTCGGTAGGATCAGGATGATGGTTCGGAAAATTCCCGTCGACTTCGGTGTAGAGCGTGAAATGCTCGCCCGGCAGCCTGGCCACCAGCGCTTCGAGCGCGGGGCCGGCCGCGCCGTTGCCCGCGTCCCAGCCGATCCGAAGTCCGGCCAGCCGATCGGCGGGAACGCCGTCGAGGCCGACCAGCAGACGATCGACGTAATCCTCGAGGACCTCACGCGTCTCGACGCTGCCGGCACCATCGGCCCAATCGCCTTCCGCCGCCATCCGCCCGAGCGTGAGGATATCCGCACCAAAGAACGGCCGGCCTTGAAATACCATCTTGAAGCCGTTGTAATTGGCGGGATTGTGGCTGCCAGTTATCTGAATGCCGCCATCAACCTCTTCGGCTGACGCTTCGGCATAATAGAGCATCGGCGTTGGCCCCATGCCGACCCGCCGCACATCGCAGCCGCTCGCCGTCAACCCTTCGATCAGCGCGTGCTCGAGCATCGGCGAGCTGACCCGCCCGTCATAGCCAACCGCCACCAGCTTGCCGCCGGCGCGACCGAGCAGCGTGGCGAACCCGCGGCCGATGGCGCGGGCATCGTCCGGCCCCAGCGTTTCGCCGATGATCCCGCGGATATCGTATTCGCGCAGCGAAGTGGGGTGAAACGTATGGGTCATCGCAGCTCCGCATCGTAGGGCAGTTCGTCGAGCAGCATGTCGCGCGCGGCGTTGGCTTCGTGCACTTGCGCGTTGGTGCCGC
>JANOAH010000106.1:0-14213 GCA_031411075.1 Erythrobacteraceae bacterium
AGCTTGCGCCACAGCACCGGGCTGAGCGTGAAGCCGAACAGGTAGTCGAGCGCGCGGCGAGCGAGGTAGGCGTCGATCAGATCGGTATCGAGCTGGCGGGGCGCCGCCATCGCCTCGGTCACCGCCTGCTTGGTAATCGCGTTGAAGGTGACCCGCTCCACCTCCTTGGGCAGCGCCTTCTTCTTGGCCAGCAGCTCACGCACGTGCCAGCTGATCGCCTCGCCTTCGCGGTCGGGGTCGGTGGCGAGGATCAGGCGGTCGGCCTTCCTGGCCAGGTCGGCGATGTCCTTCACCCGGCCCAACTTGTCGCGATAGGTTTCCCAATCCATCGCGAAATCTTCGTCGGGCCGCACGCTGCCGTCCTTGGGCGGCAGATCGCGGACGTGGCCATAGCTGGCCAGCACCTTGTAATCGGCGCCGAGGTACTTCTCGATGGTCTTCGCCTTGGCCGGCGATTCAACGATGACGAGCTGCATGAGTGGTCGAGCAATCCCTACGCGTATACGTACGCGCGAGGGTGGCGGGGTCCGGCGCGGTTCGTCAAGCGGTCAGGCAAAGGTCTGCGCCAAGCCGTCGTGATCGGTTCGCAGCAACTGGTACACGGCTACGCCCAGCGCCGTGAAAACCGCGGCGGCAAGAGCCATCAGCAGATCGCCCACCACCGTCGCAACCGAGGCAGGGATACCCCAGCCCGCCTCGAAGCTGACGAGCACCGCGATCGCGACCGCGTACAACAGCGCGCAGACCAGTCCGCCGGCCGGAGCGGCCAGAAATGCGGCCCGGTCATGTGCCAAGCCTTCGACATCGATCCGGTCACCGTCGCGTCGGCTTCGGCGATCAGAATGGCAAAGGCGGGCAGCCAGCGGACCAGCAGAATCACCCCCGGGACGAACAACACGATGATGCCGAGAATGATCGCCAGTCCGGACAATAGCGACAGACCGAAGTAGGCGCCAAAGCCGGCATCTCCGCTTGTATCGATCAGGCCGGCGTCGCGGAGCATCGCTCGGACGAGCAGAAAACCGCCGGCGAGGTTGAGAATGCTGACCCCGAAGTTGGTCGATCCACCGTCATTGTCGACGAAATCGATCGCCACGGTGAGCCCGCCGACGATGGCGACATAGAGCACGACCGCGGAACCGCTCATCTCCAACATTTGCCGGGTGCGGCTCAACAATTGCCCGACTTCGAGTTTTTCTTCGTCCAAGGTACTCACCTCAAGGAAGGCGGCGGTCTTTCGCGCCAGCGGGCCGTCGCAATCATGTCAGATTTCGAGGATTCTAGCCGACGCGATGGGCCACGATCCGGCGCCAGGCGATGAAAAACAGCACCGCCAGCAGCAGGTCCACAGCCCCGCCCAGCGCCATCCCGGCCTCTGCCTGGCCGCGCGCGTAGAACGCCAGCGCGGGCACGCCGAAACTCAGCTTTTCGAACACGCACAGCGGCATCAGCGGCTCGAAACGCAGCGGATCGCGGGCAATGACCAGGAACACGCCTTGGAACACCAGCGCGATCCCGGCGAAGGCGAAGTAGAGCAGTCGGTGCGGATCGGGCGCGTCGGTCAAGTACAAGGTCGAGGCGCCGACAAATCCGTACAGCGCGGCGCCGATGAACACGCGGCGGGCGAAGCGGGTTTCAGGCGCCACGGCTCACCCTGCCCCCGGCGTGACGCACCAACTGGCCGGCGAGCTCCAGTTCGAGCAGGGCCATCTGCACCGCGCCGGCGGTGGCGCCGCTCTGGCGGACCAGTTCGTCGACCGCGACGGGCGCGGTTGTGAGCAGCGCGGCGATGTCGGCGGGTTCGTCAGCGAGCAGTTCCTCGTCAAGGCCGAAATCGGCCCCGGCCGGCTCGCGGAAGGTCGAGCGCGGCGTGCCGTCGAAGCCGCTCAAGAGTTCGATCACGTCCTCTGCCGTCTGCACCAGCACAGCGCCGTCGCGAATCAGCTGATTGCAGCCGTGACTGCGCGCGTCGAGCGGGCTGCCGGGAATCGCCATGACCTCGCGCCCCGCTTCGCCCGCCAGTCGCGCGGTGATCAGCGAGCCGGACTTGGGCGCGGCTTCGACCACCAAAGTCCCGGCGGCGAGCCCGGCGATGATGCGGTTGCGGCTGGGGAAATGGCTGCCGCGCGGCTCGGTCCCCGGTGGCTGTTCGGCGATCAGCAGGCCCTCTGTCGCGATCCGCTCCTGCAGCGCGGCGTGCTGCGGTGGATAGGCGATGTCGATGCCGCTGGCGATCACGCCGATCGTCGCCGGAAGCGCGCCTTCATGCGCCGCCCCGTCGATCCCGCGCGCCAGCCCGGAAACGACCACGAACCCCGATTCGGCCAGCGCGTGGGCGAAATCGCGCGCCAGCTTGATCGCCGCCGCGCTGGCATTGCGCGCGCCGACCACCGCCACGCAGGGTTTGGCCCCCAGCGCGGTATCGCCGCGATAGGTGAGGATCGGCGGCGCGCTTTCGAGCGCGGCGAGCAGCGGCGGATAAGCGGGCAGATCGTGAAACAGATAACGCGCACCCGCGGCCCGCACGGCCTCCACCTCGGCCTCGATCCGCGGCACCGGCGCCGGGCAATAATCGCGGCCGCCGCGCGCGGCGAGATCGGGCAACGCCTCCAGCGCGGCCTGCGCGGTGCCGAACCGTCGCAGCAACTGGGCATAGGAAATCGGCCCGATATTGGGTGACCGCAGCAGCCGGATGCGGGCAAACGCCTCATCCTGCGCGAGCGTCGCGGGTGCGTTCATTTCTGGCCGAACCTCGGCTCCGCCCCGCGCAGGATGCGACCGATGTTGGCGCGATGCTGGAAAACGACGACGACGGCAATCAGCACGAACGTGACAACAAGGTCCGCCCGGCCAACCCACCAGGCGGCAATCGGGCTAACCGCAATGGCCGCGAGGGAGGCGATCGACGAGGTGCGCATCAACGCCACCGTCGCAGCCCATACCGCGGCGCAGACCAGGCACACCGGCCAGGCCAGCGCCAAACACGTGCCGGCTGCGGTGGCGAACCCCTTGCCGCCGCGAAACGCCAACCACACCGGGAAGCAATGGCCGACGATCGCCGCCACCGCCGCCCAGCCTTCCCACCCGTCCAGCCCGTATCGGGCGAGCAGCACGGCAGCGGCGCCCTTCCCCCCGTCAAGCAGCACCGTCGCCGCGGCGAGCCCCTTGTGCCCGGTGCGCAGCACGTTGGTCGCCCCGATCGAGCCCGACCCGATCGCGCGCAGGTCTCCGGCGCCGAACGCCCGCGTCAGCAGCAGCCCGAAGGGAATCGAGCCGAGCAGGTAGCCGATGGCAAGGGCAAGCGCCTGATCCACCCGGCGGTCCTATCCGCTTGTCTTGCTTGCCTGCAACAACGAACGCGGGGATAGGAACCGCGATGGATGCATCGGCCCCGATCCTGCTGTTCGATTCCGGCGTCGGCGGGCTCTCGGTCCTGGCGGAAGTGCGCAAGACTCGGCCCGATGCGCCGATCGTCTACGCCGCCGACACCGCCGGACTGCCCTATGGCGAGAAGACCGAGGCGGAGATCGCAGCGCGGGTGTCGGGGCTGCTCGGGCGGCTGGCGGAACGCTATGCGCCGCGGCTGATCGTCATCGCCTGCAACACCGCCAGCACCATCGCGCTGGGCATGGTGCGCGAGGTGCTCGAAGTGCCGATCGTCGGCACCGTCCCGGCGATCAAGCCCGCCGCGGCGCTTACCCGCACCGGGACGATCGGCCTGCTCGGCACCGCGGCGACGATCCGGCAGGGGTATGTCGACCGGCTCGAGGCCGAATTCGCCGCCAACAAGCGGCTGATCCGCCATGCGGCGCCGGGGCTGGTGCAGGCAGCCGAACAGGCGTTGCGCGGCGAGATGCCCGATCTGGCGGTGTTCGCAGAGGCGGCCGCGGGCCTGCGCGAGCAGCCGGGCGGCAAGGCGATCGACACGGTGGTGCTCGCCTGCACCCATTTCCCTTTGGTCGAGGCGGAGCTGCGGCAGGCGCTCGGCGGCGATGTCCAGTTCGTCGACGGCGCGGCGGGGATCGCGCGGCGTGTCGCCCACCTCACTGCGGGGCAGGCGCTGGAACGGAAGACCGCCGACGCATTCGTGTTCACCGGCGATCCGGCCGGCATCGCCGCGCTGCGTCCCGCGTTGGCGCGCTATGGCCTCGACCAGGTCCAGCAGGTGTGATGCGAACCGTTCGCAAACACGGTGCTTTCCCCGAATCGTCGCTTGCCCTAAGGCGCTGGCGACCACGGCACGGACGGGCCCGTTGAACTACGATCACATTTTCGACCAGGCGATCCAGCGTCTCCATGCCGAGGGGCGCTATCGCGTGTTCATTGACATCCTGCGCAACAAGGGCGCCTATCCCGATGCGCGCTGCTTTGCGCACCACAACGGGCCGCAGCCGATCACCGTGTGGTGCAGCAACGATTACCTCGCCATGGGCCAGCATCCCAAGGTGATCGCGGCGATGGAAGAGGCGCTGCACGATGTCGGCGCGGGCAGTGGCGGCACGCGCAACATCGGCGGCAACACGCATTACCATGTCGAGCTGGAGCGCGAGCTCGCCGATCTGCACGGCAAGGAAACCGCGCTGCTGTTCACCAGCGGCTATGTCTCCAACGACGCCACCCTGTCGACGCTGGCCAAGCTGCTGCCCGGCTGCGTGATCTTCTCGGACGAGATGAACCACGCCAGCATGATCGCCGGGATCCGCAATTCGGGCTGCGAAAAGCGCATTTTCCGCCACAACGATCCGGTCCACCTCGAAGAGCTGCTTGCGGCCGAAGACCCGGCGGTGCCAAAGCTGATCGCGTTCGAAAGCGTCTATTCGATGGATGGCGACGTCGCCCCGATCCACGCCTTCTGCGACCTGGCTGAAAAGTACGGCGCGCTGACTTACATCGACGAGGTCCACGCCGTCGGCATGTACGGCGCGCGCGGCGGCGGGATTTCGGAGCGTGACGAGGCCGCGCACCGCATCGACATCATCGAAGGCACACTGGGCAAGGCGTTCGGGGTGATGGGCGGCTACATCGCGGCGGACAAGCGGATCGTCGATTGCATCCGCAGCTATGCGCCGGGCTTCATCTTCACCACGTCATTGAGCCCGGTGCTGGTTGCCGGCGTACTCGCGGCGGTGAAGCACCTCAAGGCCAGCAGCGAAGAACGCGACGCGCAACAGGCTGCCGCCGCGCGGCTCAAGGCGCTGTTCGCCGACGCCGGGCTGCCGGTGATGCCCAGCACCACGCACATCGTGCCGTTGATGGTCGGCGACCCTGTGCGGGCCAAAAAGATCAGCGACATTCTGCTGGCCGAATACGGCGTCTACGTGCAGCCGATCAATTTCCCCACCGTGCCGCGCGGCACCGAGCGCCTTCGCTTCACCCCCGGCCCCGCCCACAGCGAGGCGATGATGGCCGCGCTGACCGGCGCGCTGGTCGAGATCTGGGACCGGCTGGAGCTCGAACTGCGCCAGGCGGCTTGATCCGGCGGCGCATCTCGCCGGTGTCGATCGGCCGCGCCTCAATCCTGCTTGCCGTGCTCATTCTGCCGGCAAGCCTCGGCTTGGCGCAGACGCCGGGTCGATGTGGCGGCATCGACGAACGCTTGTGCGCCGCGCCCGACATGTCGCTGCAGCCCCCGGGGGCCCGGCCGCAGCGGCTCAAATACGGCTCGCGCCATTGGCAGGACATTGCGTTTTATCCCGCCCGCTCCGAAGCCCGTCCGCCGCTTGCGGTGATCCTGAGCGACGGCGGCCGCGACGGCGACGGCGGGTGGCTGCGCTATCGTCTCAACCAGGCGGTGATTTCTGCGGCGTTCGTCGACACCGATCAGGATGTCCGCACCATGGCCGCGCTCATGGACAGTTACGCGGAAGCCTTGCGCTATCTTGTCGCTGAATCGGCGGCGCTCGGCTTCGACCAACGGCGGCTGGCGATCTTCGGCACTTATGACGCGGCGCTGCTGGGCACCGACCCCAGTTTCATCGCCAACACGCCGGTGCCGTTCGCTTCGATCAAGGCCCTCGTCATCGGCGGCAGCACCGAATTCGATCTTCCCGCCAGAGTGGCGGCGCGACCCGAATTTGCCGGCCGCTATCGGCGGTTCTTCGGTGGCGACGCGGCCGATTACCGGCGCTATTCCGCCATGGCCCATGTCGTTCGGCCCAATGCCCCGGCGTTTCTGTTCGTCATCGCCGAAGACGCCAGCGACGGGATCGACGAGACGCAAGCGATGGCCGCCGCCCTGTCAGCAGCCGGAACCGACGCCCGATTTCTTGCCTTGCCGGCCTTCCGGCCGAACGCGAGAGCGACGCATTACCTGCTCGAGCCCGACGGCTCCGGGAAGGAAATCATCCCGTTTCTGCAGGAACAATTCGCGCGTTAGCGCAAGCGGCCGACCAGGATCGACGGCCCGGGCGTCAGGACCCAAGCGTTTCCAGCGGGCCGTCAAGGAACGCGGTACCTGGCGTGTTTTCGGCCGATCCGGCGCGCAGCTCGGTGACTTCCGGCTTGTGCCAGGACTTGCGCGTATCGGTTGCGGCGGGAGTCTGAGCGGCGGTCATCGGATGTCTCCTGGCGGGGGTTCGAGCTGATCTAATTTATCGCGACCTATTCGGTCAATTGCTACCAAATCGCAAATCAACGGCTTTGGTCAGCCGTTGATCCGCATGAATTCGGCCATGACCAGCCCTCGCAGCAATCCGTATCTATACTGAGGCGGCCCCGGCTGTGTCGGGTCCGGCCAGGTTTGCGACAACGCGCGCAGCTTGGCGAGATCGAGTAACCGCGCCGCTTGCGGGCTGGCCGTCGCCAGGATGCGCTCCACGTCGGCCCGTTCGCGCGACAGCATGTCGAACCAGTGCGGGGCCTGCAAACCCCGCTCACGCGCATAGAGCACGGCCCCCGGCAGCCGATCGGCCAAGGCGCGGCGCGCCAAGGCACGCGCATGGCCGCCGCGCAGAAATTCGATCAGGGGAACTTGCAGGCAAAAGTCGACCAGGTTTCGATCGGCGGTCGGATCGCGCAGCTCGATGTTCCAGCGCAGCTGCGTCGCCTTGACAAACGTACCCATGTCGACCCGGCGGAGCATGTCCACGCGGGTGGCGATGGACCCCTGGCCGATGCGGCCCGCGGCGGTGTCCTGCAGCCGTTGCCTCAGGGTGGCGGCCCCGGGGAACGCGGGATTGAGGGCGCTCTGCCGCATCGCCTCTGCAGCCATCAGCCCGGCGCGGCGCTTCGTCGTAGCCCGGCGCCATCGCAGCGCCGTGCGCAAAGCCTCCAGCGCCAGTCCGCCGGCATCCCTTCCCCGCCCCAACGACGCCACCAGCATCGCGGCAAACGCGGCGACGTGGGGAAAATCGATCATCTCGCCCAGCCCGCCATTGCCGGCGTAGCTGAGCGTTCCGTTGCCCATCGTGCCGACCAGCAAGATTCGCGCATCCGCTGCGCTGGCTTGCGCGTTGATCGCTTCGGCCCAGGCGAAGTTGGGCAAATTGAGGTCGGGCCGCTCGAACGCCGCAAGCATGGCGGGCAGCTGCTCGAGCTCGAGCCGCTCCGGCATCGGCACCAGCGTGTGGACCACGGCAGGATAGAGCCGCGCCACTTGGGCGGCGAGCGGCGCTTCGTCACCGTGTCTGCCGACCGGAACGGCCGCATGGCGCGCGGGCGGAACGGCGGTGTGGGCCAGCACGGTCCCGCTGAATTCCCGTGCCGCGGTGGCCGTCACCGCCGAACTGTCGAAACCGCTGCTCAGATGCGTGGCGACGACCTTTTCGGCGCCGCGCAGCCGCGCCTTCACCGCGCGGTCGAGCTGTTCACGCAGGCCCTGGGCATAATCATCGGCTGATTTGAGCCGCAGCACCTTACTGGGCGGCGTCCACAACGGCGTGGCCACCAGGCGGCTTGGGTCGATCGCCAGAACCTCGCCCGGTTCGACGCGATCGATGCCGGCAAAGCTGGAGCCGCGCCCGCGATGCGGCATGGCGAGCAGCAGCTCGGCGAGCCGTCCTTGGTCGACGGCCCGCGGAACGTCGTCCAGCGCGTGCAGACCGGCAGCCATCGACGACGCCGCGATCATTGCATTGGTGCGCCTGAAGTGCAGCGGCCGCATCCCGCCAAAGTCGCGCGCCAGCAGCAGGCGTTCGGTGCGGCGATCCCATGCGACAAGCGCAAAATCGCCGATCAACCGGCCGAGCACGTCGATTCCCCAGCGCGCCAGGCACCGGGCGATCAACTCGGCTTCGGTCAGCCTGTCGCCGCTGCCGCGGCTGAGGCCGAGAGGGCCATAGAATTCGTCGCGATCGTCGATCCGGGCATCGGCCGCCACCACGATCATGCCGTCGGGGCTTTCCGCCACGGCAGCCGCGTCCGTCCTCTCGCGCACGGCCGCGCCGAGGGCGACCGCGCCGGACCCGAGTTGGTCGACGCGCTCTGCCCCGGCCCACTGCGCGCGGAGCATGGCCGAACAGGCGCCCAGTCCGTCCCGGCCATCGAACGCGACAAGTGCCGCCAGCACCGTCACGCCGCCGCCTCGGTCATTTTCGCCACCGCCCGCATCGCCTCGCCGGCTAACCGGCCAGCGGCGGCGCGTCCATGGCCGAGTTGCCGCCATGAATGGGTTCTGCCATCTGCGCGATGATGCAGTTCCGCGGCCCTCTGCCATCCCAGGTCGGCGATCCGGCGACCATCGCCAGCCTGCTCGAACGCGGGCTCGCCGCCGACCCGCGCAACCCGGCGCTGCTGGCCAAGCGCGGCTTTCTGGCGCTCGATCGTAAGGACTATGACGCTGCCGGGGCCGATTTCGCGGCCGCCCTGGCGCTCGACCCGGCGGCCGCAGCGCTGCGCCAGCCCCTGGCGCGCTGCCTGATTTATCTCGGGCAAGTCGAAGCAGCGCTGACCGTGCTCGAACCCGTCGAACGGCCCACGCTCGAGCGGGGCCGCGCGCTGCTCGAACTGGGGCGCAACGAGGCCGCCGAGCACGAGCTGCGAGCGGTCCTCACGGCTCATCCCGACGACGCGGGCGCTGTCCGTCTGCTCGCCCGGCTGCTGCGCCGGGCCGGCCGGCTGGGCGCAGAGCTCGAACTCTATCCCCAGCTTCACGCGCAGGGCGCTGACAATGCGCAGTTGCTGTATAACTGGGGCTGGGCTTTGGCGCTGGCCGGCGAGCGCGAGCGGGCGTTGCGGTTGATGTTCGATCCCGGCCGTGTGGCCGCTGCGCAGCTGCCGCCGCCCGGCGGATTTACCGATATCGCCGAGTTCGCCGCGCAGTTGGCCGCCGAGGTTCTGACCAATCCCAACCGCGTCACCAACTTTCCGACCGAAGACGAAGCGAACCGCGGCAGCGAGCGGATCGACAACCTGTTCACCGGCAGCGATCCGGCGCTGATCGCCGCGCTGATTGATGCCTTGCAAGCGGCCGTTGCGGCGATGCCGGTCTCGCACCTTGGGGAATTCGATCCCTGGCCGCGCGCACGGCCGCAAATTGCCCGGCTTCGCCCCTGGGGCCTGATCCAACGCGGCGTCGCTTATGAAGAGGCGCATATTCACCCGACCGGCTGGGTCAGCGGTGTCTGCTATGTGCAGGTGCCGGCAGCGATTACCGACGCGGGCGCCGCCGGCGGCTGCATCGAATACGGCCCGCCGCCTGCGGTGGCGAAAGCCTTGCCCGGTTTCGCCCCGGTGCGCCGGTACCTGCCGAGCGTCGGCCTGCTATTGCTGGCGCCGTCGCACTATCTCCACCGAACGATCCCAAGCGGCATCGAACAGGACCGCATCAGCATCGCGTTCGACGTCGTGCCGGAGCGATCGGACGACGGCTCGCCAGCCTGAATGCAGATCGCTACTCGCGGAAGGCCGTCTCGGTCAGCCGGGTGATCGGCGAGAACAGGTACGACAGGATCGAGCGTTTTTCACCGAGCAGGCTGACGTTGGCGATCATGCCCGAACCGATGCGCAGCCGCTGTCCTTCGTTGTCGCGCAGGGTCGAGGTCGTCTGCACTTCTACCGTATAGAAGCTTTCGCCGGTCCGTTCGTTGACCACAGCATCGGGCGAGATCGACGTGACGCGCCCATCGAGCTTACCGAAGATCGACGAATTGTAGGCCGTCACCTCGACATTGGCGCGCTGACCCAGGCTGACATTGGCGATATCGTCGGGCCGCATCATCGCTTCGATATACAGCGTGTCGTCCGAAGGCACAATTTCGACCACCGGCTGGCCGGCGTTTACCGTCCCGCCCACGGTCGTCACCAGCACCCGGTTGATCCGGCCTGACATCGGCGCACGGATCGTGGTGCGATCGACCCGGTCGGAAAGCGCTGGCAAGGTCTGCTGCTTGGCCGCAAGCTCGGCCTGCGCCTGGCTCAGCTCCATCCCGGCGCGGGCCATCCAATCGCTGCGCTGCTGCGCCGTCAGCGCGCGAGCTTCGGCTATGCCCGAGCGCGCGCGCGCTAGCGCCGCATTGGCCGCATCGACTTCGTTGCGGGCCACGCTGGCAGCATTGCGTGCTTTGATCAGGTCAATCTCGGGGATGATCCGCTGCGGCACCAGCGGCTCGATCATCGCCAATTCGCGCTCGGCCGCAGCCAGGTTGGAGCGCCGCGCTTCGAGCGCGGATTGCGCCTCGACCACCGATCGTTCGGCTTGCACGACCCGGGCCGCGCCCGCCGCCATGATCCCGTTCAGCTCCGCCGCGCGCGCCGCGTGAAGCGACCGCTCGACTTCCGCCTGTCCCCCCGCGCCGCCGCTGAAGGCGGGTGAGCGGCCGCGAACTTCGGCATTGAGCCGGGAAATCCTGGTCCGCAACGAATCGACTTCAGAAGTCGAACTATCGAGCGCCGCGGAGCTCATGGTCGGCGACAGCCGGACCAGGATCTCGCCCTTGCGCACCATTTGCCCCGGCTTGACCAGGATCTGTTCGACCACCCCGCCTTCGAGGTTGGAGGCGACTTGCAGCTTTGAGCTGGGTACCACCCGGCCAATCCCGCGCACGGTCCGGTCAACCTGGGTGAAGGCGGCCCAAACGACGAAAATCAGGAAGAATCCGGCGATGATCCACAGCACCAGGTTGGCCGATTTTTTGGCCGCGTATTCCTGTTCGTCGAGGTTGTCCTCGTCGCCCTGGAGATAGCGAAGCAATTGCGACATGGTTTCAGCCCCGCCTGCGACTGTTGATGGTGGTGACGCGCTGCGTGATTGCCTCGGGCGTGCCGTCCATCGCCACCTTGCCGCGGTTGAGCACGATGACGCGGTTGACTAGCGACAGCAATGACGGACGGTGCGTGATCAGGACCAGGGTCCTGCCGGTGAACTCGGCGCGCAAATTGGCCATCAGCCGCGCCTCGGTTTCGGTGTCGACCGCACTTGTCGGCTCGTCGAGAACGATGATCGGCGGCTGCCCGACCAGGGCCCGGGCCATCGCGATCGCTTGCTTCTGCCCGCCCGACAGGCCCTCGCCCCGGTCGGCCAGCTTGAGATCGTAGCCGTTCGGAATGCGGCTGATGAACTCGTGCGCCTGGCTGACCTTGGCCGCGCGCAACATCTCTTCATCGCCCACATCGTCGCGGCCGAGCAGGATGTTGTCACGGATCGACCCTGTCAGCAGGGAATTGTCCTGGAACAGCGCGCCCACCCTCGCCCGCAGCGATTGCGGCGACAGTTGGCGAAGATCGGTGCCATCGATAAGCACCAGCCCGCTGCTCGGCGGATAAAGCCCGATGAGCAGGCGCGCGATGGTCGACTTGCCCGATCCGATCGGGCCGATCAGCGCCACATGCTCGCCCGGCTCGATCCGGAACGAGACCCCGCTCAGCGCCAGTTCGGGCGCGCCTGGATAACGGAAGTCGACATCCCTGAACTCGATCGCCCCTTCGAGATTGTGCAAGGTCAGCCCCTCGCCGTCGGGTCCTTCGGGCGGCTGCTCCATCATCCGGTTGATCTGCTTGTAGGCGGTTCGGGCGGCGTTGATGCGGGTCATCAGCTGGGCGATCGTGCTCAGCGGCGCCACCGCGCGCCCGGCCAGGATCGAACAGGCGATAAGGCCGCCCATGGTCAGCGAATGATCGGCGATCTTGAACACACCGAGGACGACCACGCCGCTGTATGAAATCATCTGCGCGGTACCGGCCATGTTGATGGCGATGGTCGAAACCACCCGCTGGCGCAGCGAGGCACCGGCATGACCCTGCACCGCGTTGTCCCAGCGGCCGGACAGCATCCCGCCGGCGTTCGCGGCCTTGACGGTCTCGAGGCTGCCGATCGTTTCGACCAGCACTGCCTGCTTGCCCAGCGCTTCGTTCAGCGTCTGCGCCGAAAGCCGGCGCATCATCGGCTGGGTGGCCAACGCCGTGATCACCACCAGCGGCAGCATCAGCAGGGGAATCATGACGATCCAGCCCCCGATCAGCGCGATCACCGCCAGGGTAATGAAAATGAACGGCAGATCGACCACCGCGGTCAGCGTGGCCGAAGCAAAGAAATCGCGCAGCGTCTCGATTTCGCGCACCAACCCGGCCAGCCCGCCGGTGGAGCTGCGGCCTAGATCGAACCGCATCTCGAGGATCTGCTTGAAGATCGATTTGCCGATATCGCGGTCGATCCGCGCGCCGGCAACATCGACGAAGTAAGCCCGGAGCAACTTGAGGAGAAAATCGAACACCAGCACGATCACCAGGCCGATGGTCAGGGCGATCAGCGAATCGTAGGCATTATTCGGAACGACGCGGTCGTAAACCGTCATCGTGAACAGCGCGCTGACCAGGGCGAAGAAGTTGATCATCGCCGCGGCGAGCGCGACCTTAGTATAAAGTCCGCGATTGCTCAGCAGGGGGACGGACAGCCAGCTGGCTATCCGCCCCGTGGGCATCGCGACGTCACTGTGCGAAATCAAGGATTAAACCCTTCGTTTGCCGGTCGGGGCCCCTATCACGCCTTGATTACGCTTCAGTCAATGGCTTGCGGCATGCCGTATCACGGCGTGACAGGCGGAACGATCATCGACCCGTCGCCATCGAGTGCGTAGAAGTCGCCATTGATGTACCCGGTGTTGTTGTAGGCATCGAGCTGGCTGTGCATCGCGGCGGCCGAGAAGTCGTAGCCTGGCAATGTCGAACTCCACCTCGCGTCGTTGGTCTTGATCGCGGTAGCCGTGGTGAGATCGGCCACATCCAACATGCCGTTGCCGTTCTTGTCGGTGGCAAATTGCTGCATCCAGTCGATCGCATCGCTCAGGTAATCCTGCGGGCTGTCGAAATCCGTGCTCTGGCCCGGATCGGGCAGATCGGCGATGTTGTTGCCGGCGAGGTAGTTCAGCCAGGTCGCGACCATGTCGCGGCCGAGCATATAACGTCCGTCCTGCTGCGCTTTCTGCGACGCATCGATCAACTGTTTGGCGAACGTCAGGTCGATCATGAGCGTGTCCTCGCCCAAATCGCTGACGCCATTGCGGTTGTAATCGCCCAACAGCAGATAGGGCTTCATCACCACGCTGTCGGCGGCCGTGATCTTGCCGTCGCCATTGGTATCGATGCGGGTCAGCTCATAACCCGGGAAGTTCGGGCCGGACTTGGTCTGGTTGGTATTGTTGTTGTCCCAGAACTGCCCGCCCAGGTTGGACCAGAAACCCGGGGTGCGTGTTCCCGGCCCGTTATTGACCACGCCGAAATAGTTGGCGTCATCGAAATCGCTGACGCTCTGCGTGGTGGTCACGGTGGCCGAGTTTGTGTGCTGGCCGCCCAGGAAGCCGAGCGAGTAGATACCTACCGCCTTCTGACCAACACCGAGCGAGGTAATTTCGGTGGTCTCACCGGCATCGAGATTGCCGTTGCCGTTGGCATCGAGATAGAGCTTGAACCCCGCCGCGGCGAGATTGATCGGCGTGGTCGTGCCATTGGGCTGGCCGTCCGGGCCATAATTGATCAGCTTGTCGGCGATCTGAATCCCGCTGAGCGTGACATTACCCTTGTTCTCCAGCGTGATCTTGAAGAACACCGGCGCATTGACGCTGACGCTCGGCCCGGTGGTCGAATCGGCATCGATATACGTGCCGTTGATCCCGGTGACGGAGACGTACTTTTCGAGGTCGATCTTGGGATCGTAATCGACCGGCACGCTGGCATCGTCGCTGACCGTCGCGGCCTCGTTGTCGGTCGCGGTCGCCAGGTTGAGGTAGCTGCCGTCGGCGCTGAGCGCATCGAGCTGCACCTGGGTCGGGCTGAACGTGTCG
>JANOAH010000107.1:0-3305 GCA_031411075.1 Erythrobacteraceae bacterium
CTGCCGCCGTCGAAGACTTCGGGCGTGCGGCTCGGCACTCCGGCGGCCACTACCCGCGGGTTCGGCCCGGCCGAATTCCGCAAAGTCGGCGGATTGATCGCCGAGGTTCTTGAAGGAATGCGCCGCAATGGCGATCTAGGCGACGCGCAAGTGGAAGAGAGCGTCCGCCGCCGGGTGACCGAGCTGTGCGAGGCGTTCCCTGTCTATCCAGGGAGGTAAGCAAATGGACGACCCGAACAAGCCGATCGACAACCGGGTGCTGGCCGACGCGGTCGACGAGGTGAAGGCGATGGGCAAGGAAGGCATGGCCCATCCTTCGACTAAGCCGGTGCTGGTCGGCGCGGCTGTGGGTGCGGTGGCCGCCGCGCTATTGCCAGTCGTCACCTGGCCGCTCGGCCTGCTCGCCGGTGCGGGGTTCATGCTCTACAAGCGGGTTCGGCCCTAATTGCGCTGCCCGTTCTGCGCCCATGACGACAGCCAGGTAAAGGATTCGCGTCCGACCGAGGATAACACCGCGATCCGCCGCCGCCGCCAGTGTGACAGCTGCGGGGCGCGCTTCACCACCTTCGAGCGGGTGCAATTGCGCGAAGTCACCGTGGTCAAGAGCGACGGCAAGCGCGAACCGTTCGACCGCGCCAAGCTCGAACACTCGGTCGCGCTCGCCTGCCGCAAGCGTGGGATCGAGCAGGAACGGATCGACCAGCTCATCTCCGGGGTCCAGCGCCAGGCCGAAACCGCCGGCGATAGCGAAGTCGCTTCGGCCTTGATCGGCGAGCTGGTGATGGAAGGCCTGCGCCAGCTCGACCCGGTCGCCTACATCCGCTTCGCCTCGGTCTATCGCGACTTCTCCGAAGCGCGCGACTTCGCCGAGATCGCCAGCGGCGTGGATGAGGCGGGCGACAGCTAGTTGGCGTCCGCCCCCCTCATCGTCCTCGTCCGCCCGCAACTCGGTGAAAACATCGGCAAAGCCGCGCGCGCGATGCTCAATTTCGGCCTGACCGAGCTGCGCCTCGTCGCTCCGCGCGATGGTTGGCCCAATCCTGCCGCCGGCCCTGCCGCCTCGGGCGCGGACCAGGTGCTGGCGGATGCGCAGGTATTCGACAGCGTGGCCGCGGCGGTAGCCGATTGCGCGCATGTTTACGCCACCACGGTGCGCAAGCGCGGGGTGACCAAGCCGGTGTTGACGCCCGAAGCTGCGGCGCGCGAGATCCACGCGCAGCCCGGCCGCAGCGCGATCCTGTTCGGGCCGGAACGTTCGGGCCTCGAAACCGACGACGTGACGCTGGCCCGGGCGATCATCACCGTCCCGATCAATCCGCAATTCGGGTCGCTCAATCTCGCCCAAGCGGTGATCCTGGTCGCCTATGAATGGTCCAAGTCGCAGGACCTGGCGCAGCCGCCGGCCGAAGACCTGCTTCCCCCCGCCCCGCAGGACGAGCTCGAAGCGATGATCGAGCATCTCGAAGCGCTGCTCGAACCGCGCGGCTATTTCCGCCCGGCGAGCCGCACCGTCGCCACCCGCCGTACCTTGCGCTCGATGCTGACCAAGCCGGGCTGGAACCACCTCGAAGTGCGCACGATGCGCGGCGTGCTCAGCGCGCTGGCCAAGCCAAAGCGCGAGAAGTAGCCCGCGTTCAGCGTGGCGAAAGCGTAATTTTTTGTATCACCGCCAGCCTCGAGGTTCTGTGAGCGCGCGAAAACGGCTATGACCGCCAGCAACCGATAATTCGACGGGATGGGATAAACGATGAAATACCTGATCGCCGCCACCGCGCTCGTGCTCGGCGCCACGACCGTCGCCGCGCAGGACGCCCCAGCCGCTGACCCGCCGAAGGAAAAGAAGATTTGCCGGACCGAGCGGATGACCGGATCGCTGACCCGGCGCACGCGCATCTGCATGACCGAGGCGCAGTGGCGCGAGCTCAACCAGCGCACCCAGCGCGGTCTGCAGGAAATGCAGGGCGGCGCGGCGGGCGGCACCAATCCGGCGCAGAACCCGGCCAACAGCCCGGCCGGCATGGGGCTCTAGCCCCCGCCACTTCGCTTGACTATCGCCGGGCGCGCCGGTATCGGCCCGCCCTTCGCAATTGGCTCCGCACCCCGGTGAAGCGGCGGCCGCGCTGGATGAATGGTCCAGCGGTGCGAGCCCGGGTTGAAGCGCCATCGCTGGGGTGGCGAACGCAAATTGGAGTGCGACATCATGTCGAAGCGCAAGAGCGCCAAGCATAAACTCGACCGCCGCATGGGCGAGAACATCTGGGGCCGCCCGTCGTCTCCGGTAAACAAGCGCTCGTACGGCCCCGGCCAGCACGGCCAGCGCCGCAAGAGCAAGATCAGCGATTTCGGCCTGCAGCTGCGCGCCAAGCAGAAGCTCAAGGGCTATTACGGCGACGTCACCGAAAAGCAGTTCAAGGCCACTTACAAGGCCGCCGACCGCATGAAGGGCGACACCGGGCAGAACCTGATCGGCCTGCTCGAGCAGCGGCTCGACATGGTGGTCTATCGCGCCAAGTTCGCGCCGACGATCTTCGCCGCGCGCCAGGTCGTCAGCCACGGCCACATCCGCGTCAACGGCGTCAAGTGCAACATCGCCAGCCGCAAGGTGCTGCCGGGCGATGTCGTCAGCTTGGGCGACAAGGCCAAGGACATGGCGCTGATCGCCGAAGCGCAGAGCCTGCCCGAACGCGACATCCCCGATTACGTCAGCCCCGACGGCAACGAGAAGGTCACCTTCACCCGCGTGCCCAAGCTCGACGAAGTGCCCTATCCGGTGACGATGGAACCCAACCTGGTGGTCGAGTTTTACTCGCGCTGATCGGTCCGGAAATGAATGGCGAAGGGGCGGTCCGAAGGGGCCGCCCTTATCGTTTCAGGCACCGTAATCGCGGCGAAACTGCGCGGCGAAAACCGCAAACCGCCCCGCCCCGATCGCCTCGCGCATGGCCTGCATCAACGCCTGGTAGAACCACAGGTTGTGCTCGGTCAGCAGCATTGCGCCGAGGATTTCGCCGGCTTTGTGCAAGTGGTGGAGGTAGGCGCGCGAATAGTGGGCGCAGGTCGGGCACTGGCAGCGCGGGTCGAGCGGGCCGGTGTCCTCGGCATGCGCCGCGTTGCGCAGGTTGAGCGGGCCGGTCCAGGTGAAGGCCTGCGCGGTGCGGCCCGAACGGGTCGGCAGCACGCAATCAAACATGTCGACCCCCCGCTCGACCGCGCCGACGAGGTCGTCGGGCTTGCCGACACCCATCAGATAACGCGGCGCCGCTTCGGGAAGCATCGGCGCGGCGAAATCGAGCGTGGCGAACATC
>JANOAH010000108.1:0-2472 GCA_031411075.1 Erythrobacteraceae bacterium
CAGCGCCTGCCGCGCCCGGTTCGAAACCGGCACCATACGCTGCTGCGAACCCTTGCCGGTGACCGTCAGCAGCGGCGCGTCGCGCGGCACCGCGGCGAGCGGCAGCGACACCAGTTCGGTCGCACGCAGGCCTGAACCGTACAGCAGCTCGACGAAGGTCAGCAGACGGACCGCATCGGGCAGCTCGCTCTCGGCTTCCAGCTCGGCCCGCGCGAACAGTGCCTCGACCTCGCCATGCGACAGCACCTTGGGCAAGGGCCGGCGCGGCGCCGGGCGCGGCAGCGCAGGCGACGGGTCGTCGTCGCGCAAGCCTTCGTCGGCGAGGAAGGCGTAGAACTGACGCAGCGCCGAGGCCTTGCGCGCAACGGTGGCGGGAGCAAGTTCGGCCCACCCCGCGCCGAGCCGCCCCAGCGCCGCGCGATCGGCGCGGGACAGATCGCCGATCAGATCTTCGGCGCCGCTGAGATCGCGGCGATAGGCAGCAAGCGTGTTGGCCGCCGCTCCCCGCTCGGCGGCGAGCATGGCAAGGAACGCGTCGGTCGCCGCGCCGATGGCTAGCCCCGCGCGACCGCTTCGGCGGCGATCATCCGCGCTTCGGCATCGAGGCCGACGCGGTTCAACGCGCGGACGATGTGGAACAGGTGCCGCGCGGTCATCTTGTCCCACCCCTCGCCCTGCATGCCGAGCCCGGCGAGCAGCGCCACCAGCGTCGGATTGCCGAGCTGCGCGGCGCGGTCGATCTTGCGGCTCCACGCAGTATCGCGGCCCAGGCCGGTGCCGACATCGCTGGCGAGGCTGTTGGCGGTGTCGAGGTCCAGCCGCCCCAGCCCGGCAAGGCCAGCGATCAGGAACGCCGACTTGCGCTGCCCGGCGCTGGCATCGTCGTCGATAAAATCCTCGACCGCGCCGCTATCGACCGGCGCCTGGCGATTGGGCTGTGCCAGCGCCAGCAGCGCCCAGGCCTGGCTGCCTTCAGGCACCACCGAACCCCAGCGCAGTGCATTGCGATCGAGCCCGGCGGCGAGCATCGAGGCGACCAGCATCGGCGCATCGGCCACGTGGTCCTCGCTCACCGGCAGCCGCGCCGCGGCATAGGCGGTCAGCACCTGGCGCCCATAAGCAGTGCCATCGCCCCACAGCGTCTTCATCGCCGCCACGCGCGCGGTGAGATCGGCCGCGACATAAGCTTCGCGCAAGGTCGTCGCCTGGTCGAGCGCCTCGCCTTCGATCTCGCCGGCGTAAAGCTGCGAATAGAGATCGACCATCGCCGTTGCCGACAGCACGCCTTGCGCCCCCGCCCGCTCGGCGCCGGCGATGCGTTCGGCCAGTGGCACTGCCGGCGTGACGGCGTCGGCGATGTCGAACCGCGCCGCCGCGTTGCTGCGCAGCCCGTCGGGAAAATCGATGCCGAGCGCCCGGGTCAGCGCAAAGCGCCACGGGGTCAGCTCGTTGACCCCGTTCCACTCGATGTTGACCGCCTTGCTGCCTTCGCCCGCGGCGCCAGCATAGCGTTGCGCCAGCAGCGCATCGATGCGCGGAGCCTCGCCGTAGTAGAGGATGCGCTGCAATTCGCGTTCGGCTTGCCGCGTTTCCCCGGCGTAGGCGGCGCAGATCGCGCGCGCCATGTTCCATTCGCCGTCCTTGCGCAGCGTGCCCTTGAGCCGCGCCACCGGGCACATGCCGAGGATGTCGCTGCTGGCGACGTAGGCATCGAACGCCGCGCTGGCGAGCGCCGCATTGTAGTTCGACGAATCGACGTCCTGGACCAGAGCGCGCGCCGTCCCCGCCTCGCCCATGCGATTGAGCGCCCCGGCGCGCAAGGCGGCGAAATTGACCGGGTCCATGCCGCGCGGCGCATCGAGCCGGCTGGCGAGCGCGCGGCGCAGCAGGATATGCCCCCAGCGCGACACTAGCGGGCCTTTGGTGGCGGTGAGCGCGGCCCGGATCAGCGCCGCCGGCTGATCGTCGAGCGAGCCCGTCGGGAAACCGCCTTCGTCCGCGCCGAGCACGCCGATCTCGCGCACCGCGCGGCGCGCCCCGGGCGGGATGTCGAACTTGGGCTTGATGCCGAGCAGCTCGTCGATCTCGTCGGGCTCCATCGCCTCGATTTCGGCAAGGCTGGGGAAGTCGCGCGGCAGCGTCACTTCGACGTCCATACCGCCCGATGCCGCCGGGCCGGCGGACGGCGGCGCCGCCGATGGCGCGCTCCCGCTTGGCGCACTCTGCCCCGAAGCGGGTGCCGGCACCGGCGCGGCACGCGGTGCCGGCGTCGGTGCGGGGTTATCGTACTGCCCGGGCAGCAGCGATTCCGGCGAGGCCAGTGCCACCGCGGACGTCAGCGCCAAGGCAGCACCGGCCAGCAGAGCCGCGCGGTTCATTGCTCGGCCTCCGGCAGCGTCACCGGCTCGACGATCAGCCGCTGCGGCTCGCGCCCGCCGTCATACCAGATCACCGCCAGCAGCACCGCCAGCA
>JANOAH010000109.1:0-3031 GCA_031411075.1 Erythrobacteraceae bacterium
AGGTCGATCGGCACGCCTTCGATCTCGCCCGAGATCACCGCCTCATCCTCGCCCACCCGCAGCGTCGTCCCATCGCCGAGCGGAATGTCCTCCGGATCGGGCACATCGAGCGGCTCCACCGGGCCGCTGGGATTGGGCGCCGGGCGCGGCCGCGTGGGCGCGGTGCCGCCGAGCGCCTGGGTCATGAAATCGCGCCAAACCCGCGCCGGCACCGTGCCGCCCGAGACCCCGCGCAACGGGCTGTTGTCGTCGTTCCCCACCCACACGCCGACCACCAGTCCGCCGGCATAGCCGACAAACAGCGCATCCCGATTGTCCTGCGTGGTGCCGGTCTTGCCGAAATTGGGGCCGCTCAGCATCGCCGCGCGCCCGGTGCCGCGATTGACCGCCTGGCGCAGCATCCGCTCGATCGCCTCATGCTCGCCGGCCGAAAGGCTGTCCTTGCCGTCGAGCCAGCTCGACAGCCAGCCGCTCTCCTGACTGGCGAACGCTGTCGGGCGCACCGGGAAGCTGTTTCCCGCCACGCCGGCGTAGGCCGCAGTCAGTTCCATCAGCGTCATGGTCGAAGTGCCCAGCGCCACGCTGGGGTCGCCTTCCGCAAGCGGCGAGCGCACGCCGAGATCGCGCGCCATGGCGATGACATCGCCATCGCCGACTTCGCCCATCAGCCGCACCGCCGCGACATTGCTCGACTGCGCGAAGGCGTCGGCCAGCGTCAGGCTGTCGCTGTAATTGCCGCTGGCATTGCGTGGGCGATAGCCGCCGCGCTCGATCGGCCGGTTGGAAATTCGGTCTTCGGGATCCCAGCCTTCGTCGAGCGCGGCGAGATAGACGAACAACTTGAAGGTTGAGCCGGGCTGGCGGCGCGCCTGGGTGGCGCGGTTGAACGGCGATTTGCGATAATCGCGCCCGCCGATCATCGCCACGACTTCGCCGTTGGGCCGCATTGCCACCAGCGCTACTTGCGCGCCGCCGAGCGAGGCGCGGTTCACCGCCCGCCGCGCCGCTTCCTGCAGCCGCGAATCGAGCGTGGTGCGGATCGTCTGGCGGGCATAGCTCGACTCGGTCAGCGCCCGTGCCTGCGGCAGCGCCCAATCGGCAAAATAGGTCCCGGTGGGGAGGTCGTTGGTGATCCTCAAGTCCACTTGCGGCGTGCGCACCGCGCGCGCTTCGGCCCGGCCGAGATACCCGGCCTCGACCATCGCATTGAGCACCAGCTTCATCCGCGCTTCGGCCCGGTCGGGGTTGGCGGTCGGCGCCAGGCGGCTCGGCGCCTGCAGCATGCCGACCAGCATCGCCGCCTGCGGCAACGTCAGGTTTTCAGGCTTCCGATAGAAGTAGTGCAGGCTGGCGGCGCGCAGGCCATAGACGTTGTCGCCGAAATAGGCGTTCGACAGGTAGCGTTCGAGGATCTGGTCCTTGCTCAGCCAGGCCTCCAGCCAGAACGCAATCAGCGCCTCGCGCGCCTTGCGGCCCAGGTTCTGTTCGGCGGTCAGGAAAGTGAACTTGGCGAGCTGCTGCGTGATCGTGCTGCCGCCCTGTGTGCGGCCAGTGGTGACATTCGACCACAGCGCCCGCGCCATGCCGCGCGGATCGATCCCCCAGTGGCCGTAAAACCGCCGGTCCTCGATCGCCAGCAGCGCGTGGATGACATGCGGCGGCAACTGCTTGACCGCCACCGGCGCTTCGATCTCCGACCCGTTGCGCGCGATCGGGGTGCCGTCGGCGGCGAGCAGGGTCAGCTGCGGCGGGGCGATCGGTTGGAGCGATTTTGACAGCGGTGCGGTGATCGCCAGCCATGCCAGCAGCCCCACGAACAACAGGACGGCCCCGAGCAACCCGCGCTTGATCCACCACCACCGCGTGCGCGGCCGCGGCGCTACCGGTCCGGCCGGCGCAGCCTCGTCGGGCGCCAGCCCCAGGTGTTCGTCGAGCCATTCGCCGAACGCCGGATCGCCCGGCCCGTCCTCGTCGTAAAGCGCGCCGTACGACAGGTATGCGCGCCCGGCCTCGTCGGCGCTGACGGCATTCGGCGGCTTCGATCGACCCCACAGGCTCATTGCCGCGTGTATTACAGGGTCAACACAGCTTTGACGAGAGCGAACCTGCGCTGGCTAAAAATCGAGCCCGAGCGCGGCGAAGGCGTGGAAGCCGCGGCCGCCGCCGTCCTCCAGGCTCGGCCCGCCCGACGTCAGCAGGCGCAGCGGCCCGGGCAGATCGTAGACCGCGCCGACCCCGAGGCTGGTCACCGCCCTTCCGCCGATGGTGTCGGCACCCTGGCGATCCGCCTCCACCCCGAGCGTCAGGCTCTCGCCGACCTGGCGAGTCAGCGCCACCCCGCCGGTCCAGTAATCGCGGTTGCCCGCGCCCGGGTTGATCGCCAGCCCGCCGCCGCCGAACAGCGACCAGCGGCCGAAATCCTGTTGCACCCAGATCGGCAGCAGCGTGGTAACGCGTTCGGCGCCGAACCCGGTGTCGGCGGTCGGCAGCGTCACGCCGGGGAAGAACGCCACCTGCAAGCCCGCCGTCTCGTCATGGTAAAAGCGATACTTGAGCGACGCCTCGAGATCGCCGGCGCCCCAGTGCCACCCGGCGCCATCGTGGGCGTAGCCGGCCGGCAGCCCGACAGTAAGCTGGACGTCGGGCGCCAGGCCATAGTTGATCTCGGTACCCAGAGCGCCTTCGAAATCGTCGCCGCTGCCTTCGGCCTCCATTAGCGGGGCGTAGATTTCCCAGTGGCCGTTGTCGGTCGGCTCGGGATCATCGGTCAGGAACGGCGGGCCGGCCCAGGCGGCGCCCGGCACGGCCAGCAAGGCCAGTGTGGCGAGCGCGCGGATCAGGCGGGGTCTCCAGCCCCCGGGTGCCGGCCGGCGCGCTGCGGGATCAGCCAGATCAGCACCACCATCAGCACCGCGATGACCAGCGACGCCAGCGGGCGGCTGACCTCCATCCCGCCGCTGCCGAGCGGCTTGTCGAGCCAATCGCCGATCGTCGCGCCGAGCGGGCGAGTGAGGATGAAGGCGGCCCAGAA
>JANOAH010000110.1:0-4637 GCA_031411075.1 Erythrobacteraceae bacterium
GATCCGTTCGTCAAGCAGGTGCAGCGGCGGATCGACGACCTGCTCGGCATCGATCCGGCTTTCGGCGAGACGGTCCAGGGACAGCGCTACCAGGTCGGCCAGCAGTTCCAGAACCACACCGACTGGTTTCCCGGCGGCACCCAGTACCTCGAGATGGAAAAGGATCGCGGCGGGCAGCGCAGCTTCACCGCGATGGCCTATCTCAACACCGTCGAGGCCGGTGGCGCCACGGCGTTCCCGCGGCTCGGCTTCGGGGTCGAGCCGCGCCGCGGTACGCTGCTGGTGTGGAACAATGCCGATCCCGGAGGTGTGCCCAACCCGTTCACGCTCCACGCCGGCAGCCCGGTGGTGGCGGGTACCAAGTACGTCGTCACCAAATGGTATCGCACCCGCCCCTGGCTGTGATCGTCAGGCGGCGCGGGCCAGCGCTTCGGCGATCAGCGCGCGGGTATTGGCGACGCCATAGAGCGCGATGAAGCTGCCCATCCGCGGCCCCTGGCTGGATCCGAGCAGCGTCTCGTACAGCGCCCGGAACCAGTCGCGCAGCGATTCGAAGCCGAATTCCTCACGCTTGCCGATCTCGTAGATTTCGGTCTGCAGGTCCTCGGCCGAGGTCTCTTCGGCCGCACCGGCGAGGTAGGCGTCGAGCGCGCGCAAGGCCTCGGCCTCGCCTGCCGTCGGCGCGCGCCGGGTGAGCGTCGGGGCGACGAAATCGCGGTTGTAGGCCAGCGCCCGGTCGACCAGCGCATCAAGCTCGGGATGCGCCGCCGGGTCGGCCGCGTGAATATAGTTGCCGAGATAGCTCCACACCTGCTCGCGCGTGGCCGACGCGCCGAGCACGCCCACGAGGTTGAGGAGCAGGCTGTAGGGGACCAGCAGCCCCTCCCCATCCCCGCCCGCGTAGCCATTGGCGCGCAGCAAGTGCCACGCCGGATTGCCGAGTTGCTGTTCGAGCGGCTGCTCGGGGATCTTGGCGCGAAACTGCCAGTATTCGTCGACCGCGCGCGGGACGATGCCGGCGTGCAGGCTCTTGGCGCTCTTGGGTTCGCGGAACACGTAGAGACCCAGGCTCTCCTCGGTGCCGTAGCGCAGCCATTCCTCGAACGTGAAGCCGTTGCCCTTGGACTTCGAAATCTTCTCGCCGTTGGCGTCGAGAAACAGCTCGTAGATCATCACTTCGGGCATCCGCCCGCCGAGCGCGCGAACGATGCGGCCCGACTGGGTGACGCTGTCGGTCAGGTCCTTGCCGCTCATCTCGTAATCGACGCCGAGCGCATACCAGCGCATCGCCCAGTCGACTTTCCACTGGCACTTGGCCTGGCCGCCGAACACCGATTGTTCGACCGTTTCGCCGTCCTCCTTGAACCGGATCAAACCGCTGGCGGGATCGACCACCTCGATCGGCACCTGCAGCACCGCGCCGCTCCTGGCGCTGATCGGCAGGATCGGCGAATAGGTCGCCTGCCGCTCGGCGCGCAGCGTCGGCAGCATGATCGCCTGGATTGCGTCGAACTTTTCGAGCACCAGCCGCAGCGCGCCGTCGAACGCGCCCGAATTGTACCGCTCGCTCGCCGCGACGAATTCGTAGTCGAACCCGAAGCGGTCGAGGAAGTCGCGCAACATGGCGTTGTTATGGTGCGCGAAGCTGTCGTACCCGGCGCCGAACGGGTCGGGAATGCGACTGAGCGGCTTGTTGAGATTGGCCTGCAGGAGGTCCTGGCCCGGCAGGTTCTCGGGCACCTTGCGCAGCCCGTCCATGTCGTCGCTGAACGCGATCAGCCGCGTCGGCGCGCCGCCGCTGACGATCTCGTAAGCGCGGCGCACCAGCGTGGTGCGCAGCACTTCCTGGAACGTGCCGATGTGCGGCAGGCCGCTCGGGCCGTAGCCGGTCTCGAACAGCACCGCCGCCCCATCGGGCTTACCGTCCGGATACCGTTTGACCAGCTTCATCGCCTCCTGGAACGGCCAAGCCTTGGACACACGGGCGGCTTCGAGGAGGGCGGGTTTGATCATCTCGCGGGCGCTTTTGTAGAAAGCGGCCTCAGGCGCAAGGGCCACGCGCGATTGCACGTGGGCGCGGGGTCGAAACGTTACACAAAGTGTACACCATGTAACGGTCCGACCGCACCTTCGCCGGACGCGCAGGACGACCGCCGTGGTCTGAGCGATGAAGCGGTGGGACGGTCCATCCGCAAGGATGAAGCAGATCAGGCTCGTGTAGGAAAATGATTTCGCGCGATCGGCCCGCTCGTGCTCAGCCGTTGACCCGGAAACACGGCACTCCGCTGCCCGCCAGCCGGCTGCACAGCCCCGCCGCGCCGGGGCCGGTGGCGCGCAGGCGATAGACCTGGCGGGCATTGACCACCGCGGGAACCACCTGGTGGGTCAGCCCGGCGAGTTCGGGCCGCCGAGCGCTGAGCGTGGTCCACAACGCGGCGGCACCCTGCGGGGTCGGGGCGGCCGCCAACTGGATCGTATGGACCGGACCCGTTGCCGGAATCGGTGCGCGCGGGCCCACGGCAGCGGCGGCGAGTTCGACGCGGGCATCGCGCGCGGTTGGCAACGGTTGCCCGCCGGCCAGCGCCAGCGCAGTATCGGCGTTGCCCACCGGCTCCGCGGTGACCAGCACCAACGTCGACTGGAAGCCGGTGATCGCGAACAGCCGGCGGGCGAAATCGTACGGCAGGCGGATGCAGCCGTGCGAGGCGGTGGCGCGCGTGACGTTGCCCGCGTGCAGCGCCACCCCGCCCCAGGTCAGCCGCTGCATGAACGGCATCGGCGCGTTGGCGTAGAGGTTCGAGCGGTGGTGACGGTGCTTCTGCAGGATCGGGAACAGCCCGGTGGGCGTGGCATGCCCGCGCCGGCCGGTCGACACGGCCGCCGAATCCCACAGCGCCCCGTCCTTGAACACGTAGATCCGCTGGTCCGCGATGCTGACGACCATCGCCACGCCGGCCTGGAGCACGTCGGCCAAGGTCGGCGGCGGCGGCGGTTCGGGCGCCACCGGCGCTGCGATCGGCGCTGCAACCGGCAGGGGCGCGACTGCGGCGATCGGGGCGACCGGTTCGGGCGACCATTCCTGCGCCGAACCGCCGAGCGACAGCATTCCCGCGGTGACCGCCAGCAGGGCTGCGAGGGGACGAATCACAGGCGGTTTCCGGGGTCGTTAAGAATGGTTAACGATAACCCAAATCTGCGCCAGCGCATTACCTTTTCGAAGCTTTCGCACAACGCATTAGCCGCTTGCACTGGCGCAGCGCTGTGGCAGGTTGCGCGCAACGACAAAACGGCCAGGGAGAAGGGGGGACATGGCTCTGGAAGCCTATCCGAGCGTGCCGCTGTTCCGCTATCCGTGGACCGAGCTGAGCGAAGCGCAGATCGCGGCCAAGCTGGCGCCGGCGGCGGCAGCGGGGCCCGGCAGCAAGAGCGCGTTCGACGCGGGTCTGGCCGGCCAGACGCTTAAGCTCGTTACCGATGGCGCCGGCACGCACACCTGGCAATTCGGTGCGGGCAACCGCCTGACTTACGGGGGCGAGACGGCCGCTTACGGTGCGTTGACGCTCAACCACATCACCCTGTTCACCCACGTGGTACCGGGAAGCACCAAGGCCTGGGTGGTGGCGTGGGACCGGCAAACCAATCTCGGCACCGCGCTCGAACTGTGGTGGGGCGGCGGCCCGGCCCCGCGGGCGCGCGAGATCAACCGCGCCGTCTGGCATGGCTATGTCGATACCGGCAGCGTCGCCCCGACCGCACGCCACACCCCGACGCTTCGGATGGAAGGCCGCGCCTATTCGTGGACCGAGGATACCGGGCTGCGCACGGTCGAATACTATTGCTCGTACACATACACCCACTGGTCCGAGCTCGACCGGCTCAAGGACGGGCGCGGCTATTCGGCGCCCGCCGACTATATCCAGCTGACCGAGGACGCGTTCCTGTTCGCGCGGGTCGAGGCCGAGTTTTCGGGCATGCTCCACGCCTACGTGCTCGATTCCAACCGGCTGCAATCGGTCGGGGTGCGGCTGGGCTTCAACGGCGCGGACGAGCTCGAGTTCTACATGTTCCGCGGCAGCGCCGAATGGCTCGGCCAGAACGCGCGGTTCGAAAAGCTCGGCGATTTTTCCGCCACGCCGATCCCGATCGAAAACGCCAAAAAGGGCGAACGCCGCATCTATCGCCCGCTGGCGACGATGGACAAGATGACCACCGCCGAGGTCACAGCGTCAGTCGCCTCGGGCGCCGTCCACGTGTTCGACCGGGCGAGCCCGATGGCCGGGAACGGCACCGCGCCAAGCGGCGCTCTGGCGGGCAAGGAGTTCACGATCGCCTATGACGGCGGGCCGGCGATGGAATACATCTTCGATCGCAACGATGCGTTGATGTGGAAGAAGGACGCGGGGCGGTTCCACCCGGCGCGCTACAACGCCTGGGAGCCGGCGCCGGGTGTGTTCATCTTTGGGCACCTGCTCGAAGGGGAGCCTAACCATGATTGCCACATCGTCGTTGCCGATCTCGAAAGCGGCCTGGCGACGAATTATCACGGCTACCTCAACACCCCGTACTTCGCCAACGAGGCGGGGTGCGAGACGCTGTTCGGCAAGATCGCGGGCCAGGGCATTCCCGATCCCGGCACC
>JANOAH010000111.1:0-2800 GCA_031411075.1 Erythrobacteraceae bacterium
GCGACCTCGCTGTGGTGGTGGTGGGGGGGCTGGTGGCCCTTCCCCCTCCGTCAGCCCCCTACGGCGTCGCCAACCTCCCCAACGCATGTCGATGGGGAGGATCACTCAACCCCCCGCCCCCGCGCAGCTATACACCAGCCGCTCATTCGGCCGCTCGGGGATCAGCGAGAGCACGCCCTTTTGCCGCGCGCCGAGGTCGCGGGCGGCTTGTTCGCCGGTCCCGCAGGCCGGCGCTTCGTATTCGCCGCGGGCGGTGCGGGCGCGGGCCATTTCGGCGCGATCGAGGAGATAGCGCTCCATGCGGTATTCACGCGTCTTGGGATCGAAGCGGTTGACCGAAACGACCGCTTCCTCGCCCGGTACGAACACCCGCGCCCATACACCATCTTCGAGGCCATACTGGGTGCGGCCGTTGACGCAGCCGTCCTCGCGCCAATCGAACGGGATGTCGGCCGGGGCCTCGCCGGTCACGCGGCTACGCTCGGGCAGCAAGGTACAAATCAGCGCGCCTTTGGGCCCGGCGGCGATCGGCCCGCTGGCTCCCGCCTGCATCTCCTCGCGCAACTTGTCCTCTAGGCGTTCGGCGACCTGGCTGTAATCGGGCCGCGCCGCCCACGCGAACCCGGCGCCGAGCACCGCCAGCACGGCCAGGCCAAATCCGACTTCGGCGTTGTGGCGCAAGCCGGAATGGTGCGCGTGCATCGCCATTCCGCTCGCCGCAAGCGCCGCCATCAGAAGCACCATCGCCAGCGCCATGCCGTCTTCGCGTTCGGCGAGGATGGCGAACTCGATCTCGCGCCGGGCGTCGTCACGGCGGCGAGCGAGCGCCTGTTCGGTGGCCGCCGCGCTGGCCTGGGCGGCGAATTCGGCGCGCTCAGCCCGGCTGCGCTCGGCCGCTTCGAGATCGGCCAGACTGCGGCACGGCGCGGCGTTGACGCGCGGCGTGACCCCGTTGGCGCGCAGGAACGGCAGCAGCTCGCGGGTCGAAACCGCGAAGTAGAACTCGGCGTCCGATCCGCCACTTTCCGCGCCGAAACTGTTGACGCCGAGCACCCGGCCGCATTCGTCGAGCAGAGGCCCGCCGCTGCTGCCGCGCGCGATCGGCGCGGTATGGAGCAGCGAATCGAACTCGCGCGTCGGCCGGCGACCGGAGAGATTGCCGCTCGACTTGACCGGCGGCTGAGCGCGGAAGATGTCGCCGGTGGAAAGCCCCTGCGCGCGGTCGACGTTCATCGGATAGCCGAGGCTGGTGACCCGGCCGGAATCGTCGGACGCATCGCCGGCCACGGTCAGCGGGGCGAGCCGCATCGGCGAGGTTGTTTCGATCAGGGCCAGGTCGTTGCGGGGCGAAACCGCCACCAGCCGACCGAACACCGCCTCGCCGCCGTCGGCCGGCACGATGCCGATGGACAAGCCGTCGTTGTCGAGCTTGTCCTGGACAACGTGGGCGTTGGTGACGATCCGCTCGGCGCTGACGGCAAAGCCGGTGCCGTGCGAGACCGGGACCACTTCGTCGTCCTGCACATCGACGATGACGATCCGCACCACCCCCCGCGCGGCGGCGGTGATGTCGGCGGGATCGGCGTGGAGCGCGGTCGGCACGAGCAACAGCGCGGCTAGCGCCAGCAGGCGCGCCGCCCATTTTCGTAACCAGTCGAGACCGCCCATTCGCGGCTTTTCGCGCCCATCGGCTTTGAGCGCAAGCGGCGGGACGCGCGGTTGCCGGCGAAGCGATAGAGACGCGCGGCCAACCAGCCGATAGGAGACCTGCGATGATCGATGTCGATGAAGCCTGGGCCGCCGTGCTGCGCCGCGACCGCGCGTTTGACGGCCGCTTCGTCACCGGCGTGCTGAGCACCGGCATCTATTGCCGTCCGTCTTGCGCGGCGCGCCATCCGGGGCGCGAAAATGTCCGTTTCTTCGCCAGCGGAGCCGAGGCCCAGGGGGCCGGCCTGCGCGCCTGCCGGCGCTGCCTGCCCGACGACGTCGCGCGGGACGAGCAGGCGGTGCTGCGCGCGATCAAAGCCATCAAAGCCGCCGAAGCCCCTTTGCCGCTGGCGCAGCTGGCCGGGCCAGCGGGCTATTCGCCGAGCCATTTCCAGCGGGTGTTCACCCGGCTGACCGGCCTCTCGCCCGCCGCCTATGCCCGCGCCTTGCGCGAAGAGCGCGCGCGCGAGGCGCTGGCGGAGGCCGGCAGCGTGACCGGCGCGATCTACGATGCGGGCTTCGACAGCCCGAGCCGGTTCTACAAAGCAATGGAAGGGAAACTGGGCATGGCGCCGTCGGCATGGGTCAAGGGCGGGGCGGGGGTGACGATCCGCTGGGCCGTGGTGGAAAGCTCGCTCGGCCCGATGCTGGTCGCGGCCACCGACAACGGCGTTTGCCGGCTGAGCTTCGGCCGCGGACGGGAGGAATTGGAGCGACTTTTTCCCAATGCCGACCTGGTGGAAGGCGGAGAGGATTTCGCCGCACTGCTGCAACAGGTCGTGGCTGCCGTCGATGACCCAGCCAAGGGCCGCGCCATTCCGGTCGACGTGCGCGGCACCGCGTTCCAGGAACGGGTCTGGGCCGAATTGCGCCGAATTCCGCCGGGCAAAACGCGCTCCTACGCTGAAATCGCCGCCGCCGCGGGCAATCCCAACGCGGTGCGCGCGGCGGGATCGGCCAATGGCGCGAACCATGTCCCGGTGCTGATTCCGTGCCACTGCGTTGTCAGGTCGGACGGCTCGCTCGGCGGCTATGCCTATGGGCTGGAGATCAAGCGCAAGTTGCTCGAACGGGAAGGCGTTAAATGAACCAG